>NZ_JBQCUX010000012.1:0-74974 GCF_051962875.1 Neisseria sp. P0007.S010 | reverse complement strand
AAGAAGGTGGTCATGGAAAATCCCCTAAATGTCTTGGTGGGAATTTAGGGGATTTTGGGGAATTTTGCAAAGGTCTCTGCCTGTCGGTTTATGAAGCCGATAAATGTTTGGACAATAATCACGTTTTATTGTAACAACCATATATAAAAAGGCCGTCTGAAGCCCAATGATTTGGGTTTCAGACGACCTTTTATTTTTTATTTACCAAATTTCAGACAAAGTTTCTTTGACTTTGGCCTTCACTTCCGCACCGAAGCGGCGGCTGAGCATTTTGCTGAAATCGTCTTGCGGTGTGTAGTTGACCAGCTCGGGTGCTTTGACAACATCGCGGGCAACGCTGTAAATGCTGCCGAAGTCGTCAATCAGGCCGACCTGTTTGGCTTCTTTGCCGGTGTAGATGCGGCCGCTGAAAACGTCGGGATACTGTTTGTCTTTCAACCTTGCGCCGCGGCCGAGTTTGACGGCTTTGATGAATTCTTGGTGGATATCGCCCAACATAGTTTCCCAAATTTGGGTTTGTGCCGGCGTTTCAGGCGTGAAAGGGTCGCCCATGCCTTTGTTGCTGCCGGCGGTTTTCAGACGGCGTTTGACACCGGCTTTGTCCATCAGGCCGGTAAAGTCGAAACCGCCGCCGATCACGCCGATACTGCCGACAATGCTGGAAGGGTCGGCGTAAATTTTGTCGGCTGCGGCGGCAATGTAGTAGCAGCCGGAAGCGCACATGTCTTCGGCAACGAGGTAGACAGGGATGTCTTTGTGTTCGGCTTTGAGGCGGCGGACTTCGTTAAAGGCCGTGTTGGACACGACAGGCGAACCGCCGGGGCTGTTGGCACGGATGATGATGGCTTTGGCGTTGCCGTTTTCGTAGGCGGCTTCCATGCTGTCGCGCAGGATTTGGACTTGGTCGTCGATGTCGTTGCCGATTTCGCCGGTCAGGTCGATAACGGCGGTGTGTTCGCTGCGGGCTTGGATGCTCGTGGTTTTTCCTTCTTCTTCCGCAAGGCCGAAAATCAGGCTGAGGAAGATGAGGACGGCGACGCCGCGCCAGATATTGCGCCAAATGCGGGCGCGGCGTTGTTCTTGGTAGGCGGCGAGGAGGACTTCGCGCAGGGTGTTGCGCTCCCAGTTGTCGACGGGGGTGGAGGCTGAAGAGGGTGTGTTTTGGGCATCGCCTTCACGGTGGATTCGGTATTGCATGATGTGATGTGCTTTCTTGTAGGCCGTCTGAATGTTCAGACGGCCTTATCGGTTTTAGTTGATGGAATAGCCGCGCAGGTATTGCGTACGTTCGCGGGTCATGCGGGTTTCACACTGCAGGCGCAGGTATTCTGCTTGCGCAGCGTTGTCTGCGGACGCGGCGGCTTGTTGGCAGTTGAGTTTTTTGCTTTGAATCCAGGCGCGTTGTTCGCCGAGGATTTGTTGCTTGACATCGCTGTCCATGCCGCCCCAGAGGTCGTTAATCTCGCCGTCTGCCTGACGGTTTTGCGCGCGTGCGTTGTCGAGTTCGCTTTGGCTGAGGCCGGGCGGCTCGTTGCGCGGAGTTTCACGGTCAGGACGCAGGACTTCGTAGTCTGAATTGTCATCATCAGTCAAGCCGACAGCTTGGCTGGCGGCATTGTTTTCAAGGATGTCTTGCGGATTAACAGTCGGCGGCTCTTCCGTATTTGGGTTTTGCAGCAGCTTGATGGCCTGCTCTTTGGATACAGGCTTGCCGTCTATCATGACGATGCTTTTCACGCCGTAGGGCAGCAGGGTGGCGGAAAGGGTTTGGGCTGTGGTGCTCAGGGTGTTGTCTTCGAGAACCAGTTTGCCGTCTTTGTCGGGGGTGTAGAGCAGGGTGGTGCTGAACGTGTTGTTTTCAAAAGTCAGGTTGCTGCCCATTAGTTTTTGTTCGAGCATGTCGGACAATGGGGTGTTGCCGTAAATCAGCGGGCTGTTGTCTATAGCCGTTTTGAGGATGGTGTCTGGAATGTGGATTTTGAGGTTGGCGCGGCAGATGGCTTTGCCGTTGTCTTCGGTTTCTTTGGCGTCTTCAAGCAGGGTTTCTAATTCGAGGCCGGCGGCGATGATTTTGTCGGCATCAACGAATTGGCGGCTGTCATTGCGGGCAAAGGAGCGCGCTTGTTGTTTGAGGGTGTCTTCGATGGTGGTACGGATGTTTTGCAGTGTGGCCGGTTGGGCGCAATCAAGCGCGGCTTTCGGCTCTTCTTTGCTGCATGCAGCAAGAAGAATCGTGCTTAAAATCAATACGGAAGCGGTTTTTTTGTACATGGGTACTCCTGAAGATGACGGCCTTTCAGACGGCCTGACGTGCCTATCATAACAAAAGCACTTGCAGCAAGTAAATGCGGCAAGTGCTTTTCTATGTCAGATGTATCAGCCTTTGATGACGCTGACAAAGCCGGAGAGGATGGCGGCGTTGAGCAAGTCAACGAAGAACGCACCGACCATAGGTACAATCAGGAAGGCTTTGTGCGACGGGCCGAAGGTTTGGGTCAGGGACTGCATGTTGGCAACGGCGGTCGGGGTGGCACCCAAACCGAAGCCGCAGTGACCTGCCGCCAATACGGCAGAGTCGTAATCGCGACCCATGAAGACGTAGGTAACGAAAGTGGCGTACAGAATCATCACAACGGTTTGTACGGCCAAGATGATGGTCACAGGACCTGCCAGACCGGTCAACTCCCACAGTTTCAGATTCAGAAGAGCCATGGCAAGGAAGAGTGACAGGGAAGCGTTACCGAATACGTCGATGGCGCGGTCAAACATATTGACTTTGAAGGCTGCGGTCAGGACATTGCGGATGACCACACCTGCAAACAGACACCATACGAATTTAGGCAAGTCGAAGAAGGCTTTGTCGTAGCCATCCACGATTTCGGCAAATGCCAAACAGCCGGCAAACATAGCCAGGGTTTCGACAGCAGATTCCGCAGTAATCAGGCGGGTACGCTGTGCTTGTTCGAAGATATCGTCGGCAGCATCGTTGTCGTCGGATTTGGCAGTTTTGACGACAGGTTTACGGCCCATTTTGTTGATCAGGCGACGGGCAACGGGACCGCCGATCAGGCCGCCGAATACCAGGCCGAAGGTGGCAGAAGCCATACCCAAGCCGGTTGCGCCGGTCAGGCCGAATTTGCTTTCAAAGTCAGGACCCCATGCGCCGGCGGTACCGTGACCACCGGTCAGGGTAATCGAACCGGTAATCAGGCCAATCAGCGGATCCAAGCCCAATGCGCTCGCCAAGCCGACACCGACGAAGTTTTGGATGATGATGAATGCACCCACCACGGCGGTAAAGATAACCAAAGGCAAACCGCCCGCTTTCAAACGGGAGAAGTCGGCACTCAAACCGATGGATGTAAAGAAGATGAGCATGAACGCATCTTGCAGCGGTTTTTCAAATTTGAAGCTGACGCCGTAGGCTTCGTGCAGGGCGAACAGGACGATAGCGGCAATCAAACCGCCGGCGACCGGCTCGGGAATATTGAAGTCTCTTAAGAATTTGATTTTTTGAACCAGAAATTTACCAACCAGCAACACGAGCGTGGCGGCAATCAGTGTGTAATAACTGTTGAATTCCCATTCCATGTTGTTTCACCTCCTAGAAATGTTTTTCCGAGCATCCGTTTTTGTTCCGGATGTAGTGTGTTTCAACGCTTGGCGTTATCCGCCGAGTGTCATGGTATTGATGCGCGGACAAGGTGTTTTCAGAAAGAAATGAAAACAATGACGTGCCCGTGAAAAATAACTGGCAAATATTAGGGGAATAGTTAAAGATTGTCAAAAAATGCGAGTGTAAATCTTTTCAGACGGCCTTTTGTCCGATGGCATGGTGCGCTTCGCGGCGCCATTGTTCCAAGAGGGATGTTAATAACCCGGCCGAGGTATGTCCGTTGCCGATGGCGGCCTGCAGCCAGTAGCAGGCAGTCGGAACATGGCAGCTTACACCTTGCCCGTGATAGTAAAAACAGGCGAGGTGGTATTGGGCGGAAGGGTGGTTTTGTTCGGCAGCGATGGCGTACCAGTGGGCGGCCGCCCGAGGGTCTTGCGCCGTGCCGAGGCCGTAATGGTAGATGCGGCCCAAGGCTGCCGCCGCGTTTTTGTGGTGGAATTCGGCCGCTTCCATGTAATTTTTGCGCGCGGCATTGTGGTCGGTGGGACGGCCGATGGCATTGGCTTGTGCTTCCGCCAAACGGTAGATGGTTTCGGTTTGTTGTTGCTGCAGGGCGGCAGTTTTGATTTGTTCGTATTGTTGCGGATGGTACAGCGCGGCGTCGCTGATGAGTTTTTGTGCTGCGGCGACAGAACCCAGCGCGGCGGCATGGTGGTAGTAATCATGCGCGATATGGTTGTCGGCTTTGATGCCGAGGCCGTAGCGGTAGAGGTCGCCCATGATTTTCAGCGCTTCGGGATGGTCTTTCTCGGCAGCGGCTTTGGCATATCGTGCCGCTTGGAACGGATCGCGTTCGGAGAGTTTGCCGGTCAGGGCGTATTGGGCCAGCTTGGCCTGTGCTTCCGCTTGCTCCTTATCGGCGGCACGACGATACCATTTTAAGGCTTCGGGTTTGCGTTGGGCGGCAAGAAGGTCGGCCAGTAGGGTTTGTGCGGCGATATGGCCGGCTTGCGCGGCTTGTTCGAGATAATGTTCGGCTTGTCCGTGGTTGGGGCTGATACCCGTGCCGTAGAAGTAGATTTGACCGAGTTGCCAACAGGCGGCAGCCACGCCGAGCGCGGCCGCTTTTTCGTATTGTTCGATGGCTGTCGCAATGTCGCCTTGGCGTTGATGATGGCGTGCCAGATGGTAATACGCAGGCGCGGCATATCGGGCGGCGGCAAGCTCCGCCCAGTAGAGGGATTGTGGATCGTTGCGTTGCGCGTGGTAACGCATGAGGATTAATTGGGCTTCGGGGTGACCTTGCTCACCCAGCCAGGCGTATTCGTTAAGAAGCTGTCCTGTTGGGGTACCGTTGTGTTCGCGTTGTTGCAGCAGGATAAAGAGTGCCTTGGGATGGCGTTGGGCCGCGGCGGCTTCCAGCCATGGAAGTGCCTGCTCCGGATGACCATTTTGCAGCAGATGATTGCCCAATACAAAAGCAGCTTCCGTATAACCCTGCTCTGCGGCCTGTTGCAGCAGGGGCAGGGCTTGGGCGGTATTGGATTGTTCCAAAAGGGCGGCGGCTTGCCGGTAGAGGATATCAGGAGCGGCGGTCATGGTTTGCGGGCGGATATAAAGTGGAAGACGGATGCTGCAGCATATGGGCGGCAATACCGGCTGAGGGCTTTGTAAAAATATTGCTCGCCACAGTTTTGTAAAGTGTATTGCCTTGCTGGCTTATCTTTAGGATGTTTGGCTTGTTATATTGTTTTGCCTGGGAGTACATCCATATTTTGTGTGTTATTAAGGCCTCAGCTTGAGTTGGTATGCTTTTATGACATCTCAGTTATTATACTGTCTTTGTAATTTATTGTTAATGATAAATGCAGGTTTTTGTGTTTTATTTACATGGCAGTAGCTAAGGTATTGATTGCTTCAGGCCGTCTGAAATGTTTTCAGACGGCCTGAGCTTTCTTTCACTAAGTCAGGTTGTCGGTGCGGAAGAGTCGGAGGTTTTTTTGTTGGGGAAAAACACCTGACTATAGAAGTTGCCATTAATTTGGGTTACGTTGAGGTGGTACATACGGTAGGCATGGAACAAGTCGCTGTCAGGTGGTGTCGGATGATTCCAAAATTCTGCCAAGGTATTTTGGTCAGTAATGCCGGGAATATCATAATAGGCACGGCCGAGGACTTTGACAGGCATATTGTGAATCAGTCCGGACAGGCCGCTGGTGCTGTTGATGGTGACCATGCCGAGACCGTGGCGCAGGAAAACGGGCAGGGGGACATCATGGACATAAATCACACGGCCTTTGAGTTCGGGGTGTTCTTTGATAAAGCGTTTAATGTCGCGCCAGTAGTCGATAAAGCCGCGGTCCATCGGATGATGCTTGATGATGATGTTGGTATCGGCAGGCGCGTGTTCGGCAAATGAACTCAAAACATGGAGCAGGAAGCTGCGGACGCTGGGAAAGTCGCAATGGATACGGACTTGGCTGTCGTTAAATACCTGCAAGGGAACAATAAAAAACTTGCCGTATTTGCCTGCTTCCACACGTTTGGCGATTTGGATGTCTTCAATATAGTAGTTCAAACGCTTGAGGATGGAGAGCGACCACAGTTTGAGGTAATGGCCGACATTAGGCGCGCGGTGGTGGATGTAGTCGGGATATTTGCGTGGATTGCGGAACAATTCGATATAGTAACGGATGGCGTTTTTTGCCATGGGCGTAAACCCGCCGCGTACCGGCGTTGGCGCTTCATATTCTTGCCGGGCAAGCTTAGGGAATTGTTCAAGAAAAAAGTCGGCACGGCGCGGCAACGGGGAAAATGCGTTGACGCCGTCTTTTTCTAATGTGATGTAGTAGGGGCGGAAATAGCCTTCTTCAAACGCCCAGAAACTGGCTTGGTTTTCGGTTGCAATGCGTTTTGCAATGACGTGATAAGGGCGTGTGTCGCCAAAGCAGACAACGGCCTGGATGTGATGTTGAACGATGTATTCTTGCAAAAATTAAGGAAAGGCATCGTAGTCGTCGTTAAAAACAACGGTATAAGCTTGAGTGGGCGGATAAAAATAGTCGTCGCCTGCATTAAAGTTGAATTTATGTACGGTTTTGCCGTTTGCAGTCAGCCAGTCGGCAAGACGCAGAAAAAAATTGCCGACAGGACCTTGAAGTAGCAGGATATTTTCTGCGCTTTCAAGCAGGTTTTGCAGGTTGTTTTTGAGGACGGTCTGTTTCATGTCGCAATGTGGTTTTGTTTTTTATGTAATAGTTTTAGGTTGAACTTTCAAGCATACGCCAAGAGAATTAACGATGCAAAGGCAATAATGACTCAATAGAGGTAAGTTTATGATATATCGTTAATTTAGATGGTGTTTATTTGAAAGATCGATATAGTTGTTTGATTTTACCTAATTTTTTAGCAAAGTACCCGCGATGTAATCCGTTGTTGTTTTTTTGCATATTTTTTTGTCGTATCAGGATTTGGGCTGCGGTTTCCGCATTGATGGCCTGATGGGTTTCGGGGTGGATGTAGTCGGGGTAGTGGATGAGCGTGCCGGCAATCAGCTGCCAAAGCTCAAGCCTGTGGCTGCGGCGCGGAATGGGCAGCAGATCTTGGGTAAGTCCCCAACCGGCGTAAAAAGGCAGGCCGTAGCAGCTGACTTTTTTGCCGCGCAACAAGGCTTCAAAACCGGTCAGCGAAGTCATGGTGTGAACTTCGTCTGCGTATTGGAGACAGGTCAGGATATCGGCTTGTTCGGCGGTTTGGTCGGCATATCGTGCAGCATCTTCAGGGGAAATATGGCCGATGCGGTTACCGCTGACTACATCGGGATGCGGTTTGTAGATGATATAGGCATCGGGATTGCGTTCGCGTACGGTACGGAGCAGATCCAGATTGCGATAGATTTGGGGCGAACCGTAGCGGATAGACGCATCATCTTCGACCTGGCCGGGAACGAGGATCACGGTTTTGTCGGTTGATGGGGCGGTGAAGTCTGAGCTGCCGACGTTGTATTTGCTGATGTGGTTTTCGGTCAGCATTTTTTGCAGCTTCAAGGCCGTCTGAAAGTCTTGATCGTCGAAGTTTTGGTTTTGTAGGATGTGTTCAAGACGGGACGGGGTTTCGGCATTGAAATAAATGCCCATATCGTCGGTAACGAGTGACAGCGGCGGCACTAAATTAGAACCGAGTCCGACCGAGCGGATAAAGCCGTCTTCCATGCGCAACAGGGGGATGTTGTGTTGTTCGGCAAAACGGACGATGGCCTCTTTGCCGTTGCCCCAAGCAAGGATGCGTGCATCGTCGGACAGTTTGACCCCGGCCAGTTTTGGGGTGGAAGAGATAAATTTCAGACGGCATGAGGGTACGTTAAAGAACGGTTTGGCAACCGCGCGTTTCCACAAAGACATACCGACGCAATACAACTCGCCACGCAATTTGTCGTTTTTGCGTTTGACCGTCGCCAGATAGTCGATGACATCAAAGAGGCTGCCTGCTTCGCCGGTATTGGGGTTGAGGTAGCGGCTGTATTGCAGATAGGCCGCGGCGAAGAGTTGTAGCAAGTTGCGGGGGGTGCGGCGTTGGGTTTGAACAAGGCTGTCGATTTTAGGATGGCGGTCGTCGCTCACGCCCCATCCGGCATACCACGGCAGGCCGAAGGTGGTCAGCGGTTTGCTGCACAAAAGCGCCTCAAAGCCCATTTGCGAGGTAACGCAATAAACTTTATCGACGTTTTGCAACAAAGAAATCGGATTGATGTCTTCTGCCAAAAGATGGACACGGTGTTGCTGCGCAAGCTGGGTCAGATAGCCTTGTTTTTTGCCGCACAAAACATCGGGATGGGTTTTGACCCAGATATCGGCTTGCGGGTTTTCATTTAAGGCCGTCTGAAACATCAATTCAAACGTAGAGGCATCTGCGCCGCCATATTGGATGGCCATATCGCCGAAGGTTTGGTCGATGATGAGGACGGTTTCGGGTTTGGATGGGGAACGTAAAGGATGATCGTCTGAAAGTTCGGGCGCGTGGTTGTATTTGGACAGATGGTGTTGCAGGATGAAATCCATCGCCTGCTGCGCCTGAGCCAAGGTTTCAGACGGCATGGTATCGGTGGCAAGAATCAGTTGTTCCAAACGAGAAGGACGCGTGGTGTCATAGTAGATACCGATGTCGTCATAGACGATGGAGTAGGGCGGATAACCGGAGACGCCCAGTCCGAGCGAGCGTAAAAAACCGTCTTCCAAAGCAATAAAGGGAAGCTGGTGTTCGGCGGCAAAAGCACGCGCTTTGTGTGTCGTCGGGCGCAAACCCCAGCCGACGACAGTCTCTGTACCTTTCCCATCTTTGCAGATATGAAATTCAGGCAATAGGGTGGAGAGATGGGGGATTTTGCGGATGCCGCGAGAGGGAATGTAGGCGTTTTTTACAATGCGTTTTCGTCGATTATTGTTATTAATGGATTGTAGGCCGTCTGAAAAGAGGAGCATTCTTTCAGATGGCCTGAATTATTTTTTAAAACGTTACGGCTTCGGCCAATACTTTGCCTGCCAAGTCTTTAGGCGACAGGTTCGGCTCGCCTTGCAGCGGCCAGTCGATGCCGACGGTCGGATCATTCCAAATCAGCGAGTGTTCGGCTTTGGGGTTGTAATAATCCGTGCATTTATAGACGAACTCAGCTTCATCGCTCAGTACATAGAAGCCGTGTGCAAAACCTTCGGGTACCCATAGTTGGCGTTTGTTTTCTGCGGACAGAATCTCGCCTACCCATTTGCCGAAAGTGGGGGAGTCTTTACGCATATCGACGGCCACGTCGAATACTTCGCCGACAACCACGCGCACGAGTTTGCCTTGTGTGTTTTCAGTTTGATAGTGCAGGCCGCGTAATACGCCTTTGCCGGATTTGGAGTGGTTTTCCTGCACGAAGGTGCGTTCGCAGACTTGGGTCTTGAACCACTCGTCGCGGAAGGTTTCCATAAAAAAGCCGCGTGCGTCGCCGAAGACTTGGGGCTCAAGCAGTTTTACGTCAGGAATGGCGGTATCAATGATATTCATCGTTTTATCTTTCATCTAAAGGCCGTCTGAAAAGTTTTAGACGGCCTCAAACATTATTTTTTCAACAGGCGCAGCAAATATTGGCCGTATTGGTTTTTCGCCATCGGGCGCGCCAGTTCTTCCAGTTTTTCATCGGAAAGCCAACCGTTGCGCCAAGCAATTTCTTCCAGACAGGCAATTTGCAGGTCTTGGATGTTTTGCACGGTTTGGACGAATGAAGCAGCTTCGTGCAGGCTCTCGTGGGTGCCGGTGTCCAACCATGCGAAACCGCGTCCCAAAAGTTGTACCGACAATGAACCGTCTTCCAAATACATTTGGTTGAGATCGGAGATTTCCAATTCGCCGCGGGCGGACGGTTTGATTTGTTTGGCGAATTCGACGACGCGTCGGTCGTAGAAGTACAAGCCGGTTACCGCCCAATCGGATTTGGGCTGTTGCGGTTTCTCTTCGATAGACAGGGCGTTGAAGTTTTCGTCAAACTCAACCACGCCGAAACGCTCGGGGTCTTTGACCTGATAACCGAATACGGTTGCGCCGTGGGTCTTGGCGGCGGCTTGTTTCAATGTTTGCGTAAATGATTGGCCGTAGAAAATATTGTCGCCCAAAACCAAGCAAACATTGTCGTTGCCGATAAATTCTTCGCCGATGATAAATGCCTGTGCCAAGCCGTCCGGGCTGGGTTGCACGGCATAGCTGATGGAAATGCCGAAATCGCTGCCGTCGCCAAGCAGGCGTTTGAAAGAGGCGTTGTCTTCAGGCGTGGTAATCACCAAAATATCGCGGATTCCTGCCAGCATCAATACGGACAGGGGATAGTAAATCATGGGCTTGTCGTACACGGGCAGCAGTTGTTTGGATACGCCGCGCGTGATGGGGTAGAGGCGTGTGCCGCTGCCTCCGGCAAGGATGATGCCTTTCATGGGTTTTCTCCTGAGTAGTGTGTGTTTGCATGATTTTCAGACGGCCTAATATGGGAACAGGCCGTCTGAAAACTTATTTACCGGTGCCTAAACGCTCTAAACGATAGCTGCCGTTCAATACGTTTTGCCACCAGGTTTTGTTGTCCAAATACCATTGTACTGTTTTGCGGATGCCGGATTCGAATGTTTCCTGAGGTTTCCAGCCCAGCTCCCTGCCGATTTTGGCAGCATCGATGGCGTAGCGTACGTCATGGCCGGGACGGTCTTGCACGAAGGTAATCAAATCTTCATAACGCGTTACACCCGCCGGTTTTTCAGGAACAAGCTCTTCCAGCAGGGCGCAGATGGTTTTGACGACTTCAACATTGGCTTTTTCATTGTGGCCGCCGATATTGTAGGTTTCGCCGACAACACCTTCGGTAACAACCTGATACAGTGCGCGCGCGTGGTCTTCGACAAACAGCCAGTCGCGGATTTGCATACCGTCGCCGTAAACGGGCAGCGGTTTGCCGTCGAGCGCGTTCAGAATCATCAAAGGAATGAGTTTTTCCGGAAAATGGTAGGGGCCGTAGTTGTTGGAGCAGTTGGTTACGATGGTCGGCAAACCGTAAGTACGCAGCCATGCACGGACGAGGTGGTCGCTGGACGCTTTAGAAGCAGAGTAGGGGCTGGACGGCGCGTATGGCGTGGTCTCGGTAAACAAATCGTCTGTGCCGTGCAAATCGCCATAGACTTCATCGGTAGAAATATGGTGGAAGCGGAAGGCTTCGCGTTTTTCAGACAGCATTTGTTGCCAGTAGGCGCGGGCTGCTTCAAGCAGATTGAATGTGCCGACGATATTGGTTTGGATAAATTCGCCTGCCGAATCGATAGAGCGGTCGACATGGCTTTCCGCAGCCAAGTGCATCACGGCATCAGGCTGGTGTTGTGCGAATACGCGGTCGAGTTCGGCGCGGTCGCAAATATCCACTTGCTCAAAAGCATAGCGAGGATTATTGGCTACCTCGGTCAAAGATTCCAAATTGCCGGCATAAGTCAGCTTATCGACATTGACGACAGAGTCTTGGGTGTTTTGGATAATATGACGGACAACGGCAGAACCGATAAAGCCCGCGCCGCCGGTAACAAGGATTTTCTTCATAAGTTTCAGAGGATAGTCAAAATAATATAAACGGATTATAGCAGACAGAATGTGTGTTTTTCAGATAAAGAGGCCGTCTGAAAACATCTCTTTCAGACGGCCTGTATCAGGTCAACTTAATCATCGTAGCCATTTGGGTTGTTGCTGACCCAACGCCATGAGTCTTCCATCATCTGCGCCAAATCACGCTTAGTTTCCCAACCGGTCTGCGCTTTGGTGTAGGCGGGATCGGCGTAGAAACAGGCCAAATCGCCATCGCGACGCGGTTTGATTTGGAACGGAATGGTCAAACCGGAGGCTGCTTCAAAGGCACGGATGATTTCCAATACCGAATAAGCACGTCCCGAACCTAAATTAAACAGGTGTACGCCTGAAACATCGCTTTTCGCCTGCATCGCCGCTACATGGCCTTCCGCCAAATCCATCACATGGATATAGTCGCGCATACCCGTACCGTCGGGAGTAGGGTAGTCGTCACCGAAGACTGACAATTGCGGCAGCTTGCCTGAAGCCACTTGGCAGATATAAGGCAGCAGATTGTTTGGGATGCCGTTTGGCTGCTCGCCGATCAAACCACTTTCATGCGCACCGATAGGGTTGAAATAGCGCAACAAAATCACACTCCAACGCGGATCGGCCTTTTGGATATCCGTCAAAATGCGCTCCACCATAGACTTAGACGTACCGTAAGGGCTGGTCGTATCCCCCGGTTGCATATCTTCCGTATAAGGCACTTTACCCGGATCACCGTAAACCGTAGCAGATGAGCTGAACACAATCTTAAATACGCCGGCACGCGCCATTTCTTCAGCCAAAACCAAACTGCCCGACACATTGTTGTCGTAGTATTTCATTGGTTCGGCCACGCTTTCACCGACTGCCTTCAAGCCGGCAAAATGGATGACGGCATCAATATCGTGTTCCGCAAAGATTTGACGCAACACTTCACGATCACGGATATCCCCTTGGTAAAAAGGCGCAGACTTGCCGGTAATCTTTTCCAAGCGCGGGAGGATGTTGGTAGACGAATTGCACAAATTGTCCAAAATCACGGCATTAAAGCCTGATTTCAGCAGGGAAACAACGGTATGAGAACCGATAAAACCGGTACCGCCGGTGATAAGAATAGTCATTGGTTTTCCTTATACAGCATATGTTATCTTGTTTTGAATGAAGTGTATCAGTATTATCCTTTGTCTTCCCAAAAATTATCTTACGTTGTGCTGTCCTATCAATCGTTCAGATGGAATATGAAGGAATATATGAACATTACCCAAATCCTCTCTCAAGAACTCTCTGCCACCACTGCGCAAATTAATGCCGCTATTGAGCTTTTAGATGACGGTGCGACCGTCCCCTTTATCGCCCGTTACCGCAAGGAAGCCACGGGTGGGCTGGACGATACGCAGCTGCGCCAGCTTGCCGAGCGGCTGCAATATCTGCGCGAGTTGGAAGATCGCAAAGCCGTTGTGTTAAAAAGCATTGAAGAGCAAGGTAAGCTTTCAGACGACCTCAAAGCGCAAATCGAAGCCGCCGACAACAAAACCGCGCTGGAAGACCTGTATCTACCCTACAAACCCAAACGCCGAACCAAAGCGCAAATCGCGCGCGAACACGGTTTGCAGCCGCTGGCGGACGTGTTGCTTGCCGAGCAGCCGCAGGATGTTGAAGCCGCCGCGCAAGGCTACCTGAACGAAAATGTTCCCAATACTAAAGCTGCACTGGACGGCGCACGCGCGATCCTGATGGAGCAGTTTGCCGAAGACGCGGAACTCATCGGCACGCTGCGCGACAAGCTGTGGAACGAAGCCGAAATTCATGCGCAAGTCGTTGAAGGCAAAGAAACCGAAGGCGAAAAATTCAGCGATTATTTCGACCATCGCGAACCTATTCGCACCATGCCCAGCCACCGTGCGCTGGCGGTATTGCGCGGCCGCAACGAAGGAGTGTTGAACATCGCGCTCAAATACCAGCCCGACGACACGCCGATTACGCAGCAAAGCGAATACGAGCAAATCATTACTCGCCGTTTCAAGGTTTCAGACGGCCACAAATGGCTGCGCGACACCGTACGCCTGACTTGGCGCGCGAAAATCTTTTTGTTGCTGGAACTCGAAGCCTTAGGTCGTCTGAAAGAAGCCGCCGACACCGACGCGATTACCGTGTTCGCCCGCAATCTCAAAGACTTGTTGCTCGCCGCGCCTGCGGGACGGCTGACGACTTTGGGTCTCGACCCCGGCTACCGCAACGGCGTGAAATGCGCCGTAGTGGACGACACGGGCAAGCTGCTGGATACCGTCATCGTCTATTTGCATCAAGAAAACAATATGTTGGCAACGCTGTTGCGCCTGATTAAACAACACGGCGTGAAGCTCATCGCCATCGGCAACGGCACTGCCAGCCGCGAAACCGACAAAATCGCAGGCGAACTGGTGCGTGGAATGCCGGAAATGGGACTGCACAAAATCGTCGTTTCCGAAGCCGGCGCATCGATTTATTCCGCGTCCGAATTGGCGGCGCGCGAGTTCCCCGACTTGGACGTTTCCCTGCGTGGCGCGGTGTCCATCGCTCGCAGGCTGCAAGACCCGCTTGCCGAGTTGGTCAAAATCGACCCTAAATCCATCGGCGTGGGGCAGTATCAGCACGACGTGAACCAAAGCCGGCTCGCCAAATCGCTGGACGCGGTGGTCGAAGACTGCGTGAACGCCGTCGGCGTAGATGTGAACACCGCCTCCGCCCCGCTCTTGGCGCGGATTTCCGGTTTAAATCAAACCCTTGCCCAAAACATTGTCGCCTACCGCGATGAAAACGGCGCGTTCGACAGCCGCAAAAAATTGCTGAAAGTACCGCGTTTGGGTGAAAAAACCTTCGAGCAGGCGGCGGGCTTTTTGCGGATTAACGGCGGCAAAGAGCCGCTGGACGCGAGCGCCGTTCATCCAGAAGCCTATCCCGTCGTCGCCAAAATGCTGGCGCAACAAGGCATTAGCGCCGCCGAACTCATCGGCAACCGCGAGCGCGTGAAGCAAATTAAAGCGTCCGACTTCATCGACGAACGCTTCGGCCTGCCGACCATTCTGGACATCCTGTCCGAGCTGGAAAAACCCGGCCGCGACCCGCGCGGCGAGTTTCAGACGGCCTCATTCGCCGAAGGAATCCACGAAATCAGCGACTTGCAAGTCGGCATGATACTCGAAGGCGTGGTTTCCAATGTCGCCAACTTCGGCGCGTTCGTGGACATCGGCGTCCATCAGGACGGCTTGGTGCACATCTCCGCCCTGTCCAATAAATTCGTCCAAGACCCGCGCGAAGTCGTGAAAGCCGGCGATGTGGTGAAAGTGAAAGTGCTGGAAGTCGATGCTGCGCGTAAACGCATTGCGCTTACCATGCGTTTGGATGACGAACCGGGCGGCACAGTCAAAGGCAACAGGCCGTCTGAAACCCGACATCAAGAACGCCACGACCGCAAACCCCAACGCAACGAGCGTGTCCCAACCAATTCGGCGATGGCAGATGCGTTTGCGAAGCTGAAGCGGTAAGGTAGAAAACCAATTGAAGGCCGTCTGAAAACTTTTCAGACAACTTTTGCCGGCATTTACAGTTGTAATGATACGTTTGTTTTAGTTAAATTCCGTTTATCTGAAATGGATTGTAGATTTTAGATATAATGGTATTTTACTCAAAATTACAAGTTGAGTATCTGTTTAGTATTTTGTTATTGTTATGAAAGATTATTGGAAAACAGATATTGTTTTAGACTACTTTTGAATATTGGGTTTGTAACCCATTCTATATTTATTAAATTAATAAAAGATATTTCGGTTGAAATTTTAAAATATGGTAAAGATTTTTATATGTATTTTTTATTTTATCTTTATGATATGTTATTTTTTATTAGGTGGAATTTTATATGTATACAGGAGAGAATATTATGATATTTTTATTATTTTTGTAAGAATTAATAAGTATATATTCTATGGTGGGGGGATCACTCTTTTTTTTCTTTCCTCTAGTGTAAAGTTTATTATTGGTAATATTACAGAGTCAAGTAAATTTTTTAAACAAATTAATATGATTTTTTATATTGTTCAGTATATTAATTTATTTATATTTTTTGCAATTTGTATTTCCGTTTTTTGGGTTGTGGTTTTTAGTTTAAAATTTGGAGTATGAGAATGCCAAACGCTGGATTTAGTTTTTTAAATATTGCACGCGAAAATGGATTAAGTACTGCTGATGCGATTCAAAATGCTAATAATATTCAGAAATATTTAGCCACGCCTGAAGCAGATAGAAATTCATTGGATGGCCTTGATGCTGCAATCGCAGCCTTATCTTTCGCCGCTACAAGTGCTGCTATGGGAGCTTCTGTAGCCAATGCAGGTCTCTCTGGTAATGCAAATGCAGCTGGTGCTATGTTGACGGGAGCTGCATATCAATTGAATGGGGCAGTTGCTTCAGCTTCTATGGCTGCAACTTATGCATATTTGAAGAGTAGTAGGTATCTTCAAATAAGCGTATAGTTCCAAATATCACAAATCCATCATCACAACCTTAGGAGTTCAAACCATGAAACCTGTTTTGTTTGCCGCGCTGATTTCCTGTTTTTCTGTTGCCGCCTATGCGGTTTGTGCCGACAGCCAGCAGCAGTGCGTGATTTATAAAAACGGCAATGTTGCGACAGAAGGCGGCTGTACGGTCAGTAAGTGCCAAAGTGCCGATGCGCAAGTGTTGAAATGGAAGCTGAAAAACGGCAAAGGCGTGACCGTTGAAATCGGAAAAAACGGTAAGGTTTTGGTGAACAAGAAACCGGGTGCGAAAGCGAACAACAGCAATGCGTCAGGCATGGGCTTGACATGCTATGCCGCCGATGCGGACAAACGCGAACAGTTCTGCTCGACCAATTATTGATTGGATTGTTGCTTTGATTAAAGGCCGTCTGAAAAGTGTTTCAGACGGCCTTGATGTTTATCCTTCCGATATTTTTTCATTGAGAAAGTCGATAAAGCTGCGGACTTTCGCGCTGAGAAAGGCCCTGTCGACATAAGTGGCGTTCAGTTGGTTTGCCCAGATGGTGTAATCGGGTAGGAGTTGGATCAATGTGCCGTCCTTCAATTCCTGCTGGACTGCCCAAAGGGGCTGATAGCCTATGCCTGCGCCTACTTTAATCAGCTCGCGTATCATTAGTGCGTTGTCGCTGCGGATAACCGGGGAGAGGTGGAGAATGGCTTTTTCTCCGGTGTGGTTTGTCCGCTGACTTGTCCTTCCTCGTCAATTTCTATGGCCTGACGCTGTTTGCTGCCGGCGGTCTGAATAATGGTGGCGTCAATGACGGCGGCGGATGCTTTCTCTACTTTTAGGTTTTTTTCGGCCAGTTGGCAATTAATCAGTTTGAGCAATTCGGACAGGGTGTCGTCTTGCGCCAGCCAGTTGCGGTAGCGGCATAAGGTGCTGTAATCGGGGATGCTCAGTTCGTCAAAACGGCAAAACAGGTTGAAATCGATGCGGGTGATGAGGCTGTGTTCGAGTTCGGGATCGGAGAGGCTGTGCCATTGTCCGAGCAGGACGGCTTTGAACATGGACAACAGGGGATAGGCGGGACGGCCGCGGTGGTCTCGGAGGTAACGGGTTTTTTGACGATTCAGGTATTGTTCGATCGGTTGCCAATCAATCACTTGATCCAACTTCAATAGTGGGAAACGGTCGATGTGTTTGGCGATCATGGCTTGGACGGTTTGCTGGAAGAAGGTGCTCATGGAAAATCCCCTAAATGTCTTGGTGAGAATTTAGGGGATTTTGGGGAATTTTGCAAAGGTCTCAGATAGTACGGCTATGCGAGGCAACGCCGTACTGGTTTAAAGTCAATCCACTATAAGTCTTTTATTCGAGATTCATGTCCAGTTGAGCAAACCCGCCAAACAAAACAAAAAACCCGCAGCATAGCTGCGGGTTTGATACCTATTTAACACTAAACCAGTATTACCATTCGTAGTTCACGCCTACGTTGTAAGATGCAGAGCCGCCTGAAGAGGTGCCGACTGCAAGACCGGCCTTGGCTGCAAAGTTTTCATTGAAGCGGTAGCCTGCACCGACTGCAACTGCGGTGTCAGATTTGAAACCACCCAAAGCAGCGGTAACGTTAAACTTACCAACGCTGTAAGGTTGGAACAGACCGCTGAGGGCTGCTTGTGCAGCAAGACCTTGGCGGGTCTCTTTGCGCAGATTAGCTACGTTTTTGTCCAAGTTGTCGATACGCGCTGAGTTTTTAGCAATACCGGCAGCGTGTTGGTTGCTTGCTGTTTGCAGGGTAGCAATATCGGCTTTGTTAGCGGCAACTTGTGTGGCATTAGCTTTAACTGCATCTTGAGCTTGAGCAGCAGCAGTTTGCGCCGCACTTGCTACATTATTGGCAGCATCAGCGGATGTTTTTGCAGCTTTGGCATGGCTTTCAGCAGTTTCAGCAGATTTTTGGGCAACTTCAACAGAACCTTGTGCAGACTTAGCTGATTTTTCAGCTTCAACAGCTGCATTTTTAGCAGTCTCGATATCAGCTTTATCAGCTTTTTTGTCAATTGCTGCTTTGTTGGCATCAATATCTTGACGGTTAACTTCTAACGCATCAGCTGCAGCCAAACCTACTTTTTTCAAAGTACTGATATCTTCATCCAGGCTGGCAATCGCATTGTTGAAGCCTTCATTGGCTTTCTCTTGCTCTTTCAGAGAAGCAGTATTTTCAGCGATTGCCGCTTTGTTGGCGTCGATGTCTTGACGGTTAGCTTCCAAAGCCTCGGTCGCTTTCAGACCTGCTTGTGCCAAGTCAACGATGTCTTTATCGTGACGAGTGATGGCTGCACTAGTTGCATCGCTCAGGGCGGTTACTTCGTCACCGATATCGTTAACTTTTTTGCCCATGTCGGCAGTGTATTTTGCCAATTCTTCGAAATCAGCTTTGTCGGCTTTTTTGTCAATTGCTGCTTTGTTGGCATCAATATCTTGACGGTTAACTTCTAACGCATCAGCTGCAGCCAAACCTACTTTTTTCAAAGTACTGATATCTTCATCCAGGCTGGCAATCGCATTGTTGAAGCCTTCATTGGCTTTCTCTTGCTCTTTCAGAGAAGCAGTATTTTCAGCGATTGCCGCTTTGTTGGCGTCGATGTCTTGACGGTTAGCTTCCAAAGCTTCGGTGGCTTTCAGACCTGCTTGTGCCAAGTCAACGATGTCTTTATCATGACGAGTGATAGCTGCGCTAGTCGCGTCGCTCAGGGCAGTTACTTCATCACCGATATCGTTAACTTTTTTGCCCATGTCGGCAGTGTATTTTGCCAATTCTTCGAAGTCGGCTTTGTCGGCTTTTTTGTCAATTGCTGCTTTGTTAGCATCAATGTCTTGACGGTTAGCTTCCAAAGCCTCAGTTGCTTTCAGACCTGCTTGTGCCAAGTCAACGATGTCTTTATCGTGACGAGTGATAGCTGCGCTAGTCGCGTCGCTCAGGGCAGTTACTTCATCACCGATGTCGTTAACTTTTTTACCCATGTCGGCAGTGTATTTTGCCAATTCTTCGAAGTCAGCTTTATCGGCTTTAGTTTCGATTGCTGCTGTGTTGGCATCAATATCTTTACGGTTGGCTTCCAAAGCCTCAGTTGCTTTCAGACCTGCTTGTGCCAAGTCAACGATGTCTTTATCGTGACGAGTGATAGCTGCGCTAGTCGCGTCGCTTAGGGCAGTTACTTCATCACCGATGTCGTTAACTTTTTTACCCATGTCGGCAGTGTATTTTGCCAATTCTTCGAAGTCAGCTTTATCGGCTTTAGTTTTGATTGCTGCTGTGTTGGCATCAATATCTTTACGGTTGGCTTCCAAAGCCTCAGTTGCTTTCAGACCTGCTTGTGCCAAGTCAACGATGTCTTTATCCAAGCTGGCAATCGCATTATTGAAGCCTTCGTTAGCTTCTTTTTGCTCTTCCAATGCTGCTTTATTAGCATTTACATCTGCGCTGATGGCGTTAACAACTTCTGCAGTTTTTACCAATGCTTCGCTGTTGTCGTTGACGGTTTCAGTCAAGTCACCCAATGCCTCATCGTGTGCAGCTACAACTTCTTTCAAACCCAATCCGCCAAAGCCGTCAGCTTCAACATCTGCTTGTGTAGCTTCACGGACGGTTTTGCTGCCATCTTCATTAGTAGCGACGAAGTTGCTGCCGGCAGCAAAGCCATTAACTGCCTGCTCCAGCTCCATAGTTTTCAACAACAGGGCTGAGCTCTCCTTGTCAAAAGTGAATTTCCCAGTATCTTGATCGAATTTGGTGTTTTCACCAAAAACGGTCTGAAATGCCATAGCATTTTGTGCCTTTTCGGGAATTGAACCCAGATCTCTTTCAGCCGCGCCCGCTGCGCTGCTTACCACAGCTGCCGCAATAGCCAAACTTAATGCTTTAACGTTGAATTTTTTCATGTTTTTTACCTTTTTGTGGTGGGTGTAAGGACGTTATTCAAGCTTCTCTTTCCCCATAAACTGAAAAAGGGACATCGCATGGTCTTAACGGTGATAGTCACTTGAAGAAAGTTGCACCCTCCATTGTAAAAAAATGAAATTTAAATGCAAGTATTCTGTATAGATTTTTCACATATCATGAAAATATGTTGTACATATACATCATTCGGATAAGATGCAAGGAGCACAAAAAATAACGCAAATAGAGACCTTTGCAAAATCCCCCCAAAAATCCCCTAAATTCCCACCAAGACATTTAGGGGATTTCTCATGAGCACCTTCTTCCAGCAAACCGCCCAAGCCATGATTGCCAAACACATCGACCGCTTCCCACTATTGAAGTTGGATCAGGTGATTGATTGGCAACCGATCGAACAATACCTGAATCGTCAAAGAACCCGTTACCTCCGAGACCACCGCGGCCGTCCCGCCTATCCCCTGTTGTCCATGTTCAAAGCCGTCCTGCTCGGACAATGGCACAGCCTCTCCGATCCCGAACTCGAACACAGCCTCATCACCCGCATCGACTTCAACCTGTTTTGCCGTTTTGACGAACTGAGCATCCCCGATTACAGCACCTTATGCCGCTACCGCAACTGGCTGGCGCAAGATAACACCCTGTCCGAATTATTGGAACTGATTAACCGCCAATTGACTGAAAAAGGCTTAAAAGTAGAGAAAGCATCCGCCGCCGTCATTGACGCCACCATTATTCAGACCGCCGGCAGCAAACAGCGCCAGGCCATAGAAGTTGATGAGGAAGGACAAGTCAGCGGCCAAACCACACCGAGTAAAGACAGCAATGCCCGATGGATCAAGAAAAACGGCCTCTACAAACTCGGTTATAAACAACATACCCGTACCGATGCGGAAGGCTATATCGAGAAACTGCACATTACCCCTGCCAATGCCCATGAATGCAAACACCTGTTGCCTTTGCTGGAAGGACTGTCCAAAGGTACGACCGTCTATGCCGACAAAGGCTATGACAGTGAGGAAAACCGGCAACATCTGGAAGAGTATCGGCTACAGGACGGCATTATGCGCAAAGCCCACCGCAAACATCCGCTGTCGGAAGCGCAAACCAAACGCAACCGACATTTGTCGAAGACCCGTTATGTGGTCGAACAAAGCTTCGGTACGCTGCACCGTAAATTCCGCTATGCCCAGGCAGCCTATTTTGGTCTGCTCAAAGTGAGTGCGCAAAGCCATCTGAAGGCGATGTGTTTGAACCTGTTGAAAGCGGCTAACAGGCTAAGTGTGCCTGTTGTCGCCTAAAAGGCGGCCGGATGCCTGATTATCAGGTATTCAAGGAGGATTAAGAGGGTATTTGAGTAGAGTCAGCGGATATTTGAAACAAAAACAGCCGAAAACCTGTGTTTGGATTTCGGCTGTTGGGGAAGGGCTTTTTTGCAAAGGTCTCCGATTGTGATTGAGGATGATGTTTGGATCGGACGGCGCGCGATTATTATGGGCGGTGTCCGAGTAGGCAAAGGAGCGGTTATCGGCGCAGGGGCTGTGGTAACTAAAGATGTGCCGCCGTATTGCGTCGCTGCTGGGAATCCTGCGGTCATCAAGAAGAACCTGTTAGAAGATTAAGTACACACATCACGGTTTTCAACCAGATATAAAAAGGTCGTCTGAAAATGTTTTCAGACGACCTTTTTATATCAAATCAAATTAGCCGCGGCGCCAAGTTGTACCGCCGGCGTTGTCTTCCAGAATGATTTTGTGTTTGTTCAGAAGGTCGCGGATACGGTCGGATTCCGCCCAGTTTTTATCCGCGCGCGCTTGTTTGCGGCGGGCGATCAAATCGTCGATTTCCTCGTTGGACAGGCCGTCTGAAACCGCGCCGCCTTGCAGAAACTCAATCGGATCACGTTGCAGCAGGCCGATGATGCCACCCAAAGCTTTCAGGCAGCCGGCGAGGTGCGCATCATTGGTTTTGTTCACTTCTCCTGCCAGCTCAAACAACACGGCAACCGCTTCGACCGTACCGAAATCGTCGTTCATGGAGGCGTAGAAGCGGCGGGTGTAGTCGTTGGCGTTTTCAGATAAATCAAACTCAGCCGCAGGAGTGTTTTTCAACGTGGTGTACAGACGGGTCAGTGCGCCTTTTGCGTCGTCCAAATGCGCGTCGGAGTAGTTCAACGGGCTGCGGTAGTGGGCGCGCAGGATGAAGAAACGCACGACTTCAGGGTCGTATTGTTTCAACACTTCGCGGATGGTGAAGAAGTTGCCCAACGATTTGGACATTTTTTCGCCATCCACGCGGATAAAGCCATTGTGCAGCCAGTATTTGACGTGGCTGGCGATGCTTTGACCGTGATGGGTTTGCGCGTGGTCGTGGCCACAGGTATGACCGCTGGCACCGACGCTTTGGGCGATTTCATTTTCATGGTGCGGGAACTGCAAGTCCGCGCCGCCGCCGTGAATATCGAAAGTATCGCCGAACAGGTTTTCACTCATGGCAGAGCATTCAATATGCCAACCCGGACGGCCGTTACCCCAAGGGCTTTCCCATGCAGGTTCGCCTGCTTTGGCCGCTTTCCACAATACAAAATCAAGCGGATCGCGTTTGAAACCGTCCACTTCTACACGCTCGCCTGCACGCAGGTCGTCCAACGATTTGCCCGACAATTGTCCGTAAGCGGAAAACTCGCGCACGGCGTAGTAAACGTCGCCGTTTGCGGCAGGATATGCCTTGCCGTTTTGAATCAGGGTTTCAATCATGGCAATCATTTGCGGAATGTTTTCCGTCGCCTTCGGCTCAATATCTGGACGCAATACGCCCAAAGCATCGGCATCTTCGTGCATAGCCTGAATGAAACGCGCGGTCAGTTCGCCGATGGTTTCGCCGTTTTCAGCCGCGCGGGCGATGATTTTGTCGTCGATGTCGGTGATATTGCGCACATAAGTGAGCGGATAGCCGCACTCGCGCAGCCAGCGCGCAATCATGTCAAACACCACCATCACGCGGGCATGGCCGAGATGGCAGTAGTCGTAAACCGTCATGCCGCAAACGTACATACGCACGTTGGCAGGATCGATGGGGGTGAAGGGTTCTTTTTGACGGGTAAGGGTGTTGTAGATGGTTAGCATATTCAATAGGTTATTGTGATGATAATATATTTTGATGACGAATCAGATTAAACTGCTGGCGGACATGGCTTTCGCCATATTTGCTTTCTAAGCGTTTGACAATAAAATGTCCGCGAGCGATGTCTTGATAAAAATCAGTAAACATGACGTTTAGGGTTGCACCTGCAACTGCACCGATGCCAGGAACTAATTGCGCTGCCACTTTTTCGGTAAGCGGAACGCCCAAACGTGTGGCAACAGCCTGAATGATTTGAGCTAATGCTTTGCCGATAGTCGAAGTGTCAATCACTTTGGCAGTTGTACCCTGTGTCAAAACAAGTAGTTCTTTTGAGGTTACGTTCATGATTTGGCTCAATGCGATACGGCTGGCATAATAACCGCTTTCAGCGCTGTCATCATCTTTGTCTTCATTGACGGTAAAACCGAAGACGGCAATACATTCCAATTTGGTTTGGTAATCGTTGATGTTGAAACCTTCACTGCGTGCTACGTCCAAAATGGAACGCATCATAATGGCGGTGGAAATTGGCAACTCGGCTGCCAAAGCAGTGAAGCCGAAAAAACCACCAACCGCACCCGTTACGCCTGCCATTAATTTATGAGTTTTAGTAGAGGCTTCAGTTTTCTCACTATTCATAGTGGATGCACTGGCATCGAATACTTTATGCAATGCTGTCTGAATAATTTGATTAACTTTGTCTGCCGCACCTTTGGGTAGCTTGTCTAATAGGTACTCCACAGGCGAACCGACTATTGCCGTCATTTTGGCAGTTAATGACGGACTGGTCAGCAGGGCAACGGCTTGTTTCAATTCGTCAAAATCCTGTTGCATCATAGGTGTGTCGTTTGAAGAAGAAACAAATATATTTTCTGGATTCATCAAATTTTCCTTTGTTTTTATTTTTGGGTGGGATTTCACGCAGAAATGCCACCTGAAACTTTATTCAGCCTGTAAAACGTTAGTATTCGTTTTTGGCTGATTTGCCACAATTTCGGCTTTTGCCGCTGCCTGCTCCGCTTCGGCTTTCTCGGCTTCGATGCGTTTTTTCTCGGTCAGGTATTGGTTGATTTGGTGTACCAATTCCTGCGTGCCTTGGTGGGTCAGGGCGCTGATTTGAAAGAGGCGCGGAGTTTCCATGTCGAATTGGAAGCGGTCGTCTGGTTTCGGATAGTCCCAGCCGATGGCTTCGAGGAAGGCGGCGCTACGCGCTTGGGCTTCTTCTTCATCAAGCATGTCGAGTTTGTTCAGCACCAGCCAGCGCGGTTTATCGTAGAGTTCTTCGTCGTATTTGCGCAATTCATTGATGATGGCGAGGGCTTCTTCGGCGGGGTTGACGGTTTCGTCGAAGGGCGCCAAATCGACGACGTGCAACAGCAGGCCGGTGCGCGATAGGTGTTTGAGAAAGCGGTGGCCGAGGCCTGCACCTTCTGCCGCGCCTTCAATCAGGCCGGGGATGTCGGCCATGACGAAGCTGTGGTTTTCGTCAATGCGCACGACGCCTAAGTTTGGATGCAGGGTGGTAAAGGGGTAGTTGGCGATTTTGGGGCGTGCGGCGGATACGGCGGTAATCAGGGTGGATTTACCGGCATTGGGCATGCCTAACAAGCCGACATCGGCGAGGACTTTGAGTTCGAGTTGTAGAGAACGGGTTTCTCCTTCTTCTCCGGGCGTGGATTGTTTGGGCGCGCGGTTGACGGACGATTTGAAGTGGATATTGCCCAAGCCGCCTTTGCCGCCTTTGGCGAGGCAGACGCGCTGGCCGTGGTGGGTGAGGTCGGCGACGATTTCGTCGGTGTCGAGGTCGCGGATGAGGGTGCCGACGGGCATTTTGAGGACGATGTCGTCCGCACCTGCGCCGTAGCGGTCGGAACCGTGACCTTTTTCGCCGTTTTTGGCCTGGTAGCGTTTGACGAAGCGGTATTCGACGAGGGTGTTGGTGTTTTCGTCGGCTTCTGCCCAGACGCTGCCGCCTTTGCCGCCGTCGCCGCCGTCGGGGCCGCCGCGCGGTACGAATTTTTCGCGGCGGAAACTGGTTGCGCCATTACCGCCTTTGCCTGCGGCGACTTCGATTTTTGCTTCGTCGATAAATTTCATGATGTTCTCTTATGGGTATTCGGTTGTTTCAGACGGCCTTTGTTAATAGAGGAGCTTGGTGTCTGAACGGATAAAATGTTGCTTATTATAAAGGATATTTCGGTTTTAGGCCGTCTGAAATATGGTTTCAGACGGCCTTGGATTTATTGGGCGAGGGCTTGGTCGATTTCTTGGTAGAGTTGGGTGAAATTGGGTTCGCCAACGTAGGTTTTAAGGATGTTGCCGTTTTTGTCGATCAGGACGGAAGTCGGGTAAACCTGTGTACCAAAGGCTTTTGCGGCAGTTTTGTCGGCATCGTACATGACGGTGAAGGGAAGGCCGTATTCTTTGACGTACTGATGGACGCTTTCGATAGGATCGATGGGCTGGGCAATGCCGAGGACTTGGAAATTTTTGCCTTGATAGTCTTGGGCGGTTTTGATGATTTTAGGCATCTCGCTCACGCAGCCGGGGCAGGAGGGAAACCAGAAGTTAATGAGGGTAACTTTGTCTTTTAAATCAGCGTTGGTAATGGTTTTGCCTTGCAGGTCGGACAGGGCGAAATCAGGGGCGGCTTTGTTGCTGGGGATAAGGACGAAGGCAAGAAGCGCGCCAATCGTGGCAACGACAAGGAGTGTGAGTATTTTTTTCATGATTCTAGATTTTGAATGGCGTGTGCTAAGGTTTGGGGAACGCTGATGCTGCGGCCGCTTTCGCTGCTGACGGGCATAAGGGTAACTTCAGCTTCGATGGCGGCTTTGCCGTTGGGCAGGGTCGCGGTTTGGCTGAGGATGATGTGGCGTGTGCCGATGTCTTTCAGACGGCCTGTAAAGGTCAAGACATCGCCTTCAAGCGACGGGCGGCGATAGCGGATGTCAACGCGTGCAACAACGAGCATGATGTCTTTGAGTTCGGACAGAAGGTCATGCTCTTGAAAAAACGTCCAGCGCGCTTCTTCGAGAAATTCGAGATAGCGCGCATTGTTGACGTGGCCGTAGCCGTCGAGGTGGTAGTTGCGGACGGTCAGTTTCATCAGTTGAGATTGATGGGTTGGAACTCTTCGCGTGCGATTGGTTCGTGTTCGAGGTCGGTAATTACGGTGGAGAGTTGGATGTCGAACCATTCGTTGAAAATGTCGGCGTCCAAATCCGGCCATTCGCTTTCGTCTTCGCACCAGTCGGCCAATTCGGCAGCAAAAATGTCTTCGAAACGCGCTTCGATTTCATCCCATACTTCGTCGGCGGTTTCGCACGGGCGAACGAGGTAAGAATTGGCATCGGCTTGGATGTCTTCAAGCGTCAGGCCATCCAAGTGATTGCCGGGTAGGGATTTTAGCCAGTTCCAAAAAGGATCGAGGGGGATAAGCAGGAAGACGCTGCGGTTGACTTCGTACATGGTGTTTTCCTTGGTTTCTGTATAGTTGAATGATATAGCAAAGGTGGGGGACTGGCTATCTTTTGGGGGATAAAGGCCGTCTGAATTTCAGACGGCCTTTATTTTTGGAAACAATCAGGGATTTTCTGATGGTGTTTGATACAGAGTTTGAGGATTGGCTGTATCGGGGATTTCTGCCGGAGCGGATTGGGGTGCTACCGGTTCGGAAGTGGTGTTGCTGTCCACCAAGTCATCGATGTCGATGTTGTCGTCTTCGCTTTGAGGGAGCGTGCCGCCGGTTTGTTGGGTGCGGACTTTCATGTAAAGGTCGCGTGTGTAGCTGTATTTGTCGATGGCTGCACCTTCGAGGCTGTCGGTCAGGTCGAGCAGTTCTTCACGGGTGTTGATGGCTTGCAGGCCGATTGTGCCCCAGCGTCCTGCTCTGGTGTGGAAGACGGCATTTTTAACCGGATAGACGGTGGTGACGGCGTTGCCGACGGTATCGCGTACGGTAGACGGGCCGAGTAGGGGGACAACGAAGTAGTTGCTGTTTTTCCAGCCCCATGAGGCGAAGGTATCGCCGAGGGTGTTTTTATTGCTGGGCACACCGCCTGCACCGGCTACGTCGATTAAACCGCCAAGGCCGAAGGTGGTGTTGATGCCGACGCGGACGAGGTCTTCGCTGGCGCGTTTGACGTCAAGGCGCAGTACATTGCTGCCGAAGCTGACGACATCGCGCAGGTTGTTGAAGAAGTTGATCACGCCGGTACGCACCGGTTTGGGCGTTATTTTGCGATAACCGCGTGCGACAGGGGAAAGGACGTATTTGTCTGCTTTGTCGTTGAACTTGGAAACGGTACGGTTGTAGCCTTCGTAAGGGTCGGCTGGATTGCGTTCGGCAAGTGCGGGAGCGGAGGCTATGCTGATGAGGAGGCAGAGTGAAGCGGTGGTTTTTTTCATGATTGCAACCAGTCTTTGATTTCGTAAAGTTCGGCCAGTGCGCGGACGGAATCGGGAATGTTTTGAATGGTCGGTTTTTTGTCTGTCCGGCGCAGAGCGTTGAGCAGCAGGGAAACGCAGGCTGAATCTGCTTTGCCTACTTGGCTGAAGTCTATACTGTCTGTTTCTTTCAGACGGCATTGTTGTTCGTAGCGCGCAAAGGCGGAGGCAGTCAGGGTTTTGACGGTAACGTCGCCGCTGATGTAGAGCGTGCCGTTGCGGATTTCTGTTTGCATGGTGTCTTTATGATGTAAGGCACCATGCCGTCTGAACATCAGGCGGCATGGTGCAGGGGTGGATTATTTACCGCCGTTTTTGGCTTTCAAGTCGGCAATCAGGCCGTCGATGCCTTTGGCTTTGATGGTTTCGCCGAATTGGTTGCGGTATACGGTAACCAAGCTTGCGCCTTCTACTGCGACATTATATGCGCGGTATTTGCTGCCGCTTTGGTAGGTGGTGAAGTCCATGTTGACCGGTTTTTGGCCGGAAACGTTGATTTCGGCGCGGACGACGATTTCTTTACCGCCTTTGTTTACGACCGGGTTGTCTTTGATGTTGACCTTGGCGTTTTTGAATTTCAGCATGGTGCCGGAGTAGGTGCGGATCAGCAGGGTTTGGAACTCTTTAGTCAACGCTTGTTTTTGTGCGTCAGTTGCAGTACGCCATGGGTTGCCGACGGCCAAAGCTGTCATGCGTTGGAAGTCGAAGTAAGGGATGGCGTAAGCTTCGGCTTTTTGGCGTGCAGTGTTGGCGTCGCCGCTGTTGAGGATTTTCAGCACTTGAACGGAGTTTTCACGGACTTGGTTGACTGCGTCGGCAGGAGAGGCAAAGGCCATGCTGATGCTCAATACGCCGATGCTCAATGCGCTGATGAAGGAAGTTTTTTTCATGGGAGTGTCCTGAATATTGGGTTGATATGTGTTTATTGTTCGTTTTGACCGGCAGATTCACTGTCTGCGTTTTTTTCGGCAAAGCTGGTCATGAATTTGCCGATAAGGTTTTCCAAAACCATGGCGGAGCTGGTGACGGTAATGGTGTCGCCTGCCGCCAAAGAATCAGTATCGCCGCCTTGTTGCAGGCCGATGTATTGTTCGCCCAACAAGCCTGAAGTCAGGATTTGTGCGGAAACGTCGCTGCTGAACTGATATTGGCTGTCCAGATTGAGGGCGACTTTTGCCTGATAGGATTTAGGGTCGAGCTGAATGGAGGCAACACGTCCCACCAGTACGCCTGCGGATTTGACCGGAGCGTTGGTTTTTAAGCCGCCGATGTCGCTGAAATCGGCATAGACGGTGTAGGTTTGAGAGGATTTGCCGAACGATTGTCCGCCGGCGGCGCGGAAGGCGAGAAAGCCGATAGCGGCTGCGCCCAGTAAGACAAACAGTCCTACCCAAAATTCCAAAGCATTTTTTTTCATGTGCTATTGTCCTTGTTTCATTCTTTTTAAGTGCCGTTTCAGACGGCCTTTAGTCGGTAAACATCCACGCAGTCAACATGAAGTCGACAGCGAGGATGGTCAGGGCGGAAGACACTACCGTGCGTGTACTGGCGCGCAAAATACCTTCGGAAGTCGGTACGCAGTGGAAGCCCTGATGTACGGCGATCAACGTAACGGCCACGCCGAAAGCGGCGGATTTGATTAAGCCGTTGAGGACGTCGTAATGGAAGGTAATGTTGTTTTGCATTTGCGACCAGAAAATACCACCATCCAAACCCAGCCATTCGACGCCGACCAAATACGCGCCGTAAATGCCGGCAACGTTGAAAATCGATGCCAACAAAGGCATGGAAAACACACCCGCCCAAAAGCGCGGCGCAACCACGCGCGCCACGGGGTCGACCGCCATCACGTTCATCGCTTCAAGCTGCTCGGTGGTTTTCATCAAACCGATTTCGCTGGTCATGGCACCGCCCGCACTGCTGGCAAACAGAATGGCCGCCAATACGGGACCCAATTCGCGCAACAGGGAAGCGGCAACCATATAGCCCAAAATATCGGCGGATTTGAATTTTGCCAGCTGCGTATAGCCTTGCAAGCCCAACACCATGCCGACAAATAGGCCGGAGACGGCGACAATCAGGACGGACAACACGCCTGCAAAGTAAACTTGGCGGATGCTCAGGCGCGGACGGGCAAACGCCGTGCCTGATTTGGCCAGGATCTGCAGGAAAAACAGCGTAATGCTGCCCAGCGATTGGATGAAGCCGAGGGTTTTTGCCCCGACGGAACGGATAAAATTCATAGGTTTCAGTTGATTGGTTAAATGGTTTTCAGACGGCCTGGTTTAAGTTTCAGGCCGTCTGAACATCAGCCCAGCAAGTCTTGTTTTAAAGTCGTTTGCGCCGGATAGCGGTAGGCGACGGGGCCGTCTGCCAAGCCGCCGACAAACTGGCGCACCCAAGGCGAGTCGAGTTCGCGCATTTCTTTGGGCGAGCCGGAGAACATGATTTCGCCGTGTGCCAAGAAAATGACTTGATCGACGATTTCCAGCGATTTTTCGATGTCGTGCGTTACCATCACGCTGGTGGAGCGCAGGGCTTTGTTGGCGCGGCTGATGAGGTGGGCGATAACGCCCAGCGAAATCGGGTCGAGGCCGGTGAAAGGCTCGTCGTACAACATGATTTCAGGGTCGAGCGCAATCGTACGCGCGAGGGCGACGCGGCGCGACATACCGCCGGAAAGCTCGGAAGGCATCAGGTTTTCAATGCCGCGCAAACCGACTGCATTCAGTTTCAGCAATACTAAATCGCGGATGACCGCTTCGGGCAAATCCGTCAGCTCGCGCATGGGGAAGGCGATGTTGTCGAAGACGGATAAGTCGGTGAACAATGCGCCGTGCTGGAATAAAACGCCCATGCGGCGGCGGTGTTCGTACAGCTCCTGCGCCGAAAATGCGGCCAAATCACGCCCTTCAATCAGCACTTTGCCCGATTGCGGGCGGATTTGACCCGTAATCAGGCGCATCAGCGTGGTTTTACCGCTGCCCGAACCACCCATTACGGCGGCGAAATTGCCTTGTGGAATGCTGAAGTTGATGTTGTTCAGAATAGGACGGTCGCCATATGCGAAGGCAACGTCTTTCATTTCGATGAAGGGTGTGGAACTCATGCAGGAGAGGGGTGTCAAAAAATGTATTTTAATTACGGGTATTGTAAAGGGTATTGGATATTCGAGCAATTTTCAGACGGCCTGCGCGTAGGAATAACGGGTAAAAACGTGTGAAAGAATGCAGAAGCGTTGGTGCTACGGTCGTTTTGCAGCGTGTTGTGTCAAACATACAGACAGATGTGTAGGTATATTTGTATAGAAATACAAAAAACAACTGAATCAAATCCAAAATATTTTTATCATCAAATATCAATACTTTTTTGGGGGGAGCTTAGACAGGAAACAGCTAATCCAATATCTATTGAATTCTTTGTGAAAAGAAAGAATAAAACATCGATAAATCTCCTTTCCTCTCTCTTGTAGAATAATATATTTTTGATAGGTTTTTATTAAATAGTTTTCTAAGTCTATTATAGAGTTAGAAGGATATTTCTTTAATTTTGTTATTTGCTCCACGCCTAAAGCGTCCTGCTGGTCCATATATTTCACCCGTTATGAGTCTATTTTCATCCATATAGTTTCAAATTTAGTGGGATACGGACTTAGCTAATGAGCTAAAATCAACGAATAGAAGGAACTCCTCCATTTTTCGAAACAAATATAGGCCAATTTCCAATAATAGATTTGTTTATATCCATTGTTTCTAAATATTCTTTTGACTGATATGGGAAAAACCATCCATCATCATTTTCTCGTACATGAGATTCAACTATTAACAATGAAATTCCCATTTCTTGCTCTATTTGACTTAAAAAAGATACTGCGATTTTCTTTGCTTCTTGATAAGTAATTATCATGGAAATACTCCAAATTGAAAATGTTTGAAGATAGTAAAATTGACTTCTCCTCCTTTTTGTATTTGCCCATTAATATACCTTTTTGGATAATTGCGCTTTATGGCCTGCTGGATCGATGGCGTTAAACAAAGGCCGTCTGAAACGGTTTTTCTGTTTTCAGACGGCCTTTTAGCTCAAACCTTGAGAACCGCATGCGTGCGTTCCGCACACATGCTACTTATTGAGTTTAGGTTTCATATGGGCTACGGCTTGCTAATTTATGATTTATCTATATTCCTGATATCTAATAGAATTATATAAAATACCATTCTTATCAAAAATAGGTAATAATTTAATCAAATACCAGTTAACATCAACTATTTCTTTATCAAAATTTTTAATATTAATGGTGATGCTAAATGAGAATTCAAAATTAGGGAAAAATAAAACTTGTCCACCAATATTGGTGTCAGCCCATGTTATTGAAAATCCGATTACTTCATCTAAATTGCTTTTTATTCTTAAAAAATTTAAAATTTCTTTTTCTGACATAGAAGCTGAATTCCAATCATAGTCTTTATCGCCAAGTGGTAAGTAAACAAAATTTCCATCATCTAGAAAACTCCAACCTCCATACAATAAGCATTCTAGTATTTCATAACGAGAAAATTTTTTATTATTCATGGATAAATCAATATCTAAATTTACACTTCTTGACATTTTTAAATCTCCTATAACTTTTAATATTCAAAATATTTAATACCTTTTTTGTTCAAAAATTCTTTAACATGTTTGGGGATTGGTGTATTTGAATGTAATTCATATGTTGCTCCATTTTTTGTTGCAATTTTCAGTCTATCACCCATATCTGATTTAAATCTTTCGAATTTTTGAGGTGTAGAAGTGTGATCTCTCCAGAAATTACCAGATTTGGCTTCATACCAACGATTGATTGTAATAGCACCGTCAAACTCTCTCCCTCCCATTTTAAAGCTTCCATTTCCTCCATGAAATTTAACTAACCAATCTTCAAATTCTTTTCCGATTAGCCCAGATGGACCTCTGCTTAATTTCTTAATTTCTTTTTTTATTTGAGCATGTTGGTTAAAGTTGCTGTTTTTATTTCCGTTTCTTATTTCCTGAACATTTTTCTCCACCTGCTCACGAGTTGTCAATTTATTAAGCTTCCTATCAACCTCCCATCTCGGTTTTGCATCAGACACAGGCTTAGCCTTAGGCATACCGGCTCCTGATTTACCCACACTGAACAAATCTATAGAAAACTGAACATATTCCGCAGCTTGCTCCGACAACCCCAATTGCTTCAAGGTCTGGACCGTAATCGTCGGTCGTTGCTCGCTGGCTTTTTTTCCGAAGTTTTTCGTCCCAGTAATGACATGATCGTAGGGAGACGTTACACCAACCAAAGCGGCGGCACAGCCTAAGCCGAAAGTCTCGGCACAAGATCCGCCTCCAGTTACACTGGAAAGCACAACCCCCAAACTGCCCGAAACGATTTCAGCTCCGGGTTTGACGTAGCGATGTAGGATGCTTTTGTCTTCCGCATCCAGCTTTTCATATTCGGCCTTCAGGTAGTCGGGCACCCAATCGGGATGTCGGTTTAGATAGCCTATGGATTCGTTTTTCAAGTCCTTAAACCGACTGTCAAAGTGTTTATCTTGGATAAATTCGGTGATGCGTCCTACATTTTGATGACATTCGGTAATTCTTCCTTTGGAACTACATTCATGCTTGACTTGCTCTTTTATGACGGAATAAATTTTAAGAGCTGTCTGTTCGTCCTTCTTTAAGGCCGCTGATTTTAGACGATCTTTTTAATTTAGTTGGGTTTTCAACTCAACCTACACACTTAATCTGAAAGTTCATATAGCATATCCAAAAAGGCATCAAAACTATCTGCAATATGGCTAGTTACCATTTTCGTATCTCCATTCTCATCTTCATAAAAATCATCATGATACATCAGAATGATACATGGATTTTCATTGCATTTCCTATAATCAAAACAGATATAATCGCCATTAGCTGAAATCCCAAAAGCAATCACTTTTTTTGCATACCCATATTCATCATCAATACATGAATAGCTATAAATATCTTCATAGCCTAAATTTTGCTTATACCCTAAAAATGAAATGTCCCTTTCATCATTTTCACCGTATTGATTGACAAAATTGAAAATATTTTCTTTAGGGTATAAATAGTCATGTTTACTAAGAAGTGATACATATGAAACAGGAAAAACGACCCCTATATCTTCAGCAAATTGTTGAATTGTTCTTATTGGAACCAATCCCTCATCTGATAATATTGATAGTTTTCTCATTTTTACTGACCTTTCTTTAACGATTTTGACCAGTATGCCTAACAGCTTTATGAATACTATTAGGAATTAACTGCATATTATAAAGAGGCGGGCAAACATGCCCGCCTTGTTTTTAATATTTCTGTAAACCTTCTACCTTGATTTCTTTGGCATTGGCATTGATGAAGGCTTGAGTTGCTTTCATCGTGGCTTGGATGCGCGGATCGTTCCAGCGCACTATTTGGTTGTTTTCATCGCGCTTGTCCGACCAGATAATCACGCCGTCGGTGTATTTTTTGCTGATTTCGAGCATTTTGCGCCAGCGGACGGGGTCGATGAATTGTTTGAAATAAGGGCTGTTGGTGGCCGAATAATATTGCGGCCAGATGTAGCCGATGATTTTTTTGTTTGGAAAGCGTTGATGGATGTCGTCAACGGCGGTTTTCACGTCTTTTTCCCATTGCACCAAATCGGGGGAAGTGATGTAGAACACTGGATTGGCATAGTCGCTGATGGCGGCGGTGGGCGCACGGCGTTTGCTGACTTGTCGCCATTTGGCCAAAATGGCTTCGTTGTCAACGTTGGGGCGGTAGTGGCGGATGCCGTGCAGGTGTTCGGAGGGCATGCCGTAGTTGCTGATGACGGCGCGCGGGTTTTCTTCTCTGAAGATTTGGTACATCCGCGCGAAGTTGGTTCTCAATTCGTCAGGTGTCAGCAGTTGGCCGTCTTTTTCGGCAAACCAGCTTTCGATGTCGGTAGAAATGGTGCGGTAGCCTTCGCGGCGCGATTGTTTGGCCAATTCGCGGATATGCGCTTCGTTGAGTACGCCGTGTTTGCGTTTGCCCGTCGGATCGGGTTTGACCAGTTCGCTTTCGTAAACCAAGAACACTTTGGAGAGTTTGTCGGCAGTCAGGTCGGGTTTGCCGACATAGTCCATGCGGTCGTAGATAATGAAATCTTTGGCATGGGCGGAGAGGGCGGTCAATAAGAGGACGAGGGGCAAAAGGCGGTTGGGTTTCATGTTTTTAGGCAGATAAGGGAAAAGGGCCATTGTACGGGAAGCGGTGTTAAAGTAAGTCAAAGGCCGTCTGAAAGGATAAAAGTTCTTTCAGACGGCCTTTGTTGAACTGGGAATATTCAGTTTTGAGGCTGGTGTGATTTACTGCGCCGCAGTTTTTTCCAGCAATAGGAAAGTTTCGGTTTTGTTGCGCGGTCTTGCGCCTTGCCACAAGGTTTGCCAACCTGAAGGTACGCCGATGTTGGCGGCTTGGCGGATGAGGCGGTAGCGGCAGGTCGGGTTGTCGGTCGTGGTTTTGATATGGCTGTATTGTGTCCATGCGATTCGTGTGCGCTGGTCTTGGCCGTCGATGCTGATACATTCGAGGCCGTCTGAAAGTTTCTGTTTCAATTCGGAAGAAAGTGCGGTTTCCATTTGGTGTACCACCGGCGCATGGCTTTTGGCGGCGTTGAGCCACGGTAAAAACAGGGTCATCAGCAAGGCCCAGGCTAAGGTAACGCCGGCTGCCCAGTTGGTTACGGCTTGGCGGCCACGGATGTTTTTACGCGTAATCGCCCAGAGCCACAATGGGGTAAACAGTAGGGCGACGGTCATCGGAATCGGGTCGATGTCGGGGATGTAATATGGGCTGAAATAGGCGGCGCGTTCGGCCAGCTTGGCAGGCCAGCCGTAGTTCATGGCGAAGAAGCCCAGCCACAGGAAGACGGCAATCAAACCGAATGCCATGATGCCGAACCAGTTGATAAATGCCGCTGCGCCGCGGCGCAGGCCGTCCAGTTGTGCCGCGCCGAGCAGGGCGAGCGGCGGCAACAGCCAAACGAGGTTGTCTTGCAGGCGTTGCGGGTTGATGGCGAGCAGGGCTGTCATGATAACCAGCCACGACAGGCTCAGAATGCCCCAGTTTTTATCGTGGATACGCGTGCGGCTGAGCGTCCATGCCGCCAGCGGCCAAGCAGGCAGGGCAAACCACAGCAGGTTTTTCAGATAATAGGGCAGGTTGAAGGCCGTCTGAATCTGATGGAAACCGCCGAATACGCCTAAGGAATAATGGTTGAACCAAATATCAAACCATTCGGGATTGGTTTTTGATAAAACTAGCGGATACAAAATCAGCAGGGGTAGGGAAACGACGATGGCGCCAATTAGGGTCAGCAGATAGCGTTTGCTCTGCCAAGTGGAATGGAACGATAGGGCAAGTGCCAAAAAAATCATGGCCGTGGTCAGCAGATAGCCTGAGGATAGGGAGAGTAAAACCCAGCCGCTGCACAACAACAAAATGGCAATAATGACGCGGCGGCGTGCCAGTGAGAAGCCGCACAGAATCAATCCAAACGCGGCAAAAGCGGCCGACATGGGATTGAGGAAGTGGGCGATGGGCAGCAAACCGATGCTGCCGATAAGGATTAAGACAACGCTGCGGCCGTGGTGTCTGCCGAGAAAGTTGAAACCGGCAAAACCGCAGGCAGTCAGTCCGATGGCGGTAAATACCACGTCGGCAAAACGTGCGGCATCATAGGCATCGGCTGCCCAAGGCGAAAATAGGGTTTGGAATGCGGTTGCCGCCCATAAAAAAGCAGGGGGGATGGTGAAATCGGGTTGGCCGAAGATTTGTGCAATTAACAGGCTGCCGCCGTTTTTCATGGATTCGGAGGCGGTAAAGAGGGAGGGTTCGGCAGGGTTCCACAAGTCATGCGAGAACACGCCCGGCCACAGCCAGGCAAAAGCCATCAGCAGCAGTAGCCATGGTTTTTCATGGGTTTTTTGGGGGCGGCGCGGATCGGGCGGTGTGTAAGTCAGCATGGAAGGTCAAAAAACGGTTGGTTTGAATAGCAATGGTACAGGGTTTGACGGGTTTGCGCGATATGCCGGACCGGAGGGCTTTGTAAAATAATGCTTACGGCTCGTTTTTATCGGGTGTTTGGAATGATATGGTATTCGGTTGACGACAAAAAGCTCAGGCCGTCTGACAGGAATATTTCAGACGGCCTGAATGCAAAAAAGACTGCACGAAGCAGTCTTTTTGACAAAGCGGCAATTAGCGTTTGAACAGGTTGCCGAATTTGTTGTTGAATTTGTCCACGCGACCGGTAGTGTCGACGATTTTTTGAGTACCGGTGTAGAAAGGGTGGCACAGAGAGCAAACCTCAACGTTGAAGCTGTCTTTTTCCATTGCGGATTTGGTCACGAATTTGTTGCCGCAAGAGCAGGTAACGTTGATTTCGTGGTAGTTCGGGTGAATACCTTGTTTCATTTTATTTCCTTTCGATTAAGCGGGCACAGGGGTTTTGCCTGTACTTCAGTTAAGCGTGGAATTTTCGCTATTTTTGGCTGTTTCGTCAAGAGGGTATTTTGTATGCAGGGTAGTTTCGCAACAGAAGAGAACAGTTTAGAATAGAATATCGAACCAAATATTATGCGATCAGATTGTAATCTAACTGAAAAGAGGATGTAAAACCTCCTCTAAATGTGAAACTTTAAGAAGAATAATAGTCTGAATAATATTTACGCTTGTACGAACAGGAGACGGAATCAATGTGGAAAAAGATATTGACGTGCATTTTGCGTGTTTTGGGAGGAGTGTTGCCCCCGTCTTATTGCAAACCATTCGGCAGAATTGCGCAAAAATTCCGTGTTGCTTTGGCTGCGTGTATTTCTCCAAACATCGGTAAAAACGTCAATATTGAAAAAGGCGGATACGTCTTTCCGGATACGGTAGTCGGCGACAATTCGGGTATCGGCGTAAATTGCGAAATCTGCCGCGGTTTGACCCTCGGCAAGAACGTGATGATGGGGCCGGAATGCCTGTTTTATTCGACTAACCACAAATTCAACCCTGAAACCCGCCGCTTCGAAGGTTATACAGATATCAGCCCGATTGTGATTGAAGATGATGTTTGGATTGGCCGGCGTGCGATTATCATGGGCGGCGTTACCATCGGTAAGGGCGCGGTAATCGGTGCAGGTTCGGTGGTTACCAAAGATGTGCCGCCTTATTGCGTGGCTGCGGGCAACCCTGCGATTGTTCGGAAAAAACTGCTGGATGAGCAAGAGTTTGCAGCCGAATAGCGTAAACAAAATAGCAAAATAAAAGGCCGTCTGAATTTCAGACGGCCTTTTTTCAATAGTGCTTAAGCGGCAATTTTTTCGCATTCTTTAATGCAAGCCAAGCAAGATTCGTAGCAGGCTTTGCATTCAGCGTGGTGGCCGGCGTGTTCTTTGCAGGCGGCAGCACATTGTTTGCAGGCTTCGATGCACACTTTTGCCAAAGATGGGGTCAGGCGTGAATTTTGGGCGGCGAGGTTTTGCAATGTGCCGCACAGTGCCAACATTTGGTTAACGCCGGTTGCGCAGTCTTTCATGGAAGTATCACCGGAGCTCAACAGAGTGATGCAGTGAGTCAGGCAGATTTGACCGGCTTCAACGCAATGTGCGGCTGCTTTGCGCGCAGCTTCGTAGGCGCGCGGTGCAGAATGCGCGTGACCGGCATGACCGGCGTGGTGTGCATGGCCTGCATGGTCGTGAGCACGGGCAAAAGAAGCGGCGGCGGTAAGGGAAACAGCAGCGGCGTTGCCGATAAATTGACGACGGTTCATAAGATAGAGTCCTTTTTGCTTTGTGAAATGATATTACGAATAATTAAATCTATTCGATAACAATAGGTTAACATATTATTTGTTTATAAACAATAAAGGCTGCCTGAACTTTTAGGCAGCTTTTTTTAGATACGCGTTAGGTTGATAGAGTTTTCTTTTTCTGAATCAGCAGCCTCAACGAAGTTGCCGTGCTGTCCAAGACCGTATCATCATATCCAACAATAAAGGTTTTTGCCAATAAAAAAGAAAAGGCCGTCTGAAAAGTTTCAGACGGCCTTTATTCAAACTAAAGCCTACATCAGATGACTTCTAAAATGAAATACTGACGCAGTTTTTCGTACACATTATTTTGTACGTTGATACAACCATTGGTTATGATGCGGTCGGCCACATGAGGGGAGACGATGCGTTCCATGCGTCTTTCTTGTGGCTTGAGCGTCCATACCCTATGTAACGCAAACAGAAAGTCATTTTCTTCTTTGAAGCCGATAACCTCGCCACCGTAACCCGGTTTGCTGGTCATCATCGGCGTCATATTGAATTTGCCTTTCGGCGTGGTCTTGCCAATCAGTACCGGATGGCACTGACCGTCGTCGGCAAAGCAAAGCTCCGCCTTAGCTGTATTGACCACAACTTTTTTACGCTGGATATAGTCGCTGACAGCATCGGCAGCGGCCAAAGAATTCAGACCTGCTGCCAAGGCTATACCCAATAGGATCCGTTTCAAATTTGTCCTTATTGACGGATGCGGTTAGGAGCTTCTTTAATGATCTCGCGGATGATCACTTGAGGCTCTTGTTTAGGTGTAGGTGCTGGAGGAGGACATACGGCATCTTTAGGGAATACTGGATTCCAGAAGAAGCTGCGTGCAAATTTGTCTTTGTCGTAGATCACTTTGTATTGGCAAGTAGTGATGCCTTCAACGCCAGAAGTGTTTTCAGGGTCAACGCCTACGCCTGGGGTGTAGAAGTGGAACAGGTAGTCCCATTCACGCACGCCAACCATGCCTTCGTCGTAGTGAGGACGGCCGAGGATTTTGTAGATGTCGTCTTTGGTCAGACCAGGACGCATTTGATCCAGCTCGTCAAAAGTCGGGAATGTACCGCGGTCTTTGTTGAAGGTCAGGGAGTAAGGTTTAGGGAAGCGTGGCTCGTCTGTAGTGCCTTCAGGAGTGATTTTGCTCTTAGTAGCACAGGCGGCCAGCAGGCCGGTAGCCAGCAGGACGAAGCCTACTTTTGCGATTTTTTTCATTTGATAATCCTTTTATTGATTTTACCGGCCGAACTTTTCAGACGGCCTGTTAGTGCCGGCAGCGAGTTTGCCGGTTTACCCAAATAATGTTGTGCTTCTTAAAGATGTACCCGACGGTTTGACAAACAGAACATCGGCACATTCCGGCAGGGCATTGCGCCTCATCTCCGTTGTATCCGCCTGAATCGGCAGAACCGTTCAGACGGCCTGACTGACATTTATTGTCACTTTGTAACAATTTCACTTCGAGTAAGGCTTGGGGTTTAGAGATGTCCGGTTTTCGATAAATCAGGTTGTATTGCGTAATACCTTGTTATCTTTGTGCTTTAGTTCATTTTGGCATTTGCCGGAGATTAGGTACTTAATCTTTCGGGTGTTATCCCTGCAAATTGTATGCCAGTTTTCTTTTATGCGCATAATCTGAGTATGCCAAAATGTTGGCTTTATACAACATTCATATTAGCGAACCAGAAATGGATTGTACCTTTTCTCATGCCCGATACTGGTCATACGGCCGTGTCCGGCTATAACTTGCGTGGTTTCGGGCAGGGTTAATAGTTTAGCGCAGATATTGTTTATGAGGTCATCATGATTGCCGCGTGGAAAATCTGTGCGACCGACAGTCTCATAAAATAAAACATCGCCTGCGACTAAAAGTTCATTTTCGGCGTTGTAAAAAACGACTTGGCCGGGAGTGTGGCCGGGAATGTGGAGGACTTGGAAGCTGTGATTGCCGACCTTGAGCGTTTCTCCTTCTTCCAACCAGCGTGTCGGCGTGAATGACGGAGAAACGGGGAAGCCGTATTGCGCCGTCGTTTGCGGAAGGGCTTGGAGCAGGAATTCGTCGTCTTTGTGCGGGCCGAGAACGGGTACGTCGCAGGTTTTCAAAAGTTCAACCACGCCGCCTGCGTGGTCAAGATGACCGTGGGTCAGCCAAATGGCGGTCAGCTTGAGGCCTTTGTTTTGGACTTGTTGCAATAAATAGGGTACATCGCCGCCGACATCGGTCAAAACGGCTTCTTTGGTTTCATCATCCCAAATCAACGTGCAGTTTTGACGGAAGGGGGTAACGGCATTGATTTCAAATTGGAGTGCCATGGGTGTTCCTAGGGAATGCTTATTTAATGTTGTTTACATTTCAGACGGCCTTTTGTTATTATGCATATATAATAAAAAAGCAAGTCTGGAAAAGTGTCTTATGAATAATGTAATGCGAACCATATTACGCTAATGTTAGAGCGTTTTGGGCTAGTTGCTAAATAAAAGAGCTAGAAAAGCGTCTAACCACTTGCAAATGTAGTAGGCGAATACATTTACCATGACGGCTAGCCAAAACAAATAAAATAGCTGCCACAAATACGAAATAGACATCGTAATTTATGACAGCTATTTGGCAGTACCTGGTCGATCTTATAGTGTAATTATTTAGTTATATTCTATTTTTTAAAAGCCTCACCGATGGAATAAATTCCGTCAAATAAGAAACCGAAAGCGATAAAGTAGATAAATACCTCACCGGAAGCAATCGGCTGGAATATGAGTAATAGGCCTAATAGTAAAAGAATTAGTGCAAGCCATTTTGCATTACGTCCCATGAGTGATACCATGCTGTCGGACTTTCTTGATTTAATGAAAATGATGATAGCATCGATTACCATCCAGATGCCGATTGTGATCGGGAATACTAACGGTAGGAATGCAAATCCGCCGCATACGAGAAAGATACCGAATAGAGCATTGATAATACCGCTGATGAGATACCAGCCGCTACGCAATTCAGGGGGTAACATAAAATAATTTATAATGGAGCTGACTGCACTGACAAAAAAGATAATAGAAAATAGCCAGGCAAAAGCCATGAGATTAATAACGGGATTTAAGAGTAAGAATATCCCCAGGATAATGCTTAAAATACCCGATAAAATAAAGAAAAATTTGCTTGAACCACTCATAATAATTCCTCCAATCTTTGGTACTGCTTATTTACAGTATTCATGAAATCATGGGGGATGTCAAATTGTAACGATAAAACTGTGTTTTCACAAAACTCACATGTCCATCCTGTTGACACAGTTCTATAGAATACCGTATAACACCTTTATATCTTAAATACGAGCTATGAATGGGTATAAAGGTTTACAGAGATACCGATTTTTGCGGCTTCTTTCATCTCTGCGGCGTTTGGTGCAGATTTGTTGTTGGCGCAGGAATATAAAAATCAAGATATTGCCGGTTGGGCCATGAGTGAAAAGTTGGATGGCGTGCGCGCGTATTGGGACGGCAGGCAGCTGGTCAGTCGTCAGGGTTATGCGTTTACACCGCCCAAAGGTTTTACAGCAGGTTTTCCGCCGTTTCCGATGGATGGCGAGTTGTACAGCGGACGAGGGCGGTTTGAGCAAATTTCCGCGATGGTGCGTTCTGCCTCGGGAAATTGGGACGGTATCCGTTTGCATGTTTTTGATGTGCCGCAGGCGCAGGGTAATCTGTATCAGCGGCTGGAAATGGCTTCGAAATGGCTGAAATCACACCCGTCGGCACGGTTTACGGTTATTCCGCAAGTCAAGGTGCGCGACAAACAGCATGCTTTGGATTTTTTGAAACAAGTTGAAGCGCTGGGTGGGGAAGGGGTGATGCTGCGTCAACCTGAAGCCCGTTATGCAAGCGGTAGAAATGGGCAGCTGTTGAAGCTGAAAAGTGAATATGATGATGAATGTACGGTAACGCGTCATTATGAGGGCAAAGGGCGCAATGTCGGGCGTTTGGGTGCGGTAGGATGCAAAAACCGATATGGCGAGTTTCGTATCGGCAGCGGTTTTAAGGATAAAGACCGCGACCATCCGCCGAAAATCGGTGCGCTGATTACTTACCGTTATCGTGGTTTTACGCAAAAGGGAACGCCGAAATTTGCAACATTTGTCAGGGTGCGCTCAGATCGATAAAACAAATTAAAGGCCGTCTGAAAGTAGGTTTCAGACGGCCTTTAATATAGATGTTGCATAGCCTTTTATAAGGTTTCCAATACATCAGGCAACTCGGCCAAGCTGTTGAGCATGGCGACATGGGGCATGGAGGAAAGCTGTTTGGAGGTATGTGCGCCGGTGGTGACTGCGATGGCGCGGATTTTGGCATTGGCGGCCATTTCTAGGTCGTGGGTGGTGTCGCCGACGACGACGGCCTCTTCCGGTTCAACACCCAGTCGATCGCAGAGGGCGAGTACCATATCGGGTGCGGGTTTGGACGGATATTCGCTAGCGCAGGCGGTTTCTAGCCAAAAGGCTTGGGTGTCGGTTTGTGCGATGGCTTTGTCCAAGCCGCTCCGACCCTTGCCGGTCGCTACTGCAAGCCAATAGCCTTGTTGTTTCAAGCGTTGCAGGCAGGGCAGGGCTTCGGGAAACAGGGTCATGTTGCGGTTGTTGGGATTGAGGTAGTGCGCGGCATAGGTCTCAATCAGGGTTTCCTGAACGTGTTCGCTGACGTTGTGGGCAAGGCGGCGGATGATGCCGGAGAGGCTGTATCCGATGAGCGGGCGGATTTGGTCGGCTTCGGGAACGGGCAGGCCGCAATCGGCAAAGCTTTGTTGAAAGGTGTGGATGATGGGGTTGGTGGTGTCGGCAAGCGTGCCGTCCCAGTCGAAAATGATGAGTTTGGGTTTCATGGGTTTCCTTTCAGACGGCCTTTTCCTGATTTTCCAACATTAAAACAAATTGCGCCAATTCTTGCGGCAGGGGGGCTTTCAGAATCAGTTTTTCGCCAGTCAGTGGATGGGCGAGGTGCAGCTCGGAGGCGTGCAGGAACATTCTTTTCAAACCGAGTTTCTGCAGGCGTTTGTTGGCTTGATAGTCGCCGTAGCGTTCGTCGCCGGCAATGGGGCAGTCTTGCGATTGCAGGTGGACGCGGATTTGGTGGGTGCGGCCGGTTTTCAGGGTGGCTTCGACAAAGGTCAGGTCGGATAGGCCGACTTGGTGCAACAGGCCGTCTGAAAAACGGTTTAACACGCGGAAGATGGTGTGGGCGGATTGGCCGTCTTCGCTGACGCGCACCATTTTTTCGCCTTGTGCACCGGTGTATTTGAACAGGGGGAGCTTGACGTGGAAGCAGTCGTTCGGCAGCCTGCCGACACCCAGCGCGAGATAGATTTTTTTCGGATGGTCGTTGCGGATGGCTTCGTGCAGTTTCACCAAGGCGCTGCGTTTTTTGGCAATCATCAAGAGGCCGCTGGTGTCTTTGTCGAGGCGGTGGACGAGTTCGAGATAACGTGCTTCGGGACGGGCGCGGCGAATTTGTTCGATGACGCCGAAGCTCACGCCGCTGCCGCCGTGGACGGCAACGCCGGACGGTTTGTTGATGACCAAAAGCGCATCGTCTTCGTAAACGATGTCAAACTCGCGCGCAGGCGCGGCCTGGCTTTCAGACGGCCTTTGTTTTTCGGCGATGCGTATCGGCGGAATGCGGACGGTATCGCCTGCCTGAATGCGGTTGTCGGGTTTGCAGCGTTTTTTGTTCAGCCGCACTTCGCCGGCGCGGATAATGCGGTGGATATGGCTTTTCGGGACGCCTTTGAGGATTTTTATCAGATAGTTATCAAGGCGTTGGCCTTCCTCGTGTTCGGCAACGGCAATCAGGCTGACTGAATCTTTGCGTATTGCGTGCATTTTCTCTATAATCCCAAACGTCCGTTTCGGGACCCGAACCTGCCATCGCAGGCCGTCTGAAACGGATTTATTGTTAAAACGAGATTTTATATTAAAAACGCACTCCGCAAAGCATTTCCTTGTGTTTGTTCAAAGCCGGCAAACGCAATCCCGTAATTAAGTTTGAATTGAACCTGCCGTCCGGCCGGGTGTAAGACGCAGTCCGCGCAGCACCGTCCGAAATTATCGGCGCTACGATAATAAGAAGATGTAGGCTGCCTTAATTTTGTCCGAAGCATCAGCGTTCGGACGGCAGCGGAACCATCAACCTTTCCGCCGCATTGTTCTTTATTTCCTTCTTTATCCGAATCCGTCCGCACATGGCTTGAGCTCAAGCATGCAACCTTGCGGATTTCAAATCAAATACTGGTTACACGGGGATTTTCCCATCTTGCCTTTGAAGAGTGCCAACCGGACAGACAGGCCGTCTGAAAAAGATATTCACAAATCAAACGGCCGCTGTTCACGAGGTGACTATGAAAAGAATGTTATTCAACGCAACGCAGGCCGAAGAGCTACGCGTTGCCATTGTCGATGGCCAAAACCTTTTGGACTTGGACATCGAAACGCTGGGCAAAGAACAGCGTAAAGGCAATATCTACAAAGGTATCATTACCCGCATCGAGCCGTCGCTGGAAGCGTGTTTCGTCGATTACGGAACCGACCGCCACGGCTTTTTGCCGTTTAAGGAAGTATCGCGTTCATATTTCCGCGACTACGAAGGCGGCAGGGCGCGTATTCAGGACGTGCTCAAAGAGGGCATGGAAGTTATCGTCCAAGTCGAAAAAGACGAGCGCGGCAACAAAGGCGCGGCACTGACTACTTTCATCAGTCTGGCCGGCCGCTATTTGGTATTGATGCCGAACAATCCGCGCGGCGGCGGCGTATCCCGCCGTATCGAAGGCGAAGAGCGCCAAGAGTTGAAAGCCGCCATGGCCGAACTCGATATTCCGAACGGCATGAGCATTATTGCCCGCACCGCCGGCATCGGCCGCAGCGCGGAAGAGTTGGAATGGGACTTGAACTACCTCAAGCAACTCTGGCAAGCCATTGAAGAAGCAGGCAAAGCACACCATGACCCTTACCTGCTCTTTATGGAAAGCTCGCTGCTGATTCGTGCGATTCGCGACTATTTCCGTCCCGATATCGGCGAGATTCTGGTGGATAATCAAGAAGTTTACGACCAAGTTGCCGAGTTCATGAGCTATGTCATGCCGAGCAATGTAGGCCGTCTGAAACTCTATCAAGACCACACGCCGCTGTTCTCCCGTTTCCAAATCGAACACCAAATCGAAAGTGCGTTCTCACGCAGCGTCAGTCTGCCTTCCGGCGGCGCGATTGTGATCGACCACACCGAAGCCTTGGTTTCCATCGACGTCAACTCTGCGCGTGCCACACGCGGCTCGGATATTGAAGACACCGCGTTCAAAACCAATATGGAAGCCGCCGAAGAGGTCGCCCGTCAAATGCGCCTGCGCGACTTGGGCGGTTTGGTCGTCATCGACTTCATCGACATGGAAAATCCGAAACACCAACGCGATGTTGAAAACGTCCTGCGCGACGCGCTCAAAAAAGACCGCGCACGCGTGCAAATGGGCAAACTTTCGCGTTTCGGCCTTTTGGAATTGAGCCGTCAACGTTTGAAACCGGCTTTGGGCGAAAGCAGCCATGTTGCGTGTCCGCGTTGCGCCGGTACCGGTGTCATCCGCGGCATCGAATCCACCGCCCTGCACGTTTTGCGCATCATTCAAGAAGAAGCAATGAAAGACAACACCGGCGAAGTACACGCACAAGTGCCTGTCGATGTTGCTACCTTCCTGTTGAACGAAAAACGCGCCGAGCTGTTTGCGATGGAAGAGCGCTTGGATGTGAACGTCGTCCTGATTCCAAACATTCACTTGGAAAATCCGCACTACGAAATCAACCGCATCCGCATTGATGACGTAGAAGAAGACGGCGAACCGAGCTACAAACGTGTTGCCGAGCCGGAAGAAGACGAATCCGCCAAACCTTTCGGCAGCGAAAAAGCCAAAGCTTCCCGTCCTGAGCCAGCTGTCAAAGGCGTGCGCCATACCCAGCCTGCGCCGACTGTCGCCCCTGAGAAAAAAGCCTCTTGGTGGGACAGCTTCAAAGCTTGGTTGAAACGTATTTTTGGCGGCAATACCGCAGCCGAAACCGCGCCTGTTGCCGAAGTGGCAGAAAAACGCACTTCGGGCAGCAACAACCGCAACAGCAATTCCAGCAACCGCCGCGCAAACAGCCGCCGTCAAAATCCACGCCGCAGCAACAAAAACGACGGCAGCAAAGTTGAAGTGCGCGAAGTGAATGCCGAAGCTGCCGACAGCAAGTTTGAAGAAAGCAAATCAAACGAAAGCCGCAATGACGAGCGTAAAGACACTCGCCGCAACCGCAACCGTAACAACCGCCGTGATGATCGCAACAACGAGCGCAACCGTGTTGAGGAAACGGTTGAAGACGTAAATGTTCAAGAAGTGGCTGCACTGGCTGAAATGCCGTCTGAAAACCAAGCGGAACAAAACGGCAATAAACGCCGCCGCAACAACAGTCGTAACGAGCGCAACCGTAATCAATCTGCGGAAAACCGTGTTGAGGACGTGAACGTTCAAGCCGATGGCGAACAGGCGCAAGTCGAAGAGGACAACAACGTCCGCAGCGAAGAGGGTGTGAAAAACAATGGCCGTCAAGGACGTGACCGCAACAACCGTCAGCGCAACAACCGCAACGACCGCCGTTCTAACAGCAAAAAACGCAATATTCCGTCTTCGGCAAAAATCGAGCAATACCTGAACATTACCGATACCGCCGACAAAGTCCTCTTTGCCGTAGCGCATGTTTTAGGTTTGAACGAAAAGGTTGAAGCTGCAAATGCGACATTGTCTTCTGAAAGCGACCAAGCCGAGCCGCTGGTGATTGTGGTATCCGAGCCTGAAGTGACCAACGCAGAGCCATTCGTATTTGCGATTGAAAGCGAAGACGAGCCTGCCGTAGCGCAAACTGAAGGCGCTGATGCCGAACAAGCCCTGCTTGCTTCTGCAGTCAGCAACGTCAAAGAAGCCATTTCTGCGGTATTGTCTCCGAATGCAACGGCTACTGTTGCACCGGTTGAAGCACCAGCCGAAACTGTTGCCACACAAACTGAAACCGTCGCTGAAGCAGCGCCTGTCGCAATCGTTGTACCTGAGAGCTTGGGCGATTTGATCTTCGTTGAAACCGATCCGCAAGCCGTTGCCGCTTTTGCTGCGCAGCCACAACCTGAACCGGTTGCCAAAACACGCCGTTCGGATGTGCCTAAAGTAGAAGTGGAAGACGTAGCAGTCGAAATGATTTTGGTGGAAACACGCAAAGATTAAGATTGGTTTTCCAGTTAAAAGCCCGATGTTGAACGCATCGGGCTTTTTTATTGGCAAGGAGTTATGCTGCTCTTATTTTCTTTGTGTTTACCATGAGCATTGCTTCATGGTTGAAAAAGCAGGATAGATTGCTGAGAAAGGGAAGGCATGGTTTTTTCAATAGGAAGGGCTTAATGAAAATTGGTATGAGAAAAGCCGTCTGAAATGGTTTCAGACGGCCTTGGTTTGTGTGTGTATGTTTAGGTATTGTGATTAGTTTTTGTTCAGAGAGTCACGGATTTCGCGCAACAACAGAACTTCTTCGCTAGGCTCTGCTGGTGCTTCTTCAGCAGGAGCTTCGGCTTTTTTCACAGAGTTGATGGCTTTAACCACGCAGAAGATGGCAGCGGCGATGATCAGGAAGCTGATTACAGTGTTGATGAACAGACCGATGTTCAGGGTAACGGCACCGGCTGCTTGAGCAGCCGCCAGGTTAGCGTAACCGGCTTCAGGAGCGGCTTGTGCGCCGTCTTTCAGCGTGATGAACAGATTGGAGAAATCAACGCCGCCGATCAACAGACCGATAGGAGGCATGATTACATCGTCAACCAATGATTTGACGATGCCGCTGAATGCTGTACCGACAACCATACCGACTGCGAGGTCGATCACGTTGCCACGCATAATAAATTCTTTAAATTCTGAAGCGATTGACATAATTAATCTCCTGTATGTGTTTGAGTCAAAATCAGATGTGATTCAATAAATCGGCAGGCATATTAACGCTTTATCAGTTAAGAAAAATTCATTAATGTTAAATTTTGTATTTTATGCCAAAAATGTCCTGCTTCTATGCCTTCTGTATGAAAAATAGGCCGTCTGAATTTTTTCTGTTACTTTTTTGCACCACTTTTTATCAGTGGTTAAGTATCAGATAACATGAATGTTATCTTTAGAATCAATGCTCTATCTTGCCTTTTAAATGATATAAAATGATAATGTTGTAATGTTATTAACATAATGTGCCAAAGCATACGACAATCATGTTTCATGCGTGTATTTGAATTTCAGACGGCCTTTTTGGTTATGCAGTTATTCAAGCCATAATGTAATAGTCATAAAAAACGCACTTTCATGATGAAAGTGCGTTTGGCGTGAAAACTGTTTAGTTCTCTTCGTCGTTCAGCGCGTTGATGCTGTAACCGCCGTCAACGTAGGTAATCTCACCGGTGATGCCGGAAGCGAGGTCGGACAGCAGGAAGGCGGCTGTGTTGCCGACTTCTTCAGTGGTAACGTTGCGGCCCAGTGGGTTGTGGGAAGCGACGTGGCCCAAGAGTTTGCTTAAATCGGCGATGCCGGAAGCGGCCAGGGTTTTGATTGGGCCTGCGGAGATGCCGTTGCAGCGGATGCCTTCTTTGCCCAGGCAGGCGGCAGTGAAGCGGATGCCGGCTTCGAGGCTGGCTTTGGCCATGCCCATAACGTTGTAGTTAGGAATGGCACGAACGGCGCCCAAGTAGCTCAGTGCAACGATTGCGGCGTTGCGGCCCTGCATCATCGGACGGGCGGCTTTTGCCAGCGCAGGCAGGCTGTATGCGGAGATTTCGTGAGCGGTGTTGAATGCTTCGCGGCTGATGCTGTCGAGGAAGTCACCGCTCAAAGCTTCTTTAGGGGCGAAGCCGATGGAGTGAACGAGGCCGTCCAAGCCGTCCCAGTGTTTGCCCAAGTCAACGAAGACTTGGTTGATTTCGTCGTCGCTGGCAACGTCGCAGCGGAACACGAGTTCGGAGCCGAGTTCGGCCGCCATTTTACGGACGCGCTCTTCCAGTTTGTCGACAACGTAGGTGAATGCCAATTCCGCGCCTTGTTCGCGGCAGGCTTTGGCGATGCCGTAAGCGATGGAACGCTCGGAGATCATGCCGGTAATCAGAATTTTTTTGCCTTGCAAAAAGCCCATTTTCTTATCCTTTAGCAGTGGTATTGCGGTTGCATTAAACTGCGCATTATAGCAAAAACCGCTGTTTCGGCATAGAAAAAAACGGATAACCCTTTGTCTTGCCTCAAATAGGGATAAGGTTTTCTGTCAAGGCCGTCTGAAACCTGACGGAACAGCGGCAAAACGTTATACTTGATGGTGTTAATGACCGATGTTTCAGGAGTGAACCATGCCCGAGCAAAACCGCATTCTTTGCCGAGAACTCAGCCTGTTGGCGTTTAACCGTCGTGTACTGGCTCAGGCGCAGGATACGAAAGTTCCTTTATTGGAACGTTTGCGTTTTTTGTGCATCGTGTCTTCCAATTTGGACGAATTTTTTGAAGTGCGCATGGCGTGGTTGAAACGCGAAAACAAACTGCGTCCGCATCAGCCGCTCGACAACGGCAAAACCGCGGCCGAAACCATCGAAGCGGTGGCGAAAGAGGCGCAGGCCTTGATCCGCGAGCAGTACGATCTGTTTAACAAAGTATTGCAGCCTGCACTTGGCCGCGCCGGCATTCATTTCTATCGCCGCCACAAATGGACGGCCGTGCAGAAAAAATGGATCGAAAACTATTTCGACAACGAGCTGTTGCCCATTCTCACGCCCATCGGCCTTGATCCGTCACACCCGTTCCCACGCCCGTTAAACAAATCGCTTAATTTCGCCGTCGAACTCGAAGGTACGGATGCGTTCGGCCGTCCGTCCGGAATGGCGATTGTGCAGGCTCCGCGCATTTTGCCGCGCGTCGTCCCCATGCCGTCTGAAATTTGCGGCGGTGATGCAGGCTTTGTGTTCTTGTCTTCGATTTTGCACGCCCATGTCGGCAAACTCTTTCCCGGCATGAAAGTTAAAGACTGCCATCAGTTCCGTCTCACGCGCGACAGTGATTTGACGGTTGATGAAGAAGATTTGAAAAACCTGCGTGCCGCGATTCAAAACGAGTTGCACGACCGCGAATACGGCGACGGCGTGCGCTTGGAAGTGGCGGATACTTGTCCGGCGCATATTCACGACTTCCTGCTTGCCCAGTTCAAGCTGACTTCTGCCGAGCTGTATCAGGTCAAAGGGCCGGTCAATTTGGTGCGCCTCAATGCCGTCCCCGATTTGGTGGACAGGCCGGATTTGAAGTTTCCGCCGCGCAACGCAGGCCGTCTGAAAGCCTTGCGCAAAAACGGCTCCGTGTTCAAGCTGGTCAAACAGTCGCCGATTTTACTGCACCACCCGTATCAGTCTTTCGATCCGGTTGTCCAAATGATACGCGAAGCCGCCGCCGATCCGGATGTGTTGGCCGTCAAAATGACTATCTACCGTACCGGCAGCAATTCCGAGCTTGTGCGCGCATTGATGAAGGCCGCACTGGCGGGCAAGCAAGTTACCGTCGTGGTCGAACTGATGGCGCGTTTTGACGAAGCCAACAACGTCAACTGGGCGAAACAGCTGGAAGAGGCGGGCGCGCACGTCGTGTACGGCGTATTCGGCTACAAAGTTCACGCCAAAATGGCTTTGGTTATCCGCCGCGAAGACCGTGTGCTCAAGCGTTATGCACACCTAGGTACCGGCAACTACCACCAAGGCACATCGCGCATCTACACCGACTTCGGCATCATCACCGCCGACGACCAAATCACTGCCGATGTGAACACTTTGTTTATGGAAATCACAGGTTTGGGCAAGCCTGGCCGTCTGAACAAGCTCTATCAAAGCCCGTTTACCCTGCACAAAATGGTCATCGACCGCATCAAGCAGGAAACAGAACACGCCAAAGCAGGCAAACCGGCGCGGATTACCGCCAAGATGAACTCCCTCATCGAGCCGAGCGTGATTGATGCGCTGTATCAAGCCAGCGCGGCAGGCGTGCAAATCGACCTGATTGTGCGCGGTATGTGTACTTTGCGCCCGGGTGTAAAAGGCTTGTCCGAAAACATCCGCGTCCGTTCCATTATCGGCCGCCAACTCGAACACTCGCGCGTGTATTGCTTCCATAACAACGGTGCAGACGATACCTTTATCTCCAGTGCCGACTGGATGGGTCGCAACTTCTTCCGCCGCATTGAAGTCGCCACGCCGATTACCACGCCCGAACTCAAAGAACGCGTGATCCGCGAAGGTTTGGAAATGGCCTTGGAAGACAATACCCAGGCTTGGCTGATGCAACCTGACGGCAGCTACGTCCGCACCCAGCCGCAAGACGGCGAGCCTGCGTTTGGTTTGCAGGAAGGTTTGTGGAAAATATACGGACGTTGAGTCAAATAATGTCTCAGGCCGTCTGAAATGCAGGTTTCAGACGGCCTTTTTTGATTTTGCCGTTATAATTCCGTTTCCCAATCTTTCAGACGGCCTTTTCCTATGAAATCTTACCCCGATTCCTATCTCCATTTTGAAAACCTCGAATCTCCCGAAACACAAAATTTCGCCGCCGCGGCTCATGCTGAAACGCGCGCCCGTTTTTTAGAAAACGACAAGGCGCGCGAATTGTCTGACGGCATTTTGGCGCAGCTACAGGACACGCGGCAGATTCCGTTTTGTCAGGAACACCGCGCGCGGATGTACCATTTCCATCAGGACGCAGAATATCCGAAGGGTGTGTACCGCGTGTGTACAGCGGCGACTTACCGTTCCGGCTATCCTGAGTGGAAAATCCTGTTTTCAGTGGCGGATTTCGACGAATTGCTCGGCGACGATGTGTATTTGGGCGGCGTGTCGCACTTGGTGGAAAAGCCCAACCGCGCGTTGTTAACACTGAGCAAATCGGGCGGCGATACGGCGTACACGCTGGAAGTGGATTTGGAAGCAGGGGAATTGGTAGAAGGCGGTTTTCACTTTCCGGCAGGCAAAAACCATGTGTCGTGGCGCGATGAAAACAGCGTGTGGGTATGTCCGGCTTGGGACGAACGCCAGTTGACCGAATCGGGCTATCCGCGCGAAGTGTGGCTGGTGGAGCGCGGCAAAAGTTTCGAGGAAAGCCTGCCGGTGTATCAAATTGCTGAAGACGGCATGATGGTGAACGCTTGGCGCTATCTCGATCCGCAGGGTTCGCCGATTGATTTGATTGAAGCGTCGGACGGTTTTTACACCAAAACCTATTTGCAGGTGTCGGCCGAAGGCGAGGCGAAACCGTTAAACCTGCCCAATGATTGCGACGTGGTCGGCTATCTGGCCGGACATCTTTTACTGACGTTGCGCAAAGACTGGAACCGCGCGAACCAAAGCTATCCGAGCGGCGCATTGGTGGCAGTAAAATTAAATCGCGGCGAATTGGGTGCGGCGCAGCTTTTGTTTGCACCCGATGAAAGGCAGGCATTGGAAAGCGTGGAAACGACCAAGCGTTTTGTGGTGGCGAGCCTGCTGGAAAACGTACAAGGCCGTCTGAAAGCATGGCGCTTTAGCGATGGCAAATGGCAGGAAGTCGAACTGCCGCGCCTGCCTTCGGGTGCGTTGGAAATGACCGACCAGCCTTGGGGCGGCGACGTGGTTTACCTTGCCGCCAGCGATTTCACCACGCCGCTGACGCTGTTTGCGCTGGATTTGAACGTGATGGAACTGACCGTCATGCGCCGTCAGCCGCAGCAGTTCGATTCAGACGGTATCAACGTGCAGCAGTTTTGGACGACTTCAGCTGACGGCGAGCGCATTCCTTATTTCCACGTCGGTAAAAACTCTACGCCTGACACGCCGACTTTGGTCTATGCCTACGGCGGTTTCGGCATTCCCGAATTGCCGCATTATCTGGGCAGTGTCGGCAAATATTGGCTGGAAGAGGGCAATGCCTTTGTATTGGCGAACATTCGCGGCGGCGGCGAATTCGGCCCACGCTGGCATCAGGCGGCGCAGGGAATCAGCAAACACAAAAGCGTTGATGATTTATTAGCAGTCGTGCGCGATTTGTCCGAACGCGGCATGAGTTCGCCCAAACACATCGGTTTGCAGGGCGGCAGCAACGGTGGCCTGATTACCGCTGCCGCCTTCGTGCGCGAGCCGCAAAGTATCGGCGCGCTGGTGTGCGAAGTGCCGCTGACCGACATGATCCGTTATCCGCTGCTGTCCGCCGGTTCAAGCTGGACGGACGAATACGGCAATCCGCAGAAATACGAAGTCTGCAAACGCTGGCTGGGCGAATTGTCGCCGTATCACAATCTTTCAGACGGCATCGATTATCCGCCTGCGCTCATTACCACCAGCCTCAGCGACGATCGCGTCCATCCCGCCCACGCGCTCAAGTTCTACGCCAAACTGCGCGAAACCTCGCCGCAATCTTGGCTCTACTCTCCTGACGGTGGCGGTCATACCGGCAACGGCACGCAACGCGAATCCGCCGATGAACTCGCCTGCGTCTTGCTGTTTTTGAAAGAGTTTTTGGGGTAGAAGCAAGCAGCAGGACTGACTGTTTCGTAAAGTTGAGAAACAAAATACTCTTGTTTTGGCAAGTGAAAAGAAGGCCGTCTGAAAAACTTTAATATTCGTTTTTCAGACGGCCTTCTTTTCTTTTAACTTTCAACATATCCCGATAAAATGGACACTTTGTAAGTAATCATTGATGGAAGACGCAATTATGGCAACCGAACTGAAGGATTATACACGATTTAGAAAATAATTTCAAACAAAACAATATATTAAAATTCAAACAAATCTTTCCCGAAGTCTTTTGCGAAGACCAAATCGACTTTGAGAAACTCAAACTCGTCCTCGGCGCAGAAAACCTTGCCGGTGTGGGCGAACCGTTATCAACTCGATGCTGTAGAAACTAGTAGCGTTGTTTACAGTATTTCCAGGAGAATACTGAAACATGAACATGCACAAAAACACCCGTTTCACCCCGTCTCTGGATTTGGATATCCTCAACGGCATCATGCGCCAAGCCGTGTTGCAGCAGCTGCAAACCTACTTGGGTGCGGACACCATCATCGAAACGCACATCACCCGCGACATGCTCGAACGCGCAGAAAAAAATCCGCCTCTCCAACGCCTTGAGAGGCGTGTTTGAGGCGGATTTGGTGTACTAGGAACAATCAATGATTTCTCGGAAATGGATAAAGCCTGAAGGCGATTATTCGTTAGACGGTTTATCTGTCTGAGACTTGTGCGTTTGCAATATGCGCACTACCTTACCCTCATAACGCTGGCTTAACCACGCCTGTATCCGCTCGTGATCTTTGGCAGGTAGTGGCTGCTCCAATTCGAGAGAGACAACGACGATATCGTCATATGTATCTGTCTTCGGTTCTGCGTTTTTTTGGCTTTCAGACTGTTCGGAAACAGGCGTTGTTTGCGCTTTATCCCAAGCCAAGCCGCGTCCGACAACGATTTTTTCCGCTTCCGGATATTGGGCTTTTAATTCCTTGAGTACCGCTGCATCGTCGATATCGGAGGCTTTGCCTGCCAGTATGGTATCGATATAGGCCTGCTGCTCTTTCAGCTCATTTTTCTGCTGAACCGGGTTGTTTCGGCTTGCCAGCAATTCTTCGATTTTGGCATCGTTCCCTCCCGCATAGACCACGTTGACCTTCGGCTCTTTCACCCCCGACGCGTTAAGGCTTTTCACCAGCAAGGCGGAAATTTTCTCGGCATTGCCCGTTCCATTGACAATCAGACCGACTTTATTTTCTCTGTGGTTCAACATCTTACGCAGCACGAAAAAACCTTCCTGTTGCTGCGCAGTGGCAATGGCGGCATTGGCTCTGGTGTTGAAGATCTCCTGACGCACCAGTCCTGATGCCATATAGCCGCTCGGAATCATCACAGACAACACGACGGCAGTAATAATGATGCTTTGCAACCGGCGTTTGGATTCCGTTACCAACCCCCTGCGCGGCAGCTTGAGCAGCTTGGAAAACAACAAGGTCGAAAAAGCGATGAACACGCAGTTGATGGCAAAAAGATATGAAGCACCGAGAAAGTAGTGCCAGTTGCCATGTGCCAGTCCGTAGCCCGCAGTACACAGGGGTGGCATCAATGCGGTAGCAATCGCCACACCCGGTATGGCATTGCCTCCTTCTTTTCGAGTCAGCGCCACAATACCCGCACTACCGCCGAAGAAGGCAATCAACACATCCCAAAGGGTCGGCTGAGTACGCGCCAAAAGCTCGCTTTGCGCCTCTTTAAGCGGGGTTAACAGGAAATACAACGTAGCGGTAATCAAGCTGATGACGACGAATATAATAATATTGCGCACGGCTTGACGGATCAGCGCAGTATCCCCTACCGCCAAACCGTAACCCATACCTACAATCGGCCCCATCAACGGCGAAATCAACATCGCGCCGATCACTACCGCCGTGCTGTTTACATTCAGACCGATACTCGCCACGGCAATGGCAAACATCAATACCCACATATTGGTTCCGGACACCCGAGTATTGGCGCGGATGACGGCATCAATTTTATCGGGATGGGCCTGGTCATGCGCAAGATTGAACACATCTTGCAACTTGGTCATGGCACCATTGTCTTCTTTTGGCTGATTTTCTTGTTCTTCTTGGTTTTTAATGTTTTCTTGGTCTTGCATTTTCATCCTTAAATCAATCTTAACGATTGTCTCTGAATATTTAATTAACTGGAATTTCGGATACTGATAATTATGCTTTATACCGATTTCAAATATGATTAAGCAGATACCTTGCAGAAGGTTAGCATACACATGAAAACGCTGACAACGCTGATCCTGCGTAGGCCTTCACGAAACCAGCATATGCAAAAACCTTCTCTCAAATCCAATTCCTACTTTTTCAGCAGCAACCGCCATCAAAATTTTTTAAGGGGCTGTACTAGTAGATTAGCCCTAAATTTCACACCATTTTTGTAGGATTTTTAGCTGCCGGGACGGTGTGCCGAAGTTAAATCGAAATTCACATTCTTTCAAGAACAGCGGGAAAGATTTGCGATCGATTCCGTTGTATTTTCGCAAGACACGTTTTACCTGATTCCAAAAATTCTCAATGCCTTTAATGTGGTTCTGACGGTCGGCAAATTCCTTGGAATGGTTGATGCGGTAATGGATGAAACCGCTCACGTCCAACTGGTCGTAGCTGCTCGGACTATCGGTATAAACAATACTGTCCGGCATGATTTTCTTTTTAATGACAGGGAGTAACGTTTCAGACTTGGCATTATCCACCACAACGATATAGACCCGTCCGTTGCGTTTCAGAATGCCGACGACAACCACTTTTCCTGCCACACCGCGACCACGCCTGCCTTTACGCCGTCCGCCGAAATAGCTTTCGTCCAACTCGACAGGGCCCTCAAAAACCTCATCGGCAACCAAGGCCAGATAATGGCGGATAACCATACGAATTTTGCAGTAGAACAGAATAGCGGAGTTGGGCTGAATGCCCAAAATATCGGCAGCGGAATGGGCGGTAACTTCGAGTACAAAAAAACGAAGCAGTTCTTTCTGTACTTTTTTCTTTAATTTGCAGTGTGTTATCTTCATATTTCGAGGGTAACATATCTGCTAATCTAGTACAGCCCCTTTTTTTAATAATGTTAATGTTAATACGTAACAAAACAAATTCCCGCTTGTAGGTTAAAATCAGGCTATGCTAATATGCACAACAACAGGTTTTTACTGAATAATCTGTGCTAAAATGCAGGATTAGATGGAAAACTCTATCCGAATTCGGTACAATACCGACGAATTATTTCCCTTAAACAACCTGCCGCAAGGCGAAAAGGAACGACTGACATGTCAAACATCGAACAACAAGTTAAAAAAATTGTTGCTGAACAACTGGGCGTAAACGAAGCCGAAGTGAAAAACGAATCTTCTTTCCAAGACGATTTGGGTGCTGACTCTCTGGACACCGTAGAACTGGTGATGGCTTTGGAAGAAGCTTTCGGCTGCGAAATCCCTGACGAAGACGCTGAAAAAATCACTACCGTACAATTGGCTATCGACTACATCAACGCCCACCAAGGCTAATCGGTCGCACCAAACATCCAGCCTCTGCTGCGCCATCGCAATAGAGGCTTTTACCTTATTATTAAACCCCTGAAATTTCAGACGGCATGAGTTTTGCCCGTTTCACAAAGAGAAAGAGCAAGGCTGCCGCGAAAATCCCGACAACCAACAGCGAGATTATCATGAGTCAGAGAAGAGTAGTCATCACAGGTCTTGGCCAAGTATCACCGGTCGGCAACGACGTCGCCACCGCATGGAGCAATCTGCTCGCAGGCAAAAGCGGCATCGGACGGATTACCCGCTTTGACGCATCCGACATCAACAGCCAAATCGCCGGCGAAGTGCGCGATTTCGACATCGGCCAATACATCAGCGCAAAAGAAGCGCGCCGCATGGACGTGTTCATCCACTACGGTATCGCCGCGGCCCTGCAAGCCATCAATGATTCAGGCTTGGACGATTTGGAAACCCTCGACAAAGACCGCGTCGGTGTCAACATCGGCTCCGGTATCGGCGGCCTGCCCAGCATCGAAGCGACCGGCAAAGCCGTTATCGAAGGCGGCGCGCGCAAAATCAATCCTTTCTTTATTCCCGGTTCGCTGATTAACCTGATTTCCGGCCACGTGACCATCCTTAAAGGCTACCGCGGCCCGAGCTACGGTATGGTTTCTGCCTGTACGACCGGCGCGCATTCTATCGGCGACTCTGCACGACTGATTAAATACGGCGACGCAGACGTTATGATTGCCGGTGGCGCAGAAGGTGCGATCAGCACTTTGGGCGTTGGCGGTTTTGCCGCCATGAAGGCACTTTCCACTCGCAACGACGACCCTGCTACCGCTTCCCGTCCGTGGGACAAAGGCCGTGACGGTTTCGTTATCGGCGAAGGCGCTGGCGTGCTGGTGTTGGAAGAATTGGAACACGCGAAAAAACGCGGTGCGAAAATTTACGCCGAAATCGTCGGCTTCGGTATGAGCTCCGATGCTTACCACATTACCGCGCCTAACGAAGAAGGCCCTGCATTGGCGGTTACTCGTGCGCTGAAAGATGCCGGCCTGAATCCTGAAGACGTTGATTACGTCAACGCACACGGTACATCGACTCCTTTGGGCGATGCCAACGAAACCAAAGCCATCAAACGCGCTTTAGGCGATCATGCGCGCAAAGTCATCGTTAACTCTACCAAATCCATGACCGGCCACTTGCTCGGCGCGGCCGGCGGTGTGGAAGCGTTGTACAGTGTATTGGCAGTACATGAGCAAAAATCTCCACCAACCATCAACATCTTTGAACAAGACGTTGAAGCCGGTTGCGATTTGGACTACTGTGCCAACGAAGCGCGTGACGCGAAAATCGACGTTGCCATCTCCAATTCCTTTGGCTTTGGCGGTACCAACGGCACATTGGTATTCAAACGCTTCAAAGACTGATAGAAGGTTTTAAGCAAATTTGAAAGGCCGTCTGAAACTTGGTTTTCAGACGGCCTTTTTTATTTTAAAGGCCAAATATTCTTGATAATCTGTATCATTTGTATGAAAATACCGATTCCTATCAATATTGCCCGGATTTTATCGGGTAATCAACCCAATTACATTTTTATCAGGAGTCTGCAATGAAAACCATCCGTATTCTGGCATTGGCCGCCGCGCTGGCCGCCGTGCCTGCATTTGCATCTGATTTCGGCCATGAACAGGCATTGACCATAGACGGCAAGCCTGCCCATTTGGCAGAAACTTCAGCCCGTATTTTGGCAAACGAAACCCTGACTGCGCCGCAACTGGTCGAAGATATCACTGATGGATTCGGTTCGAAAAAAATTCCAGGTTATAAATTGATGATTATGGGCCGCACTTATTCGGTGGCGGCAGAAACCAAACCGCCGAAAGAGGGCCAAACTCAGTGGCGGGACAATACGTTCATTCATCGCGGCGTAAAACTGTTTGTCGGTATTCCGGTCAAAAACGGCAAGATGGATTTGGCGTCTGCCAGATTGATTAATATCGGCGTGGTTGACGATAACGGTGGTGCTGCGCCTCATGATGAGGGTGAAAAAATCCGTCCGGTCGGCAAACAGCTGATGTCTCCCGATACCAAAGTGGAAAATGCGAAACTCAATATTGCCAAACTGACGTTGCCAAATATGAAATTGGGCGAAACCAGTGGCGGTGGTGTGAAATTGGAAGCATCGGCAACATTGGACGGTAAGCCGATACAGACTAAAATCGACAGCACGTTCTCCCGCTTCTATTCCGCCAAACCAGCCGCTACACGGCCGTTTATGGCAGATGCACGGTTTGTGAAATAATTGAAAAGGCCGTCTGAAATCCAGTTTCAGACGGCCTTTCATTGATAAAGCCGATTCAATACCGCATCATTTTGCTGTCCACCTGCATTGCCCAAGCATCAATACCGCCTTGCAGGTTGTAGAGGTTTTCAAACCCGGCGTCTTCCAAATACATTGCCGTGTGCAGACTGCGGATGCCGTGGTGGCAGTAAATGACGATGGGCAAATCGTCGTCAGGCAGCTCGTTTTGGCGCAGGGGGATGAGGTTCATCGGGATATGAATGGCGGCGGGTAGGGTGCAGATGGCGCGTTCTTCATCGGTGCGGACGTCGAGCAGATGAAATGCGCGGCCTTCGTCCTGCCATTGTTTCAATTCGGTGGGCGAGAGTTGGATAATGTCGGTCATAGGGTCGGGTATAAAAGTATGAGGCCGTCTGAACTTTCAAACGGCCTATTATTTAAAAATCGAAATTGCCGAACGGATTGGTCGATTTGTCTTCCAAGTGTGCCACGACGGTGTCGAACAATACCTTTTCGGAAAACTCATTGCCGTTGCGCGTCAGCAAAAGCGCGCGTTGTACCGGTTTGCGGCCGACGATGACCACCATACGGCCGCCGTCTTTCAGTTGCTCTTTTAAGATTTCAGGCACGCTGTCTACTGCGCCGCCTACATAAATCGCATCAAAAGGAGCGCCTTGCGATGCTTCGGTCAGGCCGTTGTTTTGCACATAATCGACGTTGGTAAAGCCCAATTCGTCCAAAACTTTTTTGGCGCGTTGCTGCTGTTCGGCATCGATGTCATCGGTTACGACTTTGCTGGCCAGTTTGGACAGCAGGGCAGTTGCATAGCCTGAGCCTGTACCGATTTCTAAGACGGTTTCGTCTTTTTTCAGTTTCAAACCTTGAGCCAGGCGGGCAACGACTTTGGGTTCCAACATCTTATGACCATTGGCCAGCGGCAGCTCCATATCCGCATAGGCCAAACCTTGAAAAGCCTCGCCGACAAAATGTTCGCGCTCGATCTCCTCCAAAGCATCCAAAATGTCGAAGTCCAAGACATCCCACGGACGAATCTGCTGTTCAACCATATTGAAACGCGCTTTTTCAAAGTCCATATTTGTGCTCCGTTCAATTCTTAATTTTATCGAAGCATACATTATAAATCCTTGTCGGAGAGTGTGCCATCTTTCAGACGGCCCCGGAGGCCCGTTAATAATTGCCAAGCGCACATATATCCACTAAACTTTCACATTACACGACGCTACAACAAGCAACAACCAACACACGGAGCAATAAAGATGTATCACCAAATCGGAATGTGGGACCAAAAATGGGTTATCGGCAACTGGAAAATGAACGGCCGACTCCAAAACAACAATGCGCTTATGCACCGCTTCCGTGTCATGCCAACCGCAGAACGCGTGTTAATCGGCCTGGCCGCTCCGACCGTTTATCTGTTGCAACTGCACAACGCCATGCAGATTGTTTTGAACAATCGCATCTTGACCTGTGCGCAAGACGTGAGCCGTTTTCCCAATAATGGCGCGTACACCGGCGAAGTGTCCGCCGAAATGCTTGCCGACATCGGTACAGACATCGTCCTCATCGGCCACTCCGAGCGCAGCCTTTATTTCGGCGAGAAAAACGAAATCCAACGCCGCAAAATGGAAAACGTCCTCAACGTCGGCCTGATCCCATTGTTGTGCGTCGGCGAAAGCTTGGAAGAACGCGAAGCCGGTAAAGAACACGAAGTCATTGCTCACCAGCTTTCCATCCTGCAAGGTTTGAACACCAAAAACATCGCCGTTGCCTACGAGCCGGTTTGGGCGATCGGTACAGGCAAAGTCGCCACTGTCGAACAAATCGCCGACATGCACGCATTTATCTACAAAGAAATCTTGTCTTTGTGCGGAAGCGATGTTAAAATCCGCGTTCTTTACGGCGGAAGTGTGAAAGCGGATAACGCAGCCGACATCTTCGCAGTACCTCATGTAGACGGCGCATTGGTTGGTGGCGCGTCATTATCATATGACTCCTTTACCGCCATCATCAACGCAGCACAAGCCTCGTAGAAAACATATGGAAGCCTTTAAAACCCTTATCTGGATTATTAATATTATTTCCGCTCTATTTGTAATCGTGTTAGTATTGCTGCAACACGGTAAAGGCGCGGATGCCGGCGCAACATTCGGTTCCGGCAGTGGTAGCGCGCAAGGCGTATTCGGTTCTGCTGGTAATGCCAACTTCCTCAGCCGCTCGACTGCTATTGCTGCAACATTTTTCTTTGCGACCTGCATGGCAATGGTGTATATTCACACCCATTCCAGTAAGCACGGTTTAGACTTCAGCGATGTGAAGCAGACCCAGCAAGCTCCTAAGCCTGCAACGCCTGCACAAAACAATACAACTCCTGTTGCTCCGAATCCTCAGCAGCAGTAAGACAATTTAATTTATGCCGACATGGTGGAATTGGTAGACACGCTATCTTGAGGGGGTAGTGGCCGTAGGCTGTGCGAGTTCAAATCTCGCTGTCGGCACCACATTAGAAAATCTAACCGCTTTTTAGCGGTTATTTTTTCGTCTTGAGAATCTGCCTTTCATTTATTTTTAGGCCGAGACAGGGAAATACAATGAAGCGTTTGGTTGTCGGCATCAGCGGTGCCAGCGGTTTTCAGTATGGCGTGAAGGCTTTGCAGCTTTTGCGTGAGCATCAGGTAGAAACACATTTGGTGGTTTCGCAAGGGGCGGAGATGACCCGCGCTTTGGAAACGGATTACACCAAAGAAGACGTTTATGCTTTGGCGGATGTCGTACATTCTGTCCGTAATGTCGGGGCAAGTATTGCCAGCGGATCGTTTTTGACGGATGGAATGTTAATTGCGCCGTGTTCAATGAAAACCTTGGCTTCGGTTGCCCATGGATTTGCCGATAATTTGCTCAGCCGTGCGGCGGATGTAACGTTGAAAGAGCGGCGCAAGTTGGTATTGATGGTGCGTGAAGCACCGTTAAACTTGGCGCACATTGAAAATATGCGCCGCGTGACAGAGATGGGCGGTATCGTGTTTCCTCCCGTTCCGGCTTTATATCAGAAGCCCGAATCCATCGAAGATATGATTACACACAGCGTCTCTCATGCTTTGGACTTGTTCGGCATCATTCAAAACGATGTGCCGCGCTGGCAAGGTTGATGTTTCAGACGGCCTGAGCATAAGTTACGACTGAGAAGGAAGATAAAAGCCATGCAAACGATTCCTGCCAATATAGTGAAGTTTTTGAGCAATCATCATGTCGTCAGTATTGCTGCTGCGGAAGAGGGCGAAGTTTGGGCAGCTTGCTGTTTTTATGTGTTTGATGAGGCGAATGCCCGATTGATTGTGCTGACTTCTTTGAAAACGAAGCATGGCGGAATGATGAGTCGTTCTGCCAAAGTAGCCGGTACCATTGCCGGACAACCTGACAGCATCGCAAAAATCAGCGGCATTCAGTTTGCGGCGACTGCCGCTTTGATTGAGGATGAAGCGGATTTGAAAGCGGCGCAGTCTTTGTATTACAAAGCGCATCCTGCTGCTCGAGTGATGAAAAGCGATGTTTGGGCATTGAATTTGGACAGTTTGAAATTCACTGACAATAAATTGGTATTCGCACAAAAAACGTACTGGAATCGCGAGGATTAAGAAAAGGCCGTCTGAAAGATGAAATTTCAGACGGCCTTTGGTAATGTTACAAATTAATCGTGTCCGAGATCGACAGTTTTGTCTTTGTAACGTGTATCAGGAACCAAAACGATTTTCTCGTCCACTTTGCCGATGGCTTTCACGTCTTTGCCCGGATAGTCCAGCTGATGCAGGAAGTAGCGGATACAGTTCAAACGTGCACGTTTTTTGTCATCGGAACGGATGATGACCCAAGGCGCGTCGCCGGTGTGGGTGTGGAAGAACATGGCGTTTTTGGCTTCGGTGTAGTCGTCCCAGCGGTCGAGCGACTGGATATCCACAGGGGATAGTTTCCAGTGTTTCAGTGGGTCGTCACGACGGGAGATGAAGCGACGGAGTTGTTCTTCACGGGATACGGAGAACCAGAATTTGAACAGATGGATGCCGCTGGCAACAAGCATACGTTCCAATTCAGGGGTTTGACGCATGAAGAGCAGGTATTCGTTAGGTTCGCAGAAGCCCATTACGCGTTCTACGCCGGCACGGTTGTACCATGATCGGTCGAAGAATACCATTTCGCCTGCGGTCGGCAGGTTTTGGATGTAGCGTTGGAAATACCATTGGCCGCGTTCGGTAGTGGTTGGTTTCTCTAAAGCAACCACGCGCGCGCCACGCGGATTCAGGTGTTCCATGAAGCGTTTGATGGTACCGCCTTTACCGGCTGCGTCGCGGCCTTCAAACAGGCTGACGATACGCTGACCGGAATCTTTAACCCAGCTTTGTACTTTCAACAATTCGATTTGCAGCTTCTGTTTTTCTTTTTCGTAAACAGAGCGGCGCATACGTTGTTTGTACGGGTAATTGGCAGGAAGCGGTGCACTGCTGGAATCTTCGTCAGTGCCGCGTCCTTCGTGTTCCAAAACAGCCTTTTCGAATACTTGCAGCTGGTCTTGTTTCTCGCCCAGTTCAACATTCTCGAACGGTTCTAATTGGTGGTCTGCCATAAAGTCTCCTTATCGATTAAGTTTTAAATGATATGGTGTGGTATGACTTGATTTTACCTCTTTATGCTGTGTTAGCCTACATAAAATTACACATAAGCAATTTTTTCCGGTTTGTTTGATAATTTTTGTAAAACCAGCGTATAATCAGCCTATTTGTATCATACATCATGCCTTATTTCGCCCTGTTCGACGATGCGTTAAGCGGTCGTGCAAAACTCTATCAAAATCATGTGGAAAGCTGCCTTTTTCATCATAACGAACTGGCGTCGTTGGATGATGTTTTGCAGGCAGGTTGGAAAAAAGGCCTGCATGCAGTGTTGTTTGCAGACTACGAATTCGGATTGCCACTGATGGATATTTCATCCGCGCGCAGTGGCAATTTGCGTTTGCACTGGTTTGCCGATTATTCCGAAATCGATGCCGAAAGCTGGCTGGCCAATCATTCAGACGGCCTTGAGGCAGGTATCTCTACTCCCCGATTCTCCGTATCCGAAGCCGATTATCTCGAGCATATCCGTCAAATCCACGAAGCCATCCGCCGCGGCGATACCTATCAAATCAATTACACCGCACGCCTGCACCTGCAAACTTACGGCAATCCGATTCAGCTTTACCGCCGTTTGCGTCAGCCTGTGCCGTATGCCGTGTTGTCTTGTCTGCCCGACGGGGCAGGGCACGATGCGTGGACTTTGTGTTTTTCTCCCGAACTTTTCCTCAAAATCGATTCGGACGGACTGATCACAACCGAGCCGATGAAAGGCACTGCGCCGATTCTTCATGACGGACAAGATGAACGCCGCGCCGTTGAATTGCAAAATGACCCGAAAAATCGCGCCGAAAATGTGATGATTGTCGATTTATTACGAAACGACCTCGGCAAAATCGCGCAAACGGGCAAAGTACGCGTGCCTGAACCGTTTAAAGTTTCCCGTTTCGGCAGTGTTTGGCAGATGACCAGTGCCATCGAGGCGCAGGTGCTGCCTGATGTTTCGGTTGCCGATACTCTCCGTGCAGCCTTCCCATGCGGCAGTATTACCGGTGCGCCCAAACGCATGAGTATGCAGATTATTGAGTCCCTTGAATCCGAACCGCGCGGTTTGTACACAGGCAGCATCGGCTTTTTACATCCGTGTGATACGGGTTTGGGGTTTGAAGGCGTATTTAATGTTGTGATTCGTACCTTATCCCTGAAACCGGTTTCAGACGGCCTTTATCAAGGTGTTTATGGTGTGGGTTCGGGGATTGTGATTGATAGCGATCCTGAAGCCGAATATCGCGAGTGCGGTTGGAAGGCGCGTTTTCTCAATGAATTGCGGCCTGATTTCGGTATTTTTGAAACCATGCGCGTGGAAGACAAACAATGCCGTTTGCTTGATTTGCATTTAGGCCGTCTGAATAGCTCGGTACAAGCGCTCAATCTAGCTTGGCCTGAAAATGCAATAGAGCAAATCCAACACTATATAGATGCATTGCCAAGTGGGTTATTTAGAGTCAAAGCTGCTTTGTTTTCAAACGGCCTTGCATTGAGCCATGCGGCTGTTTCCGAATTGGATGGGCAACAATACGTCATCTTGAGTGAGCACACATTAAGTCAACGCGATTATCTACGCCGTTTCAAAACCACGCGCCGTGAAATTTTTGACCAAGCATGGAAAACGGCAGAAGGGCAGGGCGCATTTGACAGCCTGTTTTTCAATTCAGACGGCCTTTTGTTAGAGGGCGGAAGAAGCAATGTGTTCGTCAAATATCAAGGACAATGGCTCACGCCGTCTTTGGATTTGGATATTTTGAACGGAGTAATGCGCCAAGCGGTATTGAAGCAACCGCAGCTATATTTAGGTACGGATACAATCAAGGAAACCCACATCACGCGCACCATGTTGGAAAATGCGGAAGAAATCCGCTTGAGTAACGCTTTAAGGGGCATGTTTGCGGTTTCGCTCCGTAAATAAATGGCAATAGTCAAATCATTGTGATTCAAATTGTCGTAAAGCGGCAATATCCGATAGAATACGTCATTTCAACAATGAGGCCGTCTGAAAGGGAAAACAATATGGCAAAAGCAAAAGGTGGATTGGGACGCGGTTTGGATTCGTTGATTTCCAATGCAGTGGACAGCAGCAGTAGCGACCGCCTGACAACGGTTGCCATCGCCGATATTCAGCCCGGCCGTTATCAGGCGCGTGTGCAAATTGATGACGAAGCTTTGCAGGAGTTGGCCGATTCCATTAAAGCGCAAGGCATTATCCAGCCGGTTATCGTACGCGAACGTGGTCTGTCTCAATATGAATTGATTGCCGGCGAACGCCGTTGGCGCGCTTCCCAGTTGGCCGGTTTGACTGAAATTCCCGTCGTCATCAAAACCATCAGCGACGAAACCGCGTTGGCCATGGGTTTGATTGAAAACCTGCAACGTGAAAACCTCAATCCGATTGAAGAAGCGCAAGGTTTGAAACGCCTTGCCGACGAATTCGGCCTGACTCACGAAACCATCGCAAAAGCCGTCGGCAAAAGCCGTAGTGCCATCTCCAACAGCCTGCGTCTGTTGAGTTTGCCTGAGCCGGTTCAGGAAATGCTTTATCAACGTCGTCTGGAAATGGGTCATGCCCGTGCATTGCTGACCTTGCATGTGGTTGACCAATTGGAGTTGGCTCAAAAAGCAGTCAAAAACGGTTGGTCGGTGCGTGAGGTAGAGCGCCGCAGCCAGTTGGCACATCAAAAAGCCAAGCCCGAAGCAGCCAAAACCATCAGCCCGGATATCCGCCGTATTAATGATGCCCTGACCGAGAGATTGGGTGTCAATGCCGAAGTCAAAACCAGTAATCAGAAAAAAGGCAAAATCGTACTGCATTTTGATACGCCGGAAACGTTCGAATATCTGCTGAAACAGTTAGGCATTAATCAAGAGTTTTAACGGTTTGATAAACAGGCCGTCTGAAAAAAATTTTCAGACGGCCTGAGTTTTTGATAAAAGGACTGGTCGTACAGATGCTTACAATACAAATCAAAATCTTCTGTAAAATCTGTGTAGCAACATGTAATTTGTGTTAAACTCCGTTCCTGCAAAGATTTGTTTTATATGTGTTAATCATTTATCTGTGAAAGGTTCACAAAGATTAACATATTGCTTGACGTTAACAAACTTCTTGATTATATTAATTTGCCTTGCGTTTTTGGGGTGTGGAGTACAATGAATCGGATAGTCCCATTGCAAGTAATTGTATTGTTAATAATTTCAGTTGTTTGTGCGTTATTTTCCGGATTGCCCGGCTTCCTCTCTGCTTTGGCGGGAGGATTTTCGTACATTTTGCCTACCCTAGTTGCAGTTTTACTTTTAAAGTTTTCCCGACGAAATCCCGATCTGCAAAGTTCGATGTTTATCGGCGGAGAGGTTTTAAAAGTAGTGCTGTCGCTGGTATCTATGTTGGTCGTTTTTGCGATATGGCATCGATCACTGGTATTTTACCCATTTTTATTGGCGTTTCTTGGCGTCAGTCATTTGGTTTTTTTAGTATTGTTGAGAGTAAAACACTATGGCAGGTGAAACTATGACCGCTGCCGACTACATCAAGCACCACTTGCAAAGCTTGACCAGTATGTCGGATGTTACTCAGGGTCAAGGACTGAAAAACATTGCTGATTTTTCGTTCATTAACCTTGATGCAATCTTTTTTGCCGTTCTGTTGGGCGTAATCGGCAGCTTCCTTTTGTGGCGCGGTGCCAAAAAAGCGACGGCCGGTGTTCCCGGTCGTTTCCAAGCGGCTGTTGAAATTCTGTTTGAATTCGTGGATAACATGTGTAAGAGCATTATCCATAACGAACAATCGCGTAAAGCCGTTGCCCCGTTGGGTCTGACCTTGTTTGTCTGGATTCTCTTGATGAATGCCATGGATATGCTGCCGGTTGATTTGCTGCCGATGGCATGGCAAGGCATTACCGGTAATCATCATGCCCTGTTGCGCGTTGTGCCGACAGCTGACTTGAATACGACTTTGGCTCTGGCGATTGGCGTATTGCTGATCTGTATTTACTACAATGTCAAAATCAAAGGCCTTGGCGGTTGGATTCACGAGTTGTTCTGCGCACCTTTCGGTCCATGGCTTGCTCCGGCCAACTTCCTGCTGAACTTGGTAGAGTTTTTGTCCAAAACCGTATCCCACGGTATGCGGTTGTTTGGTAATATGTATGCCGGTGAGCTGGTGTTCCTGTTGATCGCCCTGTTGGGCGGTGCATGGGCGTCAACCGGCAGTGTCGAAACTTTGGATCCGATTTTATTTGTGTTCCACCTGATTGCCGGTTTGGCTTGGGCGATTTTCCACATTTTGGTCATCACCTTGCAGGCATTTATTTTCATGGCGTTGGCGTTCGTATATATCGGACAGGCGCATGATGCACACTAATCAAGTAGTTTTTTTGTAGTTTGTTTTTTGTAGTTTAACCTTTACTATTTTAAGGAGTTTAAAAATGGGTTTGATTGCTATCGCATGTGGTTTGATCGTTGCCTTGGGCGCATTGGGTGCCTCTATCGGTATTGCAATGGTTGGTTCTAAATACTTGGAATCTTCTGCTCGCCAACCTGAGCTGATCGGTCCGCTGCAAACCAAACTGTTCTTGATCGCTGGTCTGATCGATGCGGCTTTCTTGATCGGTGTGGCTATTGCCCTGTTGTTCGCCTTCGTTAACCCGTTTGGTGGTGCGTAATCAAGACGGAGCGATCCGTTCAGATACAGGCTTGCCGTCTGTTTGATTAACCCAGATACGAAGGTTAAGTAACGTGAATATTAATGCAACCTTATTTGCGCAAATCCTAGTTTTCTTTGGCTTGGTTTGGTTTACGATGAAATTCGTATGGCCTCCGATTGCCAAAGCATTGGATGAGCGTGCCGCAAAAATCGCCGAGGGCTTGGCTGCCGCCGAGCGCGGTAAGAGCGATTTTGAGCAGGCAGAGAAAAAAGTTGCAGAACTTATGGCCGAAGGGCGTAATCAGGTAACCGAAATGGTTGCCAACGCCGAAAAACGTGCTGCGAAAATTGTAGAAGAAGCCAAAGAGCAAGCTTCTCATGAAGCAGCACGCATTGCAGCCCAAGCAAAAGCTGATGTAGAGCAAGAAGTTAACCGTGCACGCGAAGTGTTGCGCGAACAGGTCGCTTCATTGGCTGTTAAAGGTGCGGAATCTATCCTGCGTAAAGAAGTCGATGCTTCCAAACATGCAGATCTGCTCAGTGCCTTAAAACAGGAGCTGTAATCTTATGGCAGAGTTCGCAACGATTGCCAGACCTTATGCGAAAGCATTGTTTAGTCTGGCTCAGGAAAAAAACCAAATCGAGTCTTGGTTGGGCGAACTGAAAGAACTCGCAGCGGTTGTTCAGGATGAGAAAGTCATTGCTTTCATCGAGCAGCCGGAAACGGGAGCTTCCGAAAAGGCAGAAACGCTCAAAGGTCTTGTCGGTATCAAAAATGTCGAATTGGCAAATTTTATTACCGTTTTGGCCGAGCAAAAGCGTTTGCTGGTATTGCCGGAAATTTATGCCCAATATCAAGATTTGACCTTGATACACAACAATACGAAATCGGCAGTAATTTACAGCGCGTATGAGCTCAGTTCTCAGCAGCTGGCCGATGTTACCGATATCCTGACAAAACGCTTCAACAGCAAATTGGATGTGGTAACTAAAGTTGCCCCTGAATTAATCGGCGGCATCAAAGTAGAAGTGGGTGATCAGGTCTTGGATTTGTCCGTACAAGGCAAACTGAATGCTTTGTATGCGACTATGACAAATTAGGAGAGTTTTCATGCAGCTTAATCCTGCTGAAATTAGCGATTTGATTAAAGCCAAAATCGAAAATCTGTCCGTCAATGCAGAAGTGCGTACCCGTGGTACCGTTGTTTCTGTTACAGACGGCATTGTGCGCATTCATGGCTTGTCAGACGCGATGCAAGGTGAGATGCTCGAATTCCCCGGTAACACTTTCGGTCTGGCCATGAACTTGGAGCGCGACTCCGTCGGTGCCGTAGTGTTGGGTGAGTACGAACACATTAAAGAAGGCGATACAGTTACCTGTACCGGCCGTATTTTGGAAGTGCCGATCGGTCGCGAATTGGTTGGCCGCGTAGTTGATGCATTGGGTCGTCCTATCGACGGTAAAGGTCCAATCAATACAACTTTGACTGCTCCAATCGAAAAAATCGCACCGGGTGTGATTGCGCGTAAATCGGTTGACCAACCCATGCAAACCGGCCTGAAAGCCATTGACTCTATGGTTCCGGTTGGTCGCGGTCAACGTGAGCTGATCATTGGTGACCGTCAAACCGGTAAAACAGCCGTAGCACTGGATGCCATCGTTAACCAAAAAGGTACAGGCGTTATCTGTATTTATGTGGCTATCGGTCAAAAAGCATCTTCTATTGCCAACGTAGTACGCAAATTGGAAGAGCATGGCGCGATGGAACATACTATCGTGGTTGCTGCGACTGCTTCTGAAGCCGCTGCGCTGCAATACATCGCTCCTTACTCCGGTTGTACCATGGGTGAATTCTTCCGTGACCGCGGTGAAGATGCATTGATCGTATACGATGACTTGTCTAAACAAGCCGTTGCATACCGTCAAATTTCCCTGCTGCTGCGCCGTCCACCTGGTCGTGAAGCCTATCCTGGCGACGTATTCTACCTGCACTCCCGTCTGTTGGAACGTGCAGCCCGCGTCAGCGAAAACGAAGTTGAAAAACTGACCAATGGCGAAGTAAAAGGCAAAACCGGTTCTCTGACTGCGTTGCCGATTATTGAAACCCAAGCCGGTGACGTATCAGCATTCGTACCAACCAACGTAATTTCGATTACAGACGGCCAAATCTTCTTGGAAACCGACTTGTTCAACGCCGGTATCCGTCCTGCAATCAATGCCGGTATTTCCGTATCGCGCGTAGGTGGTGCGGCACAAACCAAAGTCATCAAAAAACTGGGTGGCGGTATCCGTTTGGCGTTGGCGCAGTACCGTGAATTGGCGGCGTTCTCCCAATTTGCTTCCGATTTGGACGAAGCAACACGCAAACAGCTGCAACACGGTGAAGTGGTTACTGAATTGATGAAACAAAAACAATTCAGCACATTGAACACTGCCGAAATGGCATTGACTTTGTGGGCGATCAACAACGGTTCTTACGCAGATGTTCCGGTATCCAAAGCCTTGGCTTTCGAAGCAGAATTCCTGAGTTTCGTACGTACGCAACATCCTGAGGTTCTGGATGCGATTAATGCATCAGGCGCAATGTCTGACGAAAGCGAAAAAGCATTGACCGAAGCCATGAAATCTTTCAAATCTTCTTACGCTTACCAAGCATAAGTATTGAGATGAAAGGAGTCTGAAATGGCAGTCGGAAAAGAGATTCTCACCAAAATCCGTAGTGTTCAAAATACCCAAAAGATCACTAAAGCGATGCAAATGGTGTCGACCTCTAAAATGCGGAAGACTCAAGACCGGATGCGCTTAGCGCGTCCGTACGCCGAAAAAGTGCGTACAGTGATGAGCCATCTTGCACAGACCAATGCCGATCATGGTATCAAATTGTTGGAGCCACACCGCGAAGTGCGTCGTGCCGGTTTCATTTTGATTACCTCGGATAAAGGTTTGTGCGGCGGCTTGAACGCAAACGTACTGAAAAAGTTTTTGGCGCAAGTTCAAGAGTATCAGGAACAAGGCATCGAAGTCGAAGTCGTGTGCCTGGGTAGTAAAGGTTTGGCTGCATGCCAAAGCATCGGTTTGAACGTTATTGCCAGTGCAACCAATTTGGGCGATACCCCGAAAATGGAAGCGTTGCTTGGCCCTTTGACCGAAATCTTCCAACGTTATGAGAGACATGAATTAGACCGTATCCATATGGTTTACTCACGTTTTATCAACACAATGCGCCAAGAGCCGCGTATGGAAGTTTTGCTGCCTATCGGTGAAAACGTTATTGACGACGGAACAGGTCATTCTTCATTTACTTGGGAATACCTCTACGAGCCGAGCCCTATCGCCGTATTGGAATATTTGGTTCGCCGCTATTTAGAGTCTGTGGTTTATCAGGCATTGAGCGACAACATGGCATCTGAACAAGCCGCGCGTATGGTAGCGATGAAAGCCGCAACCGACAACGCAGGTAATGCCATCAAAGAATTGCGCTTGGTGTACAACAAATCGCGTCAAGCCGCGATTACCACAGAATTGTCAGAAATTGTAGCAGGTGCAGCGGCAGTTTAATGCCGTCTGAAGCCTGAACAGGAAATTAGGATACGATAATGAGCCAAGGCAAAATCGTACAAGTTATTGGTGCGGTGGTTGACGTGGAATTTCCACGCGACGCTATCCCGCATGTTTACGATGCCCTGAAATTGGACGAGAACGGTCTGACTCTGGAAGTTCAACAGCTTCTGGGTGACGGCGTTGTCCGTACTATTGCAATGGGTAGTTCAGACGGCCTGAAACGCGGCATGTCTGTAAGCAATACTGGTGCGCCAATCACTGTGCCGGTAGGTAAAGGTACATTGGGTCGTATTGTCGACGTATTGGGTACGCCTGTTGATGAAGCAGGTCCGATCGATACCGACAAGAGCCGCGCCATTCACCAAACTGCTCCGAAATTCGACGAGTTGTCTTCAACTACCGAATTGCTGGAAACCGGTATTAAAGTGATCGACTTGCTGTGTCCGTTTGCTAAGGGCGGTAAAGTAGGTCTGTTCGGTGGTGCCGGTGTGGGCAAAACCGTGAACATGATGGAATTAATTAACAACATCGCCAAAGCGCACAGCGGTCTGTCCGTGTTCGCAGGTGTGGGTGAACGTACCCGTGAAGGTAACGACTTCTACCACGAGATGAAAGATTCCAACGTATTGGATAAAGTAGCCATGGTGTATGGCCAAATGAACGAACCTCCAGGCAACCGTCTGCGCGTTGCTTTGACCGGTTTGACCATGGCCGAATACTTCCGTGACGAAAAAGACGAAAACGGTAAAGGTCGCGATGTATTGTTCTTCGTTGACAACATCTACCGTTACACTTTGGCCGGTACCGAAGTATCTGCACTGTTGGGCCGTATGCCTTCTGCAGTGGGTTACCAACCGACATTGGCTGAAGAAATGGGTCGTTTGCAAGAGCGTATTACCTCTACCCAAACCGGCTCCATTACTTCCATCCAAGCCGTATATGTCCCTGCGGATGACTTGACTGACCCGTCTCCAGCGACAACTTTCGCCCACTTGGACGCCACCGTCGTATTGAGCCGTGATATTGCATCTTTGGGTATTTACCCGGCAGTTGACCCGCTTGACTCTACTTCACGCCAATTGGATCCGATGGTATTGGGTCAAGAGCACTATGACGTAGCGCGCGGTGTACAGTCTACTCTGCAAAAATACAAAGAATTGCGTGACATTATCGCCATTCTGGGTATGGACGAATTGTCTGACGAAGACAAACTGACTGTGATGCGTGCCCGTAAAATCCAACGCTTCCTGTCTCAACCGTTCCACGTTGCCGAAGTATTTACCGGTTCTCCAGGTAAATACGTTTCATTGCGTGACACCATCGCCGGCTTTAAAGCCATCTTGAACGGCGAATACGACCATCTGCCTGAACAAGCGTTCTATATGGTAGGCGGCATCGAAGAAGCGGCTGAGAAAGCGAAAACCTTAAACTAAGGAGGCCGGCATGAGCACCATGCAAGTTGAAGTGGTTAGTAGCGAGCAAAACATCTATTCGGGCGAGGCCAGCTTTGTAGTGGTTCCGACCGTTCAAGGTGAGCTTGGTATTTATCCACGACACGAGCCGATTATGAGTTTGGTACGCCCCGGCGCATTGCGTTTGACTGTTCCGGGTGAAGCTGAAGAAGTGCTGGTTGCCGTTTCCGGTGGCGTTTTAGAAGTACAGCCTGATAAGATTACCGTATTGGCAGACGTTGCCGTCCGCAGTACCGAAATGGATCAGGCGCGTGCTGAAGCAGCTAAAAAAGCAGCCGAAACTGGTGTTTCTGAAGCCAGAGACGAAAAATCATTGGCCGAAGCGCACAAAGCATTGGCAGCAGCCATTGCCCAGCTGAAAACTTTGGACTACCTTCGTTCGCAAAAAAACAAGTAATGTGGGTTCATCAAGAAAAAGCACAACGAAATGTTGTGCTTTTTTATTTGCCTGAAGATAAGCAGCTTGGCATTGAAATGTCGATAGATGAGTAGATGGAGACCTTTGCAAAATTCCTTTCCCCCAACAGCCGAAACCTAAACACAGGTTTTCGGCTGTTTTTGTTTCGAATATC
>NZ_JBQCUX010000011.1:0-79219 GCF_051962875.1 Neisseria sp. P0007.S010 | reverse complement strand
ATCAGGTATCCAAGGGGAATTAAGGGGATATTTGGGTAAAATCAGGAGTAATTAGGAGCGGAAATAGACGAAAACCTGTGTTTGGATTTCGGCTGTCGGGGGAAGGGCTTTTTTGCAAAGGTCTCAGGCCGTCTGAAAACTTTCAGACGGCCTTTCCTTTCCCCTCACAAAAATAGTATAAAATCCCCTTATCGTTCAAACCACAAACCCAAAATATCATGGTCAACAAACTCACTCCCCCTCCAAGCCTGCCCGATCCGCAAGACCTCCGCGCCGTTATCGCCTACAACATGCGCCTCTATCGCGTCAATCACGGCTGGTCGCAAGAAGAACTGGCGCGCCAATGCGGACTTGACCGCACCTACGTTTCCGCCGTCGAACGCAAACGCTGGAACATCGCTCTTTCCAACATCGAAAAAATCGCATCCGCACTCAAAATCGCCCCTTACAAACTTCTCCTTCCGCCGCAAGAAATGCTCCGCCAAATGACCGAGCCTGCCGATACCCAAGCCTAATTCACGACCAGATACCATCATGACCGCCGCCCAACAAGCCATCCAAACCTACCAGCAGCAAAAAGCCGCAGCAGAAACTGCCTACCGCCAAAACAACCGTCCTACTGTTTACTTCCGCGACCATATCGCCGCTGCCGAAACCCTGCTGCAAACCCTCTGGCAAATCCACTTTCCCGACAGCAACGACATCAGTCTGATTGCCATCGGCGGCTTTGGGCGTTGCGAACTCTATCCCCATTCCGACTGGGATTTAGCGATTATTTCCTCTGTGCCATTTTCAGACGGCCTGCAACAACAAACCGCCCAATTTATCCAAACCCTTTGGGACGCACGCCTCAATCCCGCCATCAAAAGCGGCAGCATAGAAGAAATCCTCCAAAGCACCCAAAACGACATTACCGGCGAAACCGCCTTTCTTGAAGCACGCCATCTTCAAGGCAATGCTAACCTTACCACCCAACTTCTAAACAAACTCAACACACGCCGCGACACAGCCGCCTTTATCGAAGCCAAACTCCTCGAAATGGAGCAACGCCATACCAAATCCCAAGGCACAGGCGCACAACTCGAACCCAACATCAAAACCTGCCCTGGCGGCCTGCGTGACATCCACACCCTTATCTGGACAGCCAAAGCACAAGGCATAGACAGCAACCCCACCGCCCTCGTTACCGCCGGCGTCCTCACACGCACCGAAGCCGGCATGCTGGCTCATGGCTACCGCCGTCTCGCCAATATCCGCATTCACCTCCACCTTACTGCCGACCGCCCCGAAGACAGGCTGCTTTTCGACTACCAGTCCCAAGTTGCCGAAAGCTTAGGCTATACCCAACCCGACATCCGCGGCCGAAGCGAAGCCCTGATGCACACCTTCTACCGTGCCACCAAAGCCATCAAACAACTCAACGGCATCCTCATACCGGTTCTCAAAAACCATCAAACCTCCAGCCGTCCCCAACATATCCACCCCATCGACAGCCGCTACAAACGCATCGGCCACCAAATCGCCGCCAACGATCTTGCCCTGTTTGAACACAACCCCGAACACATCTTCACCATCATCCAAACCATGCAGGAGCAAAACATCACCACCATCGAGCCGCAAACACTGCGCGCATGGTGGGCGGCCACACGAAAAATCAACACCCGTTTTACCCAAAATCCAGAAAACCGCCGCCGCTTTATCCAATTCTTCAAACACGGCACCGGCCTTACCCAAACCCTCCGTTTTCTCAACCTCTACGGCGTACTTGGCCGCTATCTTTCCGCATGGGAAAAAATCACCGGCCTGCTCCAACACGACCTCTTCCATATTTACCCCGTAGACGACCACATCCTGACCGTCGTCCGCAATATGCGCCGTCTCGCCATCGAAACCCACAGCCACGAAATGCCCGAAGCCAGCGCCATCATGCAGGCCTATCCACGACCACATGTCCTCTACACCGCCGCCCTGCTGCACGACATCGCCAAAGGCCGCGGCGGCGATCACGCCAAAGAAGGCATCAAAGACGCACAACAATTCGCCGCCAATCACTACTACACCCAAGAAGAAAGCCACCTCCTCGCATGGCTGGTTGAAAACCACCTGCTCATGTCCACCGTTGCCCAAAAAGAAGACATCCAAGACCCGCACGTCCTCCAAGCCTTCTGCCGCCGTATTCCCACACGCGAATACCTCGACGCACTCTACCTGCTTACCATTGCCGACATCCGCGGCACCAACCCCAAACTTTGGAACACATGGCGCGCCAGTCTGCTCCAAACCCTCTACCACAGCACCGCCGCCGTTTTAAACAGCAAACACCACGATCCCGAACGCCTCCCCAACCGACGCGAACAAGCCTCGACCGATCAGCTCACACGCGCGGCCGTTCCACTCAAAAACCAACAAAAACTCCGCCGCATCCTCGGCAGCGCATACTACGTCCGCCATCAAACGCGGGAAATCCTCTGGCACACCGCAAACCTCGCCTACGACACCCAAAGTCCGGCCGTCCGCAGCCGCATCCTTCCCCAAAGCAACAGCCTTCAAGTCATGGTATTCATGCCCAATGGCGACCGCCTCTTCGCACGCCTCTGCCGCATCTTCAGCAGCCACCGCTTCGACATCCAAGCCGCCCGCGCCTTCATCACCGAGCACGACTACATCCTCGACACCTTTATTCTCCAACTTCCCGACAATCTCCCGCCCGAAGAATATCCCGACCGCCAAAGCGCACTTGAAGCCGAACTCAACAGCTTCATCCACGGCAATACCACCGTTCAAAAACAAAGCGGCCGCCCGCACATCAGCCGCCGCATCCGCCACATCCCCATTCCGCCTACCGTAATCATCACCCCCGAAGAAGACTATCCTGGCTGGCACACCATAGACATCACCGCCGTCAACCGCCCCCACCTCCTCGCCGACATCGCCGAGACCTTCTTCGCCCACAACATCAGCCTGCGCTACGCCAAAATTACCACCTTGGATCAGCGCATTGAGGACAGCTTCATTACCTACAGCCCATCCCTGCAAGACCCGCAAATCCAAAACACCCTAAAGCAGGCATTGGTCGAAGTCTTAACCCCATAAAGGCCGTCTGAACATCTTAAAAACATAGGGTGAGCATTTTTTGCTCACCCTAATCGCACCCAAAAATATAAACATCCTGAATATACCCTTCTCAAACACTCAAGAAATCCAAAGCCTTAAAATTCGAAACCAAAACTTCCTTCTGACATAAAACTACATTCTAAAATCATAACCCATATGGATATAATTTCAGTAACAAATTTTCATTCACCTATTATGCCAAATCCCCTTCAAAAATCCTTCCTTCCAAATTTTTTCCTTATCCGTATTCAAACAAAATACGCATAAAAAATAAAACTCATAAAAAACAAAAAAATAAAATCAAAAAATATTAAACTCACCGATTAATCCATAAAATCACCACCCATCCAAATCAATTAACATATTATTGAAACAAGATTAATTTCTGACAAAAAACGTCACATGACCAAACTCGCACACACTCCCTGTCACAAAAAACACAAAACTGACAAAAAACGTCAACCCCCTAATTTCTCTAAAATCCTGAAACTTTCAAACAAAACATCACAAAATTTAAAATTTTAAAAATAATCCCAATAAAAACAATAAATAAAAAATAAAAAATAAATTTTTTAATCAATTTTGCGCACTTGGCACACCGACTGCTTGAAACAACACGTCCGATAAGGCCCAAGCCTCAAAGCAGCAAGCCCGACGGAAGCTGTATATTCCTTCTTACTTATGGTTTACTCATAATACATAGTGCCAAGCACATTACGGACTTTTTACTTAAACACAATTATTCACACTTTCAAACTGGAGTTTTAAACAATGAAAGCAATCCAAAAAGGTTTTACCCTGATCGAATTGATGATCGTCATCGCGATTATCGGCATCTTGGCAGTTATCGCCCTGCCTGCATACCAAGACTACACTGCACGTGCTCAAGTTTCTGAAGCCATCTCTTTGATGGAAGGTCAAAAGTCTGCTGTTGTTGAATACTATGCAGATAAAGGTAAATGGCCTAAAAATAATACAGAGGCTGGTATCGCAGCACCTACCGATATTAAAGGTAAATACGTTGCTCAAGTTGCTGTAGGCACAAATGGTGTTCTGACTGCAACAATGAAAAATACTGATGTCAATAATGATATTAAAGGTAAAACAGTTATGTTATCACCTGATGTAACTGGTAATGCTACCTCTTCTAAAGGTTCTTTCACTTGGACCTGTAAGAAAGGTACTGTTGATAGCAAATTCTTGCCTTCTTCTTGCCGTTAATAATTTGTTACCAACAAATTTAAAAGCTTAAAGAGCAAATCCCATAATGTGATTATGGGATTTGCTTTATAAAAATAAAAAAAACTTAAAAACGATACGCTCAAATGAATACCCCATTTCAAGCCCAAAAAGGTTTTACCCTAATTGAGCTGATGATAGTTATCGCCATCCTCGGTATTCTGGTTGTTGTCGCCATACCCACTTATCAAAACTATATCGGTAGGGCGCAAGCCTCCGAAGCACTATACCTTGCCGACGACCTGAAAACCGAAATCAGCATTGCCTCAGCGGTAAATAATCGCCTGCCCAATGCAGAGGATGTCAGTAAACAAGGCTCAATCGGCGTTACCGCTCAACGCATCGGCGGCACATACATCCAAAACGGTGGCGTAACTGTAGAAGCAGATACAGGCAAAATCAGCATTCCTTTCGATAAAGGGCAAAACAAAGGCAAAGTCCTGACCCTGACCCCTTATCGAAATCATAACGATTCGACTTGGTTGCTCAACTGGCAATGCGGCGGAACGCTGGATCCGATAATGGTTCCCGCCATGTGCCGTGACAACTCACACGGATAAGAAGCAAGCATATACCCTAAGAAAAACACACAAATACATTGCAAAGAAAACACCCCAAACAAAGCCAAATACAAACGCGGAAAGCGAACAAACCAAAAGAACAAAACTCTCCAAAACAAGGTCCTTAAGAGCCTGAATGATCACATTACGAAAATAAATGCCGTCTGAAATCATTTTCAGACGGCCTCTTTATATCCAATCCTAATATGACATAAAACTTTGGTCTTGATTAGTTTCAGACGGCCTTCATCTTTTCACCACTACATAAAACAAATTCGCAACACCCCTGATAAGACAATTTGTCGCACATCTGAACTCAATATATAATTTAACCATGCAAGTCTTTATTTTTAAGCATTTTTCATTTTCAAAACATATATTATCGACACTGGGAGAACCATCATGCCTCATCTAAACTTGGATAAAACGGATTTAAAGATTCTGCAGGTTTTGCAGGAAAATGGGCGGTTGAGCAATGTTGAGCTTTCTGAAAAGGTGGCGCTCTCCCCTTCTCCCTGCCTGCGCCGTCTCAAACAGCTTGAAGATGCGGGCATTATTCAAAAATACGCGGCCCAGCTTTCTCCCGTATCTTTGGGCTTGGGTTTGCAGGCTTTTATCCGTGTTTCAATTAGCAAGGCAAAAGATGCGCGTGAGGATTTTTCCGAATCTGTCCGCGCTTGGCCGGAAGTATTGAGCTGCTTTGCTTTAACGGGCGAAACCGACTATCTGCTCCATGCGTTTTTTACCGATATGAACGCGTTTTCCCATTTTGTTTTGGACACGCTGCTTTCACACCACGGCGTGCAAGATGCGCAATCGAGTTTTGTGTTGAAAGAAATTAAAAACACGACCGCTCTGCCTTTGGTTCATTTGGTTCAGGATTAATGATTTAAAACTGATAAAGGCCGTCTGTTGTTCAGACGGCCTTTTAAATTCCAATGGTTTGCTTTCACGCCCATACACTTGTATACTTTTTAAGAATAATTCACATAAGCTTTTACTATGACAGACACCACCCATCTCGATATTGATACTGTTTCAGAACATACCAAACAATGGCTGGAAAAAGCCGTTATCGGGCTGAATCTCTGCCCGTTTGCCAAAGCGCCGCACGTTAAAAACCTGGTTCGCATCGTTGTCAGCGAAGCCCGTCATTTGGACGGTTTCCTTGAGGACTTGGATCGTGAATTGCAGCTTTTGGGCAATACGCCCGCTTCGGAATTGGAAACCACTTTACTGGTTCATCCGACGCTATTCCCTGATTTTGAAACCTTCAACCAAATGCTGGAAATTGCCGACGATGCCGTTGTAGAAAACGAATTGGAAGGCATTGTCCAAATTGCGCCGTTCCACCCTGATTTTCAATTTGAAGGCACTGAAGCCGACGACATCAGTAACTACACCAATCGCTCTCCCTATCCGACTTTGCACTTGATTCGTGAAGACAGTATTGCCAAAGCGGCTGAAGCATTTCCCGATGCCTCGGCAATTTTCGACCGCAATATCGCGCTGCTGGAAAAAATGGGGCATGAGGGCTGGGATAAATTAGACATTCCGCGTTGTCCATTTCCGCATCACAAGCCATCTGAAAACAAATAATTGGTGATGGGAAGATGGTTCGCTATTTATTGATTTTTTGCGGCGCATTGTCGCTCGTCTTGGGCATTATCGGCATTTTCCTGCCATTACTGCCGACTACGCCTTTCATTTTATTGACCGCCGCCTGCTGGGCAAAAGCTTCGCCGCGCTTTCACAATTGGCTCTATCATCACCGCCATTTCGGTCCCATCATACAAAACTGGGAAAACAACGGCGCCGTGCCGCGCAAAGCAAAGTTTTTCGCTATCGGCATGATGGCCCTTTCTTGCCTGTTTATGTTTTGGCAATTTCCGGAACGCTGGTGGATTGGTGCCGTATCATCAATCTTCTGTAGTTGCGTGGCTGTATGGATGTGGTTACGGCCGGAAGCATAAAATAAAACAGGTGGGCATTTTCGCTTACCTGTTTTTTATTTTCATACCCAATTTATCCATCAAAACAATCAGTAAGAACTAAAACACCCTATTCGACCCTCATTTTTCAGACGGCCTCCATTTATTCAATCAAATGTAAATTTTAGCTAAAATTAATTCAAAGCATTTTTTCGATAGCATTATTTCCAAGATTTCAAACTCCTGTTTCAAAACCATTTTTTTACTACTTCCAACTACGCCCATCGCTTTTATTTCTTTATTTGTATCAACATTTCTTTTGATTCCAACACTCTAAACCGTCCCTTAACACTTGCTTTGCGTTATACTTTCCCCTGACACCACCGCGCAGTTCGTCTGGATATTTTCAGACGGCCTGAATATTTCACCGCCGTGTTTTCTCAATGAAGTTCCTCACGGCGCAACAGAATAAAAAGGAAATACTATGCGCTCTCTCTCATTTTTACTGCTTCTTGCCGCCTTTCCTGCTGCGGCATCCGATTTTGACGGCTCATCCGCAAGCCTGCTTTGGGGTCTGCCGTTTGCACTGATTCTTTTGTCTATTGCACTCGGACCTCTGTTTTTCTCCCATACTTGGCACCACCACTTCGGCAAAATTACGGCGTTTTGGACGCTGCTGTTTTTAACTCCATTCATCGTAACCTTTGGTTTCGGAGCCGGCGTACATACCGTTGCCCATGCATTGGTTGAAGAATATATCCCCTTTATCCTGCTGCTTTTGGCGCTCTATACCATTTCAGGCGGTATTTTTGTCAGCGGCGATTTGCATGGTTCGCCTAAATTGAACACAATCCTGTTGGCAGTCGGTACGGCTTTGTCTTCCATCATGGGGACAACAGGCGCGGCGATGCTGATGATTCGTCCGCTTTTGAAAGCCAACCATAAACGCCACTACCGCGTTCACATTGTGATTTTCTTCATTTTCTTGGTGGCAAATATCGGCGGTGGTCTGACTCCTTTAGGCGATCCTCCGCTGTTCTTAGGATTCCTGAAAGGCGTAGATTTCATGTGGACGGTCAAACACATGCTGATGCCTGTATTGATCAGTTCTGTGGTTTTACTGGCCGTTTTCTACATCATCGACAGCCGACACTTCAACCGTGAACAAAGCGAACACCTTGCTCCTGCTCCTTCCGATAAAGAAGAAAAAGTCAAAATTTACGGCAAATGGAATTTCCTGTTGCTGGCCGGTGTAGTCGGCGCGGTTTTATTGTCCGGCTTGTGGAAACCAAATCATCCGGGCTTTGAAATCTTGGGCAGCCATTACGCCTTGCAAAACCTGATGCGCGATGGCATTTTGCTGGCTTTGACCGCCGTATCTTGGATTATTACGCCCAAACAGGTACGCGCAGGCAATGAGTTCAACTTCGAGCCGATTGCCGAAGTGGGCAAACTGTTTTTGGGTATTTTCATTACCATTTCCCCCGTCTTGGCGATTTTGAAAGCTGGTGAAACAGGCGCATTGGCTTCTGTTGTTTCTTTGGTTCACGACGCGGCAGGCAATCCGATTAATGTGATGTATTTCTGGATGAGCGGTTTGTTGTCGGCATTCTTGGATAACGCGCCGACTTATTTGGTGTTCTTCAATATGGCCGGTGGCGATGCCCAAGCTTTGATGACAGGCCATCTGTTCCATTCGCTGCTGGCAGTATCCATGGGTTCCGTATTTATGGGCGCGCTCACTTATATCGGTAATGCGCCGAACTTCATGGTCAAAGCCATTGCCGAACAACGCGGCGTACCGATGCCTTCCTTCTTCGGCTACATGGCATGGTCGGTAATTGTATTGGTACCGCTGTTTGCCCTGCATACGATGATTTTCTTCGTTTGGCAGCTCTTTTAAAACTTAGAGGCCGTCTGAAATTCAGACGGCCTTTTATTTTCAGCTATATCATCAAATATAGCGTTTAAATATCAATCAGTTAAAAATTATTTCCCTTAACACTCGATTACACATTCCTACTTTTTTCCCAATTTTCCCGTAAAAATAAGCGTAAAACTGACATAAAGCAGCCTATACCTGATAAAATCTAAAGCTTTGTTGTTTGCGTTTATTCATTGTTTTTATAGCAAACCTCTGCTTTTTTTTAGACGGCCCACCCTTTGTTTCAAAGCATTACATGCCGTCTGAAAAAACAATCCGACATCCGAATCTCAACCCACCAAAAAGTAACGCATCCTTATGATTAAGATAAAAAAAGGCTTAGACCTGCCTATCGCAGGCAGACCGGAGCAAGTCATTTATGACGGCCCGGCCATTACCGAAGTCGCGTTGCTTGGCGAAGAATATGTCGGCATGCGCCCCTCGATGAAAATCAAGGAAGGCGAAGCCGTCAAAAAAGGCCAAGTGCTGTTTGAAGACAAAAAGAATCCGGGCGTAGTATTTACCGCTCCGGCTTCAGGCAAAATCGCCGCGATTCACCGTGGCGAAAAGCGCGTACTTCAGTCAGTCGTGATTGCCGTTGAAGGCAACGACGAAATCGAGTTCGAACGCTACGCACCTGAAGCGCTGGCAAAATTGAGCAGCGAAGAAGTGCGCCGCAACCTGATTCAATCCGGTTTGTGGACTGCGCTGCGTACCCGTCCGTTCAGCAAAATCCCTGCCGTCGATGCCGAGCCGTTCGCCATCTTCGTCAATGCGATGGACACCAATCCGCTGGCTGCCGATCCTACAGTCATCATCAAAGAAGCCTCCGAGGACTTCAAACGCGGCCTGTTGGTATTGAGCTGCCTGACCGAGCGTAAAATCCATGTGTGTAAAGCAGCAGGCGCAGATGTGCCGTCTGAAAACGCTGCCAACATCGAAACACATGAATTTGGCGGCCCGCATCCTGCTGGTTTGAGTGGCACGCACATTCATTTCATCGAACCAGTCGGTGCGAACAAAACCGTTTGGACCATCAATTATCAAGATGTAATTGCCATTGGCCGTTTGTTTGCAACAGGCCGTCTGAACACCGAACGCGTTGTTGCCCTGGGCGGCTCTCAAGTCAACAAACCGCGCCTCTTGCGTACCGTTTTGGGTGCGAAAGTATCGCAAATTACTGCGGGCGAATTGGTTGATGCAGACAACCGCGTGATTTCCGGCTCAGTATTGAACGGCGCGATTGCACAAGGCGCGCACGATTACCTCGGCCGCTACCACAATCAGATTTCCGTTATCGAAGAAGGCCGCAGCAAAGAGCTGTTCGGCTGGGTTGCGCCACAACCGGACAAATACTCCATCACGCGCACAACCCTCGGCCATTTCCTGAAAAACAAACTCTTCAAGTTCAACACAGCCGTCAACGGCGGCGACCGCGCCATGGTACCGATCGGCACTTACGAGCGCGTGATGCCGTTGGACATCCTGCCTACCCTGCTCTTGCGCGATTTAATCGTCGGCGATACCGACAGCGCTCAGGCATTGGGTTGCTTGGAATTGGACGAAGAAGACCTCGCTTTGTGCAGCTTCGTCTGCCCGGGCAAATACGAATACGGCCCGCTGTTGCGCAAGGTGCTGGAAACCATTGAGAAGGAAGGCTGATTATGGGCTTGAAACATTTTCTTGAAAAAATCGAACCGCACTTCCTGCCGGGCGGCAAACATGAAAAATGGTATGCCCTCTACGAAGCTGCGGCGACGATTTTCTATACATCCGGCGCGGTAACGCGCAAAGCGGCCCACGTCCGCGATGCGCTCGACTCCAAGCGCATGATGATCTTGGTGTGGCTGGCTTTGTTCCCTGCCATGTTCTACGGTATGTACAACGTCGGCGCACAGGCATTCGGTGCGTTAACGCCTGATTTGCTGCAACAAAATATCGCCAACGACTGGCATTACGCCCTTGCCAACGCTTTGGGCATCAATATGTCGTCTGAGGCGGGCGTGTTGGGCAAAATGCTGTTCGGCGCGATTTTCTTCCTGCCGATTTACGCGACTGTATTTGTTGTGGGCGGCTTCTGGGAAGTTTTGTTCGCATCCGTACGCAAACACGAAATCAACGAAGGTTTCTTCGTGACTTCGATTCTGTTTGCTTTGATTGTTCCCCCTACCCTGCCTTTGTGGCAAGCGGCTTTGGGTATTTCTTTCGGCGTTGTGGTTGCGAAAGAAGTATTCGGCGGTACAGGTAAAAACTTCATGAACCCTGCTCTTGCAGGCCGTGCGTTCCTGTTCTTCGCCTACCCTGCCAACATTACCGGCGATACCATTTGGACTGCGGTTGATGGCTATTCCGGTGCCACTGCTTTGGCGCAATGGGCGGCACACGGTGCAGACGGCCTGAAAAATGCTGTAACCGGTCAAGCCATTTCTTGGATGGATGCGTTTATCGGTAATGTACCCGGCTCAATCGGCGAAGTGTCCACTTTGGCGCTCTTAATCGGCGGCGCGTTTATCGTGTTCACCCGTATTGCCTCTTGGCGCATTATCGCCGGCGTGATGATCGGTATGATTGCCATGTCTTCACTGTTTAACTTCATCGGTTCGGACACCAACGCCATGTTCTCCATGCCTTGGTACTGGCACTTGGTAGTCGGCGGCTTCGCCATCGGTATGCTGTTTATGGCGACCGACCCTGTTTCCGCTTCCTTTACCAATGTCGGCAAATGGTGGTACGGAGCGCTTATCGGTGTAATGTGCGTGTTGATCCGCGTGGTCAACCCTGCTTACCCCGAAGGCATGATGTTGGCGATTCTGTTTGCCAACCTGTTTGCCCCGATTTTCGACTATTTCGTCGCACAAGCGAACATCAAACGCAGAAAGGCGCGCAGCAATGGCTAAGAAATTCGATAAAGACAGCTTCAGCGGCACGCTGATTGTGGTATTGGTTGTCAGCCTGATTTGTTCCATCATCGTTGCTGGTGCGGTCGTTGGCTTGAAACCAATCCAAGAGAAACAAAAACTCCAAGATAAACAAGGCTATATCTTGAGCGTAGCCGGTTTGATGGATAAAAACACCGACATCAGCAAAACCTTTGCCGAGCGTATCGAGCAACGTGTCGTGGACTTGGCTACCGGCGAATACGTCGCCGATGCGCCTAAAGACTTCAGCGCACGCGTTGCCGGCAAAGACCCTGCCCAAAGCATCCAAATCAAACCTGAAGACGATTTGGCAGGCATCAAAAGCCGTGCCAAATACACTGAGGTTTACTTGGTAAAAGGCGAAGACGGCAAAGTCAGCCAAATCATCCTGCCTATGCACGGTAACGGCTTGTGGTCTGTCATGTACGGTTTTGTCGCCATTCAACCTGACGGCAACACCATCAACGGCATTACCTACTACGACCAAGGTGAAACCCCGGGTTTGGGCGGCGAAATCGGCAACCCTCTGTGGCAACAAAAATTCGTCGGCAAAAAACTGTTTGACGAACAAGGCAAACTCGCCCTGCACGTCGGCAAAGGCGCAGGCTCAGACAAAGAACACGGCGTAGATGCCCTCTCCGGCGCATCGCTGACATCTAAAGGCGTGCAAGGTTCGTTCGCCTACTGGTTCGGCGAAAACGGCTATATCCCCTACCTGAACAAATTGAAATCAGCAGGAGCACAATAATGGCTGACATGAAACGCTTGAAATATTTGATGTTTTCACCCTTTATCGACAACAACCCGATTGCCTTGCAGGTTTTGGGTATTTGTTCGGCTTTGGCGGTTACCACCAAACTTCAGACGGCCATCGTAATGGGTATTTCCGTAGCTTTGGTAACCGGTTTTTCCAGCTTCTTCATTTCTTTGGTACGCAACTACATCCCCAACAGCATCCGTATTATTGTGCAAATGGCGATTGTTGCTTCCTTGGTAACGCTGGTTGACCAACTGCTCCAAGCCTTTGCTTATGAGCTGTCCAAACAGCTGTCCGTATTCGTCGGCCTGATTATTACCAACTGTATCGTAATGGGCCGTGCCGAAGCATTCGCCATGAAAGAGCCGCCGCTGGAAAGCTTGGTTGACGGTATCGGCAACGGCGCAGGTTACGGCATGATGTTGATCATCATCGCAACCATCCGCGAACTGATCGGCTCTGGCAAGCTCTTTGGCTACACCATTTTCCAAACAGTACAAGATGGCGGCTGGTATCAAACCAACGGCTTGTTCTTGCTCGCCCCTAGCGCGTTCTTCATCATCGGCTTCTTGGTATGGGGTCTGCGCACTTGGAAACCTGAACAGGCGGAGAAATAACACATGGAACATTACTTAAGCCTCTTTGTAAAATCCGTCTTTCTGGAAAACATGGCACTTTCCTTCTTCTTGGGAATGTGTACATTTTTGGCGGTATCTAAAAAAGTATCCACCGCATTCGGTTTGGGCGTTGCCGTTACTTTCGTACTCGGCCTGTCCGTCCCAGCCAACCAACTGGTTTACTCGCTGCTGAAAGACGGCGCGCTGGTTGAAGGTGTGGACCTGACCTTCCTGAAATTCATCACCTTCATCGGCGTGATTGCCGCTTTGGTGCAGATTTTGGAAATGTTCTTGGATAAATTCGTCCCTGCCCTCTACAACGCATTGGGTATCTACCTGCCCCTGATTACCGTAAACTGCGCGATTTTCGGTGCCGTATCGTTTATGGCGCAACGCGAATACAACTTCGGCGAGTCCGTTGTATACGGTTTCGGTGCAGGTCTGGGCTGGCTTTTGGCTATTGTCGCTTTGGCGGGCATTACCGAAAAAATGAAATATTCGGATGTCCCTAAAGGCCTCAAAGGCTTGGGCATTACCTTTATCGCCGCTGGCCTGATGGCAATGGCGTTTATGTCGTTCTCCGGCATCCAGTTATAAGAAAGGAATCGGCATGGAGATTATTCTAGGTATCGTGATGTTTACCCTCATCGTCTTGGTTTTGGCACTGATGATTCTGTTTGCCAAATCCAAGTTGGTGAGCGAAGGCGACATCACCATCAAAGTCAATAATGAAAAAGAGCTGACGATGCCTGCCGGCGGTAAACTGCTGGGTGCGCTTGCCAGCCAAGGCATCTTCGTTCCTTCCGCCTGCGGTGGTGGCGGCTCATGCGGCCAGTGCCGCGTTATCGTAAAAAGCGGCGGCGGCGACATTCTGCCAACCGAGTTGTCCCACATCAGCAAACGCGAAGCGCGCGAAGGCTGCCGTCTGTCTTGTCAGGTCAACGTTAAAACCGACATGGACATCGAAGTACCGGAAGAAGTATTCGGCGTGAAAAAATGGGAATGTACTGTCATCTCCAATGACAACAAAGCAACGTTCATTAAAGAACTCAAGCTTGCCATTCCCGAAGGCGAAGAAGTTCCTTTCCGCGCCGGTGGCTACATCCAAATTGAAGCCCCTCCTCACACTGTTGCCTACAAAGACTTCGACATTCCTAAGGAATATCACGAAGACTGGGACAAATACAATCTGTGGCAATATGTTTCCAAAGTGGACGAGCCGATTTTGCGTGCCTACTCTATGGCTTCATACCCTGAAGAAAAAGGCATCATCATGCTGAACGTGCGTATCGCTACGCCTCCTCCACGCGTACCTGATGCGCCTCCAGGACAAATGTCGTCTTATATCTGGTCGCTTAAAGCCGGTGATAAAGTAACGATTTCCGGTCCATTTGGCGAATTCTTTGCCAAAGATACCGATGCCGAAATGGTATTTATCGGCGGTGGTGCGGGTATGGCTCCGATGCGTTCCCACATTTTCGACCAGCTGAAACGTTTGAACTCCAAACGTAAGATTACCTTCTGGTATGGTGCACGTTCTAAACGCGAGATGTTCTATGTCGAAGACTTCGACCAACTCGCAGCAGAATTCCCGAACTTCACATGGCACGTCGCCCTGTCCGACCCATTGCCTGAAGACAACTGGGACGGTTACACAGGCTTCATTCACAACGTGGTTTACGAAAACCACCTGAAAAACCATGAAGCTCCGGAAGACTGCGAATTCTACATGTGTGGCCCTCCAATCATGAACCAGTCCGTGATCAAAATGCTCAAAGACTTGGGTGTGGAAGACGAAAACATCCTCTTGGACGATTTCGGCGGCTAACAGACAAAAAGGAAGAAACTTCGGTTTCTTCCTTTTTTATTGGCAGGCCGTCTGAAAACCATACTTTCAGACGGCCTGAACCTTTCTTTTACGATACAATAAAGGCTTCAAAAAATAATCCGTAAATCCCTTATGCCGTTTCTTTCAAATTCGTTTTACCGTCCGATAATCAGTTGTACCGTTGCCATCGTTTCCGCGCTCACACTCTCTGCCTGCCAACCTGAAAAACAACAAACCATTACCCTGCAAGGCGAGACCATGGGCACGACCTATACCGTCAAATATCTTTCAGACGGCCAAGACAAACTCCCCTCCCCTGCCGAAATACAAAAACGCATTGATGACGCACTTAAAGAAGTCAATCGGCAAATGTCTACCTACCAGACCGATTCCGAAATCAGCCAATTCAACCAGCTGCGTACCGTCAATCAGGCCATGCCCATTTCCCAAGACTTTGCCTATGTAACCGGCGAAGCCTTACGTTTAAACAAACTGACGCACGGTGCACTGGACGTAACCGTCGGCCCTTTGGTCAACCTTTGGGGATTTGGCCCGCAAAAAGAAATCACACACGAACCAACCGCACAAGAAATCCAACATGCTTCAGAAATGGTCGGTACGGACAAACTCAAACTTTCCCAAGACGGCCAGCAACCTACACTGGCGAAAACCCATCCCGAAGTCTATTTAGACCTATCCTCCATCGCCAAAGGCTTTGGCGTGGATAAAACCGCCGCCGAACTTGAAAAACTCAATATCGGCAATTATTTGGTAGAAATTGGAGGCGAGTTGCATGGCAAAGGTCACAATGCGCAAGGCAACCCTTGGCGTATCGGCATCGAGCAGCCCAATATCGTTCAAGGAGGCGCAACCCAAATCACTATTCCATTGGACAATAAATCACTGGCTACTTCCGGCGACTACCGCATTTTCCATGTCGATAAGTCAGGCCGCCGCCTTTCCCATATCATCAACCCTAAAACCAAACAACCCATCAGCCACAACCTTGCTTCCATCAGCGTAGTAGCTGAAAACGCCACACTTGCAGACGGCCTTTCAACCGGATTGTTCGTGCTCGGAGAAACCGAAGCGCTTAAACTTGCCGAGCAAGAAAATCTCGCCGTTTTCCTTATCATCCGAACCCCGCAAGGCGGCTACCATACTGAAATGTCCAGCGCATTCAAGAAATTATTAAACTAACCTTCAGGAATACACACATGAAAACCCTCCTCCTTACTTTCGGCATTTTTATCATTGTCATCCTCGGTATGGCAGTCGGCTATATTTTCTCCAAACGCACCATCAAAGGCAGCTGCGGCGGCATTTCCTCTCTCGGCATGAAAAAAATGTGCGATTGCGACACGCCATGCGATACCTTGCAAAAAGAGCTGGATAAAAAACAACATTCCGACGACCAAGGCATCAAGGTCGATCATTAAGTCGTTGTTGAATGTTTATTAGCGATTTAAGGCAGCTTATCCTCTATCAGGCCGTCTGAAAAATAAAAGAGCGTAATCCCAATGGATACACGCTCTTTTATTTTGCCTCCTTACAAAGCAATCCAAAAATATCTTGCATACACATTTGAAACAAGCCCCCAAAACCAATCATGAAATAAAAAGAAAAGCTCCTGCAAAACAGGAGCTTTTTCTTGGAAGAAACCGGATTATTTCAATTTAGTTTCTTTGTAAATAACGTGTTTACGGGCTACTGGGTCAAATTTTTTGATTTCCAGTTTGCCAGGCATAGTACGTTTGTTTTTAGTAGTTGTGTAGAAGTGACCAGTACCAGCACTGGACTCCAGTTTGATTTTATCGCGCATTGCAGTAATCCTTAATTAATGGTGTTTAAATTAAGCTTCGCCGCGAGCACGCAAATCAGCCAATACGACATCAATGCCTACTTTATCGATGGTGCGCAATGCAGCGTTAGAAACGCGCAGGCGAACCCAGCGGTTTTCACTTTCTACCCAGAAACGACGTGATTGCAAGTTAGGCAAAAAACGACGTTTGGTTTTGTTGTTGGCGTGTGATACGTTATTGCCAGACATCGGGCGCTTACCGGTCACTTTGCAAACTCGTGCCATGGTTAGTCTCCAAACTTCTAAAATAGTAAAACGCGATTTATACCACGAAATCCGCCTTCAGTTCAAGTCGTTTACTGAAAAAACGGGATTTGTGGAAATAAATCTTCTCAATATGTTGCATCTGCGAAACGGTATTTCGCAAAGCCTTAACTTTTCAATTATAACGGATTTCTTTGAAAAAATCATCTGTCGTTTGCGTGGTCGGCGAAATAAACAGGCCGTCTGAACATTTCAGACGGCCTGTTTATCATCATGCTTTTTTCTTCAACGCCGCATTCAAAATGCAGCCGAGTATAAAGCAGGCTAAAGAAGGAACAACCCATCCTAAACCGATATTGTAAAACGGCAATGCGCGCTCGATGGCAGCCGCAGTTTCGGCATCAAATCCAAACGCGGCCTTATAGGCATCGAGTAAACCGACCATAAGGGCCGCCATCATGGTACAGAAATAGACAATACGGCCGCCGCCAAACAGTTTATCTGTCAAAGCCAGCAGAATGATGACAATGGTCAGCGGATACAACAGCATCAACATAGGGATGGAAAACTGCAAAATCGCTGACAGGCCTTTGTTGGCCAACAGGATAGACACCACTGTATTCAGTATCACAAAGACTTTATAAGAAATGCCCGGGCAAAGACGGTTGAAATATTCGGCGCATGAAGTAATCAAGCCAACCGCCGTACTCAGACAGGCAAGCAGCACCATGACGCCAAGCAACACAATACCGGCCGTACCAAAATAGTGTTGTGCGGTTTTAGACAAAACCGACGCGCCGTTTTCCTGCAAGCCGATACCGGCTACGCCTGTCGCGCCCATATAGCCGATAAACAGGTAAACCACTGCCAAACAAGAAGCCGCCAACACACCGGAAATCGTCGTGGTCTTCAGCAAGTCCGCGCGGTTGTCCACGCCCATGGCGCGAACGGCATCAATGACGATAATGGCAAACACCAGCGAAGCCAGCGCGTCCATGGTGCCGTAGCCTTCCAAAATACCTTTAACCAACGGATGAGTGGCAAAATCGCCTTGCGCTGCCTGCGGCATACCCATCGGATTAATGGCGGCATAGCCGACCAATATCGCAATTGACAACAACAAAACAGGCGTGAGGATTTTACCGATACGGTCAACCAGCTTACCCGGAGAAATCGACAGCCAATAAGTAATGCCGAAAAACACCAGGCTAAATACAGCCAATGCGATGTTTTTCCAAGATTCATCAATGAAAGGGGAAATCGCGGTTTCAAAAGACACTGTCGCCGTACGCGGCATGGCAAACAGAGGTCCGATTGCCAGATAGAGCGCGGTGGCAAAAGTCACGCCGTACCAAGGCGCAACACGGGAAGCCAGTGCCTCCACATCGCGCGAGCCGGAATAGCCGACGGCAATCACGCCCAACAATGGCAAACCCGCCCCGGTCAGCAGAAAGCCGAACATCGCCGAAAGCCAGTTATCACCGGCCTGCTGTCCCAAAAAAGCAGGAAAAATCAGGTTCCCCGCCCCGAAAAACAGGGCAAACAGCATTAAGCCTACCGCCCATAAAGAAGCTTTGTTATGACTTGTCGTCGAATTCATTTTAGTTCTCTTTTTTCAAATTTTCGTTATCGGTTTCATCGGCTTCAAGGCCGTCTGAAAGCATTTCGGCTTCGTTTGTTTCCAAACCGTCTTTCAGGCTGATTTCGATTTCACCATAATTTTCAGGCTGCACGATACGCACCAAGCCTTCTTTAGCCAATTCCAGCAATGCAATAAAATTGACCACCACATATGTCGCGCCCTGCTCCGGCTTAAACAAATCACTGAACTTGCTGATACCGCTTTCATTCAAACGACGCAAAATTGCCGTCATCTGCGCACGCACGGAAATGGTTTCCCGCACCACTTCATGACTGCGCGTATGCTTGGCGCGCGACAAAATACCCAACCAAGCCTGCGTCAAATCGGCAACATACACTTCCGGCAACTTCGCTTCGACCACAATTTCCAATGGCAAATACGCCCAAGCAAAATCACGTCCGGCACGCGGCAACGCATCCAAGCCCTGAGCCGCCAGTTTCATCTGTTCGTAAGCCAACAGACGGCGCACCAACTCGGCACGCGGATCTGCCTCTTCATCCTCAACCTCTTCAGGACGCGGCAACAGCAGGCGCGATTTAATTTCAATCAACATCGCCGCCATCAATAGGTATTCCGCCGCCAAATCAAACTGATATGCTTCCATTTGGGCAATATAGTGCAGATACTGCTCGGTAATCTTCACCATAGGAATATCGAGGACATCGATATTTTGCTTGCGGATAAGGTACAGCAGCAAATCCAACGGCCCTTGGAAGCTGCTCAATACCACCTTCAACGCATCAGGCGGAATAAACAAATCCTGCGGCACATCGGTAACAGGCTGACCGAACACCCACGCAACGGTATGTTCAGACGGCGTTGCGGCAGTGGAAGAAATAAGGTGTTCTGAAGGCATGGTTAAAGGGTCTTTTTCTTTTTAAGTTTAGTAAGAAGTTTCATCAACAAAAGGCCGTCTGAAACGAGGACAAGCCGTTTTTAATATAAAAATCAGCGTTTTTTACGATTGATTTGCAAAGAAACAATGGCGACGGCAAAGGTCTGGGCTAAGGCCATACCCAACAGCGGCAGACTGGCGAAAACTGTACCCGTCAGTACCGAGCTAATATCGCGGGACAACACAAAACCATCCCTCGCAAGCATCGCCACTATCAAAGCCAACAGTAGCAAACTTTCGCAGCCTACCAAAAACCAAATCATTTTAACCGAACGGCGTTTGCGCCATTTCATGATCCCGGCGTGCAACAGGCTGAATATCATGACGGACAGAAACGGATAAAGAAAAGCGGTGAATGGACGGGTATAACCGCTTTGCACACACAAATAATCGCCGGGCAACGTATTGCATTCCATCACATCGAGAAACATCGGATCGACGGCATACATCAACACACCGAACCATACCGCATAAATCAGGCTGGCGATAAAGTAGGCTTTAAAAAATCGGCTCTTACCCATTCCCTACCCCTCACTTCCGCCCCGCGATATGCTCCACCGCCGCCTGCGCACAATACAGCCCAAACGAAGCCGTTACCAGCATACTCGCGCCGTAGCCCGCGCAGGACAAACCTTGCGGCGCGGCATCGGCCGAACACACTTCGCCGGATTGCGGCGGCGTAATATTCTCTGTTGAATAAACGCAAGGCACGCGCATTTTTTCTTTGGTATCGCGGCTGAAGCCGTAGCGCTTGCGCAAGGTATAGCGCAAATTGGAAAGCAGCGGATCGTGGGTAACGCGGCTCAAATCGGCGGTTTGAATCAAAGCCGGATTTTTCTGTCCGCCCGCGCCGCCGCTGATAATAAACGGTTGTTTATGTTGCACGAAATACGCCGCCATAGCCGCTTTGACACGGATTTGGTCAATGGCATCGATAACGAAGTCAATAGGCCGTCTGAAAAGCTCGTCCAGATTGTCTTCGGTAACAAAATCTTCGATTTCCGTCACTTCGCATTGCGGATTGATTTGGGCAATGCGTTCGCGCAAAGCGGTAACTTTTGCCTTACCGAAATCATCGGTCAAAGCGTGCAACTGACGGTTGACATTGGACTCGGCAACATTGTCCAAATCAATCAGCGTTAAACGACCGATACCGCTCCTCGCCAACGCCTCCACCGCCCACGAGCCGACGCCGCCAACGCCGACCACGCACACATGCGCACGCGAAAAGCGCGCCAGTGCTTCGTCTCCGTAAAGTCTGGCAATGCCGCCAAAGCGGCGCAAAGAAAGAAAAGCGGCGTCCTGCATAAGTAACCTTGTGATATATCAATAAATTAATGAAAAACGCCACAGGCGAATCGGACCGATATTATACTTGAAAGCAGATGGGCTGTTGTACCTGCCCGAAAGAGTTTATAATCGTTTCACATTCAGACAAGTTCTGATTTCATATTAAACGAAAGTGCCGCTACTCGGCGCAAAAGGAGAATAAATATGTACAAACATCTGGTTGTAGCCGTTGACGGTAGCGAGACCTCCCTCAATGCATTGAAACACGCCGCCGAACTGGCAAGCCTCAACAAAGCCCAACTGACTTTGGTTCACGTTGCCAACCCTGCCGAATACATGGCTTTGGCTCCTGAATTCCTGCAACACGAAAGCTACGAAGCCGCCGCAGTGGCTCAAGGTAACGAAGTTTTGGATTTCGCAGAAAAAACAGCGCGTGAAAGCGGCGTTGAAAACATCGTAAAACACCTGTTGGTTGCCAACAAAGGCGCGCGCGAAATGGCGCAAGACTTGGTTGACTACGCCGACAACAACGGTGCAGACCTGCTGGTACTCGGTACACACGGCCGCACCGGCCTGATGCACCTGCTGATGGGCAGCTTCGCCGAGACCGTAATGCGTCAAAGCCACCTGCCTCTGCTGATTATCCGCAGCAAAGCCGAAGAAGCATAATCAAGTATTGATTTAAAATAGCGAAAGGCCGTCTGAATATTTTTCAGACGGCCTTTTTTCACATGACAGCTTCAGCTTTTATTTTGCCATTCCTTTGAACACTTCATGTGCCACAGCAATGGTTTCGTCAATCAGCTCAGGCGTATGCGCGGCGGAAACAAAACCGGCTTCATAAGCTGACGGGCCGAATGCGACATTGCGGTCGAGCATACCGTGGAAGAAATGTTTGAAACCGTCGATATTGGAACGCGCCATGTCAGCATAGTTTTGCGGCGTATGGCTGGCAAAATACAAACCAAACATACCGCCCACGCTGTCCGCCGTAAATTCAACTCCATGTGCTTTAGCCGCATCGGCAATACCGTTGGCAAGGCGTTGGGTCAAGGCAGTCAGGTTTTCATAGAAGCCTTCGCGCTGAATGATTTCCAGCGTTTTCAAACCGGCGGCAACCGCAATCGGATTGCCGGACAATGTACCTGCCTGATACACGCCGCCCAACGGGGAAATACATTCCATAATGTCTTTACGGCCGCCGAACGCCGCCAAAGGCATACCGCCGCCGATCACTTTGCCCATGGTGGTCAAATCAGGTTTGATGCCGTGCAAAGATTGCGCGCCACCCAGCGCCACGCGGAAGCCGGTCATCACTTCGTCGTAAATCAACACGGCACCGTGTTTTTCAGTCAATTCGCGCAAGGCTTTGACAAAGGCTTCAGACGGCCTAACCAGATTCATATTGCCGACAAAAGGCTCCAAAATCACACAGGCGATGTCATTGCCGCTTTGTGCAAAGGCTTCTTCCAGTTGGGCGATATTGTTGTACTCGAGTACCAAAGTGTGTTTGGTAAAATCGGCAGGCACACCGGCGGAAGAAGGATTGCCAAACGTCAGCAGACCGCTGCCTGCTTTAACCAACAGGCTGTCGGAATGGCCGTGGTAGCAGCCTTCAAACTTGATGATTTTGTCGCGGCCGGTAAAACCGCGTGCCAGACGGATGGCGGTCATCGTTGCTTCCGTACCGGAGCTGACAAGGCGCAGCTGCTCGACGGACGGCATGATTTTGGCGATTTCCTCGGCAATGACAATTTCGCCTTCAGTTGGCGCACCAAACGACAAACCGCCCAATGCTGCTTCGCGCACGGCTTCAATGACTTCAGGATGGGCATGGCCGACAATCGCAGGGCCCCAAGAGCCGACATAGTCGGTATAACGCGTGCCGTTTTCGTCCCAAACATACGCGCCTTCTGCCTTTTTGATAAAGCGCGGTACGCCGCCGACGCTGCCGAATGCGCGCACAGGAGAGTTCACGCCGCCGGGAATAATGGCTTTGGCGCGGTTGAACAAGCTTTCATTACGGTTCATGGTCAATTCTTTCGTAAGAGGTCGTCTGAAAATCAAATTGATGCCATTTTAACACCAAATCCTTTTCAGACGGCCCAAGCTTCAAAATAAGAATCGGGCACAAAATCAAAATTATTCTTTAAAAACAAACACTCTATCCACATTTTTCCTGCTTGTGCTATAATCCGCGACCTATTGAAACAATAAAAGAAAAGCATCATGTTACGCGGATTCATACTCAGCCTCGCCCTTTTGGCGTCCTCCCTCGTCCATGCACAACGCAGCCTGCCTGACGATATGGACGTGGCCGTTTTAAAGACTGTCGATTTGCCTTATCTGAAAGTCAGCAAAGGCGGTTTTTCTTGGACGCGCCTGCTAACCTTGGGCATTGTGGACGGCAACGCGGCCAAACTGCAAATCACGCGCTTTACCAAAATCCACGATGAAAACGACCGTTTCATCCCCATGGGCCGCCTGCTGAACCAAACCGGCAAAGCCGTCGCGTTCAAATACAACGAAGAAAGCCGCCTCGTCCGCGAAATCTGGATTTTGACCGACGCCGAGACCGACAGGTTCATCGAACACGCCAAAAAGCAGAAAAAGGCGGAAGAATAACTTTCAGACGGCCCTGGTATTCAAAGGCCGTCTGAACCCTTTTACAACAAGCAAATCAATCAAAACAAACCATGAAAAAAGTATTTATCCGCACCTTCGGGTGCCAAATGAACGAGTACGACAGCGAAAAAATGCTGTCCGTCCTCGCCGAAGAACACGGCGGCATCGAACAGGTTACCCAGCCAGACGACGCCGACATCATCTTGTTCAACACCTGCTCCGTACGTGAAAAAGCGCAAGAGAAAGTCTTCTCCGACTTGGGCCGTGTACGTCCGCTCAAAGAAAAAAATCCCGACCTCATCATCGGCGTTGCCGGCTGCGTTGCCTCTCAAGAAGGCGAAAACATCGTCAAACGCGCTCCGTATGTGGACGTGGTTTTCGGTCCGCAAACGCTGCACCGCCTGCCCAAACTCATCGTCGACAAAGAAACCACCGGCCTGTCTCAAATCGACATTTCCTTCCCCGAAATCGAGAAATTCGACCACCTGCCGCCTGCGCGCGTAGAAGGCGGTTCGGCATTTATTTCCATTATGGAAGGCTGCTCCAAATACTGCTCTTACTGCGTCGTCCCTTACACCCGCGGCGAAGAATTCTCCCGCCCACTTAACGACGTATTGACTGAAATTGCCGGTTTGGCGCAACAAGGCGTTAAAGAAATCAACCTCTTAGGCCAAAACGTCAATGCCTATCGCGGCGAAATGGAAAACGGCGAAATCTGCGACTTTGCCACTTTGTTGCGCATCGTCCACGAAATCCCCGGCATCGAACGCCTGCGCTTTACCACCAGTCATCCGCGCGAATTTACCGACGCGATTATCGAGTGCTACCGAGACCTGCCGAAGCTGGTTTCCCACCTGCACCTGCCGATTCAAAGCGGTTCCGACCGCGTATTGAGCGCGATGAAACGCGGCTACACCGCCTTGGAATACAAATCCATCATCCGCAAACTGCGCGCCATCCGTCCTGATTTGTGCCTCAGCTCCGACTTTATCGTCGGCTTCCCGGGCGAGACCGAGCGCGAGTTCGAGCAAACCTTGAAACTGGTCAAAGACATCGCCTTCGACTTGAGCTTCGTCTTTATTTACAGTCCGCGCCCTGGCACGCCTGCCGCCAACCTGCACGACGACACGCCGCATGAAGAAAAAGTGCGCCGCCTCGAAGCTTTGAACGAAGTCATCGAAGCCGAAACCGCGCGCATCAACCAAACCATGGTCGGCACGGTTCAACGTTGCTTGGTTGAAGGTATCTCCAAAAAAGACCCTGACCAACTGCAAGCCCGTACCGCCAACAACCGCGTGGTCAACTTTACCGGCACACCCGACATGATCAACCAAATGATCGATTTGGAAATCACCGAAGCCTACACCTTCTCCCTGAAAGGCAAACCGGTATAAGCACACACAAACAAAGGCCGTCTGAAACTGTTCAGACGGCCTTTATCTTGGTTCGGCACGGCATTATCTGATTCATGTATTTTTATTACCCGAACAAAAGGCTTTTCAGTATAATACCGCCCGAAAATTCCCTTATCTGTTGAGAAGTTAAGGCCAAAATCCGAGCTTCCGGCAGCTAAACCCGCTGATGCCGTCCTCGAACGGCTTTCCCAAAGGAATATCTCGAATGAGTTCTTCAAATCAAAGCGTTTTGGAAAGATTATTCAACCTCAACGCCAATCAGACCAACGTCCGCACTGAAATTATGGCCGGTGTGACAACCTTCCTCGCCATGTGCTACATCATCATCGTCAATCCCCTGATTTTGGGCGAAACCGGCATGGATATGGGCGCAGTATTTGTGGCTACCTGTATCGCCTCCGCCATCGGCTGTTTCGTAATGGGCTTTGTCGGCAACTACCCGATCGCCCTCGCCCCGGGCATGGGTTTAAACGCCTACTTTACCTTTGCCGTCGTCAAAGGCATGGGCGTGGATTGGCGTGTGGCTTTGGGTGCCGTCTTCATCTCCGGCATCATTTTTATCCTGTTCAGCTTCTTTAAAGTGCGTGAAATGCTGGTCAACGCCCTGCCTATGGGCTTGAAAATGTCGATTGCCGCAGGCATCGGCCTTTTCTTGGCATTGATTGCGCTCAAAGGCGCAGGCGTGATTGTAGCCAATCCTGCCACATTGGTCGGCTTGGGCGACATCCACCAGCCTACCGCCCTGCTGGCAATGGCAGGCTTTGTCATGGTGGTTGCACTTGGCCACTTCCGCGTCAAAGGCTCCATCATCATTACCATTCTGACGCTGACCGCCGTCTCCACCGTCTTGGGCTTGAGCGAGTTCAAAGGCGTGGTCGGTGAAGTTCCGAGCATTGCGCCAACCTTTATGCAGATGGACTTCAAAGGCTTGTTCACCGTCAGCATGGTCAGCGTGATTTTTGTATTCTTCCTGGTTGACTTGTTTGACTCTACCGGCACATTGGTCGGCGTTTCCCACCGCGCAGGCCTGTTGCAAGACGGCAAACTGCCGCGTTTGAAACGCGCCCTGCTTGCCGACTCTACCGCCATTATCGCAGGCGCCGCCCTGGGTACTTCTTCCACTACCCCTTACGTTGAAAGCGCGGCAGGCGTTTCTGCCGGCGGCCGCACCGGCCTGACTGCCGTTACCGTCGGCGTACTGATGCTGGCCTGTCTGATTTTCTCCCCACTGGTTCAAAGCATCCCTGCATTCGCTACCGCACCCGCCCTGCTCTATGTAGGCGCGCAAATGTTGCGTAGCGCGCGCGAAATCGATTGGGACGACATGACCGAAGCCGCACCGGCATTCCTGACCATCGTCTTCATGCCGTTTACCTATTCGATTGCCGACGGTATTGCGTTTGGCTTTATCAGCTACGCACTCATCAAACTCTTGTGCAACCGCACCCAAGACGTACCGCCTATGGTATGGATTGTCGCCGTGTTGTGGGCATTGAAATTCTGGTTCTTGGGTTAAACCACTCAAAAGAACAGGCCGTCTGAAAACTTTTCAGACGGCCTGTTTTATTTTACTCAGCGTTTAAAGCTGTCGGTAAAAATTATTTTTTCGCTTTTTTAGCAGCAGCTTTCGCGCCTTTGTCCAATGCGCAGAAGCGGGTAACGATTTGATCAACCACTTCTTGTTTGCCGTTTACTTCGGTAGTACCGCGGATAGTCAGCATGTTGCCATCAACTTTGTCTACGTTGGCTGCAGTGGCAGCTTCAGCAACCCAAGCAACATTACCGCCCCAGAATGCGTTTACATCTTTGCTGCTGTCAGTGATACGGAACAGGTTTTCAGTTAATTGGCCTTTGTATTTTACTTGGGCAGCAACAACTTCGTTGCCTTTGAAGCCGTACATTACGCTCAAAGGCTCTTTGCCGTCTTTACCGCATTTGTAGTGAACTTCTTTTTTACCGTCAATAGAGTCTACTTTCAAAGTATTAGGTACTGGAGCTTGAGCTTGTTGAGCCTGAGCTTGAGTTTGTTGTTGCGCAGTAGGCGCAGCTTTGGCTTCAGGTTTGGCTTTAGAACCGCTGCTACATGCAGTCAGGGCAACAGCCGCCAAAACGGCAGGAACGATTAATTTAACATTCATATTCATAATTGACTCCCAAATGGTTTCAATAAAAAACCAGCAAAGGCCGGCTGACATTTACACATTAACAGAGATATTCCGTCTTGTCTTTATCTCAGACGGCATTTTTTAAGAAAAGTTCAAATAGATATTTTTATTTTCTAAAATCAAATAATTATAAATATGAAATCATGTAAATTCAGGTTTGGGAATTTTTAAGATGAATACTGTTGTCAATAAATTGGGTTTTGACAATGGTAAAATGAGATTGAAAAGCGCATATAGATGACAAAAGTCTGGGCAATTTATTTTACATACTTCTGTCTCTGGATTTGCAGAGCATTTCAGACGGCCTAAACACACACAGCAAATGCAATAAAAAAACGCAATCTAAAATAGATTGCGTTTTTTTGAAAACTGGCACGCCCACGGGGAATCGAACCCCGGTTACCGCCGTGAAAGGGCGATGTCCTAACCGCTAGACGATGGGCGCGGATAAATCTTGTGGCGCACCCGGAGCGATTCGAACGCCCGACCCTCTGGTTCGTAGCCAGATACTCTATCCAACTGAGCTACGGGTGCATCCTCATCACTTCGCAAGTGCGTTGTGAATCAAGAAGACCGAATAATATAGGTTTTACTGAAACCTGTCTACTCTTTTCGCAGATATTTTTTATATTTTTATTTAACTAATTGAAATTAAACAATATAAAATTAACGTAAAATCCCTACTCCTGACAAATCCTGCGCCATTTTGGCGGCGGAGTTATCGGTCATGCCGCCGACAAAATCCAAGATTTTCATATAGGCCTGATACAGACTGTCTTCAGGAAGAATCGGATTGTGCTTTTTCAACAACTCCAACGCCAAAGACTGACGCGTTGCCAACTGTTTTTCTGCAATCAGGGCATAGGCGGCAGGGACGAGCAAATCCAAGATGGAGCCTAAGCATGGGAACGTGGCAATCTCGGTAAAGAGCTTGGTGTGATGACGAAAAATCCGTGTTTGCGCCAATTCTTTCGCTTTTGCCAAAGTGTTTTGCACTTGCGGGCTACACAGAGCAAGCAAGTCTTTGCCTTTGAATGTTCCGTCCAACAAGTCGGACTGATGCAGCATAAAGGTTTGCGCGACATCATCAATCGCCTTGCCAATCGCAATGCCGCGCAACATGGCGCAACGCTGACGACTGGAGCTGGCGTGCCATGCGCTTTCGGCAAAAGTCAGCTCGGACAAAATACTTTCTACTTCCGTATCCGTGAGCAAATCCAACTCGACGGCATCTTCCAAGTCCAGCAAGGCATAGCAAATATCGTCGGCGGCCTCCATCAAATAAGACAAAGGATGACGCGCCCAGCTGTCTGCTCCTGCGGAAACCAGCCCCAATTCGTCGGCAACCTGACGGATAAACGGCAACTCAGTTTGATAAATATTGAATTTCTTTCTGCCGTTTGGATGTTGCGTTGTCCACGGATACTTCAATAATGCGCCAATGGCTGCCGCAGTCAGGCGCATTCCGCCCGCCTCGGGATACATTTCAAGGCTGGCGACGATACGCAGGCTATGCGCATTGCCTTCATAGGTTTGAATATCGTTGCGCTCCGCTTCGTTTAATGTGTTCAGATAAATTTGATGTTCAGGCCGTCTGAACCAATCACGCAAAGCGTCTTCTCCGGTATGGCCAAATGGCGGATTACCCAAGTCATGTGCCAAACAGGCAACCTGCACTACGGCACCAATATCGCTGGGCGTATTGCCCTGCGGCAAAAAACCGCCGTTGTGCAACATCACGCCCACGCGGTTGCCCAAGCTCCTGCCCACGCTGGCAACTTCAACGCTGTGCGTCAGGCGGTTGTGCGTCAAGTCATGTTGCGCCAACGGATGTACCTGCGTTTTACGGCCAAGGCGGCGGAAGGCTCCGGAAAAAACGACCCGGTCGTAATCGATGTGAAAATCCGTACGCAAGGCATCGGCACCTTCCTGAGTCGAAGGGGTAACGGTCGGCACGATTTCGCCGTTTTTGGTACGGAAGCGTTGGGTGGACAATAAGTTTTGCCAATTCATTCGGATGGTCATAAAGATTCCTCAAGCAAAGTAAAGGCCGTCTGAAACATGTTCAGACGGCCTTATGCTTATTTACCGCGCATCAATTCAAAGAAATCGTCATTGTTTTTGGAGTCTTTGAGTTTGCCCACCAAAAACTCGGTCGCTTCGATTTCGTCCATAGGATGCAGGAATTTGCGCAAGAGCCACATACGTTGCAACTGATCGTTCGGCACCAGCAATTCTTCGCGGCGCGTACCGGATTTATTAATGCTGATCGCCGGGAACAGGCGTTTTTCTGCCATGCGGCGGTCAAGGTGCAATTCCATATTGCCCGTGCCTTTGAACTCTTCGTAAATCACGTCGTCCATGCGGCTGCCGGTTTCAACAAGCGCTGTCGCAATAATGGTAAGCGAACCGCCCTCTTCCACATTACGCGCTGCGCCGAAAAAGCGTTTCGGACGGTGCAAAGCGTTGGCATCGACACCGCCGGTCAGAATTTTGCCCGAAGTCGGCACGACGGTATTGTAGGCGCGCGCCAAACGGGTAATCGAATCCAGCAGAATCACCACGTCTTTTTTGTGTTCGACCATGCGTTTGGCTTTTTCAATCACCATCTCGGCCACTTGTACATGGCGTTGCGCTGGCTCGTCAAACGTAGAGGAAACCACTTCGCCGCGTACAGAACGGCTCATCTCGGTCACTTCCTCCGGACGCTCGTCAATCAACAGGACAATCAGCTCGACATCGGGATAATTGGCGGTAATGGCGTGGGCAATGTTTTGCAACATCACGGTTTTACCGGTTTTAGGCGGGGCCACCAACAATGCACGTTGGCCTTTACCGATTGGGGAAACCAAGTCGATGGCGCGGCCGGTCAGATTCTCTTCAGCTTTGATGTCGCGCTCGAGTTTGAATTGTTCGGTTGGGAATAAAGGCGTGAGGTTTTCAAAGAGAATTTTGTGTTTGCAGACTTCGGGCTGATCACCGTTGATGGTATCGAGGCGGACAAGCGCGAAATAGCGCTCGTTGTCTTTCGGCACGCGCACGCTGCCTTCGATGGTGTCGCCGGTGTGCAGATTGAAGCGGCGGATTTGCGTGGGCGAAACATAAATATCGTCAGGGCCGGCAAGGTAAGAAGTATCTGCGCTGCGCAAGAAACCGAAGCCGTCAGGCAGGATTTCGAGTGTACCGGAACAGGTAAAGCTGACATTCTGCTTCATCATCTGGCGGACGATGGCAAAAACGAGGTCTTGTTTGCGGAAACGGTTGGCGTTTTCAATGCCATGTTCTTCTGCCATTTCCAAGAGTTTGGAAATGTGGAGGGTTTGGAGTTCTGAAACGTGCATAGTATTGATATATTTTGAATGGTATCAGAGAGATGGCACAAAGGCCGTCTGAAAGTATGAAATCGTGCCGCAGGATACGGTAGATTTTTGAGAAAGTTGAATTTTAGGCAGTTGGAGGCAGGGTGTCAAATTTTTAAATCGAACACTGAGCCGAGACCATAATCTTACCATGCAATAAGATTATGGCCGGCAACAGCTTGGCAATCGCAACCCTATCGACCAAAATCCGAGTATTTACCCAACTTCAGACAGCCTTCTGCCCATACCGCATCAGCGTCATGCCGCCGACCGCCGCCGCACAACCTGCAACCAGCGAAATATGCAGCGGTTCGCCCAAAAACCACGCCGAAGACAGTACACCGAAAATCGGCACAAGCGTAATATACGCCGCCGCGCTGCCTGCACCCAAAGTCTTTACCCCTTCAAAATACCACGCATAGGCCAATACCGTCGCGCCGATGACCAGCCACGCCAAGGCCGTCCAGCCATGTCCATCCATTGCCGCTATCGCCTCAAACGGTATTCCATCCGTCCATAACGCCACCGCCGATAACATCAACGCACCAATGAACGAAGTTGCCGTCGTTACCGTCAGCGCATCTATCCCGCGCAAAACCGCGCGACCGATTAAGGTATAAGCCGCCCAACAGACCACGCAGCCGAAAATCAGCCACTCCCCCGCCTTGATGCCACCCGATAATACCGTCAACGGCTGCCCTTGCGTTACCACCATAATGGCACCGCCAACCGCAAGCAGCATACCCGCCAAAATCTTCGCGTTTAAACGCTCGCCGAAAAACCAAGTTGCCAACAGCAGTGTCAGCACGGGATTTACCGCCACGACCACCGCCGCCTTGCCTGCCGGCATAGTCTGCAAACCCAGCATAAAAAACACCGCATAACCGCACACGCCAACAGAAGCGGCTGCCGTCAAACCCAGCCATTGCCGTGCCGACAAAGCCACCAAAGTTGCAAACCTGCTGCGCGCAAACAACCAGCCCAGCAACAAAACCGAAGCCAGTACAAACCGAACCGCTCCACCAGTCAGCGGTGGCAACGACTGCCCCAACATCCGCCCCATCGGCCAGGATGCGCCCCACAACACCGCCATTCCCAGCAGTTTCAAATGTACAGAATAACGTTCCATCTCATCCCTTTTATCGACAAAGGCCGTCTGAAAACCGGATTTCACGTTTTCAGACGGCCTTCAATTTAGCGACTGCAAACAGATTACTTAGGCTGCCAAGAATCTTTCAGCGTCACCGTGCGGTTAAACACCGGCATGTCTTTGCTGTGGTCTTTGCGGTCGGTTACGAAGTAGCCGATGCGTTCAAACTGCCAACGGCTTTCTGCCGGCAGATCTTTTGCGACAGGTTCGGCGTAGGCAGTGATTTCCTTGATGGATTCTGGATTGAGGAAATCGGTAAACGGCAGGTAGTTGCCGTCTTCGCCGCGCACGGCATCAGGACGCTCGACGGTAAAGAGGCGGTCGTACAGGCGGACTTTAATTTCGGCGGCGTGTTCGGCAGAAACCCAATGAATCACGCCTTTAACTTTGCGGCCTTCGGGATTTTTGCCCAAGGTATCGTGGTCGATGCTGCATTTGAGTTCAACCACATTGCCTGCCTCGTCTTTTACTACTTCATCACACTTAATCACATAGCCGTGGCGCAAACGCACTTCGCCGCCGGGAATCAGGCGTTTGAAGCCTTTAGGCGGATTTTCGGCAAAGTCGTCGGCTTCGATATAGATGGTTTGTGAAATAGGTACTTCGCGATCGCCCATTTCTTCGTGGTTCGGGTGGAACGCGGCACGGCGGCTTTGGGTTTTGCCGGCTTCAAAGTTGGTCAGGGTCACTTTGAGCGGATTCAAAACCGCCATCAGGCGCGGAGCGGAGTTTTCCAACTCTTCACGAATCGCGCCTTCCAACACGCTCATGTCGACGATGTTTTCAGATTTGGAAATACCGGCGCGTTTGGCAAACAGGCGCAAGCCTTCGGGCGTGTAACCGCGGCGGCGCATACCGGAAATGGTCGGCATACGCGGGTCATCCCAGCCGGCAACGTGGCCGTCTGAAACCAGTTGGTTCAGCTTGCGTTTGGACGTGATGGAATACAGAAGCTCCAAACGGGAAAACTCGTATTGGCGCGGACGGGTGGCGTGCGGCGCAGGAATGTTGTCCAACACCCAGTCGTACAGCGGGCGGTGGGCTTCAAATTCGAGCGTACACAAGGAATGCGTGATGCCTTCGATGGCATCGGAAATGCAATGCGTGTAGTCGTACATCGGGTAGATGCACCATTTATCGCCGGTGTTGTGGTGATGGGCGCGGCGGATGCGGTAGATGACCGGATCGCGCATATTGATGTTGCCCGAAGCCATGTCGATTTTCAGGCGCAGGGTTTTGCTGCCGTCGGGGAATTCGCCGTTTTTCATGCGTGTGAACAGGTCGAGGTTTTCTTCGACGCTGCGGTCGCGGTAAGGGCTGTTTTTGCCCGCTTCGGTCAGCGTACCGCGATATTCGCGCATTTCTTCGGGCGTCAAATCATCGACATACGCTTTGCCGTCTTTGATTAAACCGACGGCGTAGTCGTAAAGCTGGTCGAAATAGTTGGAAGCGAAACGCGGCTCGCCCGCCCAATGAAAACCCAACCATTCGACGTCTTCTTTGATGGCGTTGACGTATTCGTCGTTTTCTTTTTCAGGGTTGGTATCGTCAAAACGCAGGTTGCACAAGCCGTCGTAAATATAAGCCAAACCGAAGTTCAAGCAGATGGATTTGGCGTGGCCGATGTGCAAATAGCCGTTCGGCTCGGGCGGGAAACGGGTTTGGATGGCTGTATGTTTACCGCTTTTGAGGTCTTCATCGATAATGGTGCGGATAAAGTGGTTGTCCGCGAATTGGTCTTTATTCAACATAATATTTCTTTGATGGGAAAATGATTTTCTGTTTTCAGACGGCCTGAGCATTCAATCAGGCCGTCTGAAAGGAATGGAATGATGGCTCAATTGTACCCGACTTGGCTACTTTGATACAGGGTCGGCAACCTGCCACGCTACGCCGCGCTCGTTTAGGGTTTTCTGCATGGCGACGGATGGTGTGCGGTCGGTAAACAGCTTATCGAATGCGCCGATATCGCCCAGCCTGACCAAGGCATTGCTGTTAAATTTGCTGTGGTCGACGCCAAGATAGCGCACGCGGGCATTGTTCACCATCGCCTGCATGACGCTGACTTCCTTGTAATCGTCATCCAAAAGCGAGCCGTCGTTTTCTATACCGTGGGTACTCATGATGGCATAGTCAACTTTGAATTGGTTGATAAAATCGACGGTCGCCACGCCGGTAATGCCGCCATCCAAGGGGCGGACCACGCCGGAAGCGATGATGACCGTGTAGTCGGTACGCGCCGCAGTGATGGAGGCGGCGTAGATGTTGTTGGTGATAATCCGCAGGTTTTTACGCTGTCTGACCAATTCGGCGGCAACGGCTTCCATGGTGGTGCCGATGCTGATAAACAGCGAGGCATTATCGGGAATGGTGGAAGCAATCAGACGGGCAATGGCGTTTTTTTCCTGCTGCTGATGGTTACGCCGCTCCTGCCCTGCCGTTACGACTGAAACGTCGCCCAAAGATGCGCCGCCATGATAGCGTTTAAGCTGTCCGGTCTCGCTTAACTCTTGAACATCGCGGCGTATGGTTTGCGGCGTAACATCCAAATTTGCCGCCAACTCTTCCACCGTCATAAAATTATGTTCGCGGACAAGGGTGAGGATATGTTCGTGTCTTTGGATTTTGGGTTTCATGGCGTTTCGTTTTATAGGGATAAACCAATGGCCGTCTGAATATTTCAGACGGCCTTGTTATTGTCAAACCGATTACATCTCGAGTTTCTGTTCCAAGCGTTCCATACACGCGCCCAAGTGGCGGCGTATGACTTTAGTCACACGGTTGCGCTTGCCTGCCAGCAACAAATCGAGGATTTCTCGGTGTTCATGGTGCGAATTGGAATCGATGTTGCGCTTTTCTTTGCGAAGCGGATCGGAAACGGCCACAATCAATGAAGAGCGCGCACACAAGGTATTCATGATTTCAAACAGGACATCGTTGTCCAACAGTCGCGCCAATTCGACATGGAAGGCATTGGACAGGCGGTTCCAACCCACGCGGTCGCCGCTTTCGGAGGCTGCGCCCTCTTGCTCAATCATGGCGTAAAGCGGTTGCAGACGCGTTTCCAAATCAGGCATATCAATGAGGACGCTCAGAATCATGCTTTCCATTTCGATACGCGTGTTGAACACGTCTTTCATTTCTTTCAAGTCCGGCACATGGACAAATGCGCCGCGGTTGGGCTGCAAATCGACGATTTTGTCGTGCGCCAAAAGCGACAATGCGCCACGCACGGTATTGCGCGAGCAAACCATTTGTCGGCAAAGCTCGGACTCGGTCAGTTTTTTACCCGGCAACAGCAGATGGTCGGTAATGCCGTCCAAAATCAATGCGTACACTCGGAAGAGTTCCGAATCGTGACGCTCTTCCAAAATAAGCGATGAAGTTGCAGGCGCAATGTTGGTATTATTTTCGTAATCCATACTGTTTCCCCAGTATCCGTATTAAGGCGCAAGCGTTTACAAACCTGCAGCTTTCGGGGTTGTTTAAAATATAATTAAAAATTGTTGACAATGTTAAACGAAACTTGCACAATGAGATCAACAAGCCAAGTTATAAAGGCTGATAGAGAGAGAGAAAAAGGAATAAAAAGCAAGCAGATATATTCATGTTAATGCGTGAATATATCTGCTTTTTTTGTGGGTAACCGGTTCACGCTCCGGCACTCCTACCCTGAAACCGCCCTATTCTGTTTCGACAATCTCGAAGCTGTGGCTCATTTTTGCCGCTTTGCCCAGCATAATCGATGCGGAGCAATATTTTTCGGCAGACATCTGTACGGCGCGTTCAATCGCGCTTTCTTGCAAATCCCGACCATACACTTTGAAATGGATATGGATTTCGGTAAACACGCGCGGCGCGGTGTCGGCGCGTTTGGCAGTCACTTCGGCACGGCAGTCGGTGATTTTTTGGCGTTGTTTCTCGGCAATCATCACGACATCGATGCTGGAACAGCCTGCTACACCCAACAACAGCATTTCCATCGGGCTGGGGCCGCGTTTGACTTCGCCTTCAGCCGCCGCGCCTTCCATCACAACGCTGTGTCCGTTTGCCGTTGTACCGACGAAGCACATTCCATCTATCCATTTTGAAGTAACTTGCATGGTGTCTTTTTTATCCGTAAAAGCATTAATCCGATATTGTAAACAATTTCAAGTGATAAACCTAGTCAGGCCGTCTGAAAAATACAATCAATTACAATCGGCCTAAACGCATTATTCGTCCCGATACGCCCAATGGTTGACCGGCCCGTGCCCTGCCCCGATGCCCAAAGGGTGGGAAATGGCGGCGGCAATATAGTTTTTTGCCGTTTGAACCGCCTCGGACACGCTAAACCCTTTTGCCAGCTCGGCAGCAATACAGGCTGAAAACGTGCAGCCTGTGCCATGCGTATGCGGCGTTGGGAAACGTTTGCTGTTCAGCTCGATGGTTTCGTATGGCGTAAACAGCCAGTCGGTGCAATATTCGCTTTGGCTGTCGGCAAGATGGCCGCCTTTAATCACCACATTTTTCACGCCCCAATCCTGAAGAATTTTGGCGGCGCGTTCCGCATCTTGGCGGTTTTCAATATTGATGCCCGTCAAGGCCTGCGCTTCGGGCAGATTGGGGGTCAAGACGTCCGTATGCGGCAGCAGCAGGCGTTTCATGGCTTCGACGGCTGAGTTTTCCAACAACGGCGCGCCGCCTTTGGCAATCATGACCGGATCCAACACGCGTTTGCCGAAGTCGCATTCGGCGGTTTGTTCCGCCACGCACTCGATGATTTCCGCCGTACCCAGCATGCCGATTTTATAAGCACGGATGTGGAAATCCTCCTGAATCGCGGTAATTTGCGCGGCAATCATGTCGGTCGGTATCGGATGCACTGCCGATACGCCCAAAGTATTTTGTGCGGTAACCGCGGTCAGTACGCTGGTACCGAACACGCCGCGCATCTGAAACGTCTTCAAATCCGCCTGTATGCCTGCGCCGCCGCCGGAATCGGAGCCGGCAATCGTCAGCGTTTGAATAAAAAGTTCGTCCATCGTGTCCTCCTGTTTTTCAGACGGCCTTTTACTTATCGTTGTTGAAAGCCGTTTTGGTTTTATCCGCAAACAAGTCATGCGCCGTCTATCTTTCCGAAAGCCTTATTTGTTGTTTTACCCAAAACAAACGTACGTTCTCGGGCGGAATATCTTAACAAACAAAAGGCCGTCTGAAAACTATTTTCATTTTCAGACGGCCTGTTCAATGTTAAACCTATTCAGGCTTATTCTTCGTATGCGTCAATCGGTAAGCAGGAGCAAACCAGATTGCGGTCGCCATAGACCTCATCCAAACGTTTCACGCTCGGCCAGAATTTGTTTTCACGCACAAACGGCAACGGGAAGACAGCTTCTTCGCGGGAATACGGGTGCGCCCATTCACCGGTTACGTCGGCGGCGGTGTGCGGGGCGTTGACCAGCGGATTGTCGTCTTTCGGCCATTCGCCGCGCTCGACTTTCAGCACTTCCTGTTTGATTTGTTTCAGGGCGGCGATGAAGCGGTCGAGTTCAGCTTTACTTTCGCTCTCGGTCGGCTCGATCATCAGCGTGCCGGCAACAGGGAAGGAAACCGTCGGCGCGTGGAAGCCATAGTCCATCAGGCGTTTGGCGATGTCGGTTTCGGTGATGCCGCTTTCGGCTTTGAGCGGACGCAAATCGACGATACATTCGTGCGCGACGCGGCCGTTTTTACCTGTATACAGAATCGGATAGTCTTCGCTCAGACGTTTGGCAACGTAGTTAGCGTTGAGCAATGCCCAGCGTGTTGCCTGCTCCATACCTTGTTTGCCCATCATGGTCAGGTACATCCAAGTAATCGGCAGGATAGACGCAGAACCGAAGGCCGCAGCAGCAACGGCGGTTTGGTCGGCACTGGCGCTGTGGGTGTCGGTCAAAGCGTGTCCCGGTGCAAACGGGGCAAGGTGGGCTTTCAAACCGATAGGGCCGACGCCCGGACCGCCGCCGCCGTGAGGGATACAGAAGGTTTTGTGCAGGTTCATGTGCAACACGTCCGCGCCGACTTCGGCAGGCTGCATGATGCCGATTTGGGCATTGAGGTTGGCGCCGTCCATGTAAACCTGTCCGCCGTTTTCATGAATAATGCGGCAGATGTTGCGGATGCCTTCTTCGTACACGCCGTGGGTGGACGGGTAAGTAATCATGATGGCGGACAAAGCGTCGCGGTATTGCTCGGCTTTGGCTTTCAAATCGTCGATGTTGACGTTGCCGTGTTCGTCGGTATCGACAACGACGACTTTCAAACCCAGCATAGCGGCAGTCGCAGGGTTGGTGCCGTGGGCGGATTTAGGAATCAGGCAGATGTTGCGGTGTCCCTCGCCGTTGGCTTCTTGATAGCGGCGGATGGAGAGCATGCCGCTGTATTCGCCCTGCGCGCCGGAGTTGGGCTGGAAGGAAATCGCGTCAAAGCCGGTGATGGCTTTCAGGCTGTTTTCCATATCGGCGAGCAATTCGCGGTAGCCGGCAGTTTGCGCTTCGGGAGCGTAAGGGTGGATGTCAGTGAACTCTGCCCAAGTAATCGGCAACATTTCCGCAGTCGCGTTGAGTTTCATGGTGCAGCTGCCCAATGAAATCATGCTGCGGTTCATTGCCAAATCGCGGTCTTCGAGTTTTTTCAGGTAGCGCAGCATTTCGTGTTCGGTGTGGTAACTGTTGAACACAGGATGTTGCAGAATGTCGTCCTGACGCAGCAATTCTGCATTCAGACGGCCTTTGACGTCATCGGCAAATGTGAACGTATCTTTGCCGGTAAACGCGCGGTACAAATCGACCAAATCTTCGTATGCCGACGTTTCATGGAATGCAGCCGCAACTTGAGTATCGTTAACGCGGCGCAGGTTGTAACCCGATTCCAAAGCAGCGGCAAACACTTGGTCTGCTTTCTCTTTGCTGCCGAAATCGACGGTAACGGTATCGAAGAAGACCTTGTGAACCACATTCAGGCCGTCTGAAACCAGCACATTGGCAAAGGTAGAAGCCAGCGCATGGATACGTTTGGCAATGCGTTTCACGCCTTCAGGACCGTGGTAAACGGCATACATACTGGCCAAGTTCGCCAGCAATGCTTGTGCCGTACAAATATTGGATGTCGCTTTTTCGCGGCGGATGTGTTGCTCGCGGGTAGACAACGCCATGCGCAAGGCAGGTTTGCCCGATGCATCTTTGGATACGCCGATAATGCGGCCAGGAGCGGAACGTTTGAACTCGTCTTTAAACGCGAAATAAGCAGCGTGCGGACCACCGAAGCCCATCGGCACACCGAAGCGTTGGGTATTGCCCAAGGCAATATCCGCACCCAACTCGGCAGGAGATTTCAGCAAAACCAAGCTCATGATATCAGCGGCAACGGCCACGATCGTGCCTTTTGCTTTCAGACGGCCGATAACGTCCTGCAAGTCTTGCACGTCGCCGTCTTTACCGACGTATTGGAACAGCGCGCCGAAGTATTCGCCATCGTCGGCTTGGGCAAAATCACCGACCACCAGTTCAAAGCCGAAATATTTGGCGCGGGTTTTCATCACGTCCAAAGTTTGCGGATACACGCGCGCATCCACAAAGAAACGCTCGGATTTCACTTTGCCCACGCGGTGCGCCATCGCCATCGCTTCGGCCGCGGCAGTTGCCTCGTCCAACAAAGACGCGCCTGCCACAGGGAAACCGGTCAAATCGATACACACTTGTTGGAAGTTTAACAACGCTTCCAAACGACCCTGCGCGATTTCCGCCTGATATGGGGTGTAGGCGGTATACCAGCCTGGATTTTCCAACACGTTGCGCAAAATCACATTCGGCACGCGGGTCGGGTAATAGCCCAAACCGATATAGGACTTGTTGATCACGTTTTTCGACGCAATGCCTTTCAATTTCGCCAACGCGTCCGCCTCGGTCAAAGCCTCGGGCAAATCGAGTTCGGACGGCATACAGATGCTTTGCGGCACGGTATTGCCGACAAAATCGTCCATGCTCTTCTCGCCGAGCGCTTCCAAAAGCGCAGCCTCGTCGCCAAAGCTCAAATGGCGCGCGGCAAATTCGTTCGGGTTGAACAATTCAGATAGTTTCATTTCTACTCCTTCGGTGTTATCGATATCAACACTGTTTTTTCTTGCAGATGTTGTTTCAGACGGCCTCCGCCCATTTTGGACGACATGCCAATATTTCCCTATAAACCGGACAGGTTTCCACATGCGCGCCGGGCAGGTAGCCTGTACTCATCAGAAATTCGCCGACGATTTCGCCGCCGACAAATTTGAAATGTTTTTTAAACAGCTTCACCCATTCAGCCTTGTCGAGCGGATGGTTCGCATCCAGCCAGTTTTTGAATGAGCCGTATTCTTGCTGTATTTGTTTGATTTGTCGCGCGTTATAGATGGCTGCGTTGATTTTCAGGCGGTTGCGGACGATGCCTGCATCGGCAAGCAACCGCTCAATTTCGGCTTCGTCAAATGCGGCGACCGTATCGATGTCGAAACCTTTAAATGCCGTCTGAAATGCCCGTTGCTTCTTCAGCATCAGCGTCCAGCTCAATCCTGCCTGATTGATTTCCAACACCAGCCGCTCAAACAATTCATTGTCGTCCTCAATCGGAAAACCGTATTGCGTGTCGTGATAATGTTTGTTGGGGTTGTCCGTATCGTCGGGAAGCGTGGCGACAAATTCGCAGTAATTCATGTTTGCTGAGGAAAAATTGAAACAAAGGCCGTCTGAAAGCATTTTTCAGACGACCTAAGACCTGCAATATCAAACAGGCGCAAAACCTGTTTGGATGTTTGCAAAAATCAAGCTACTTCGCCTGCGTATTGTTCGGCAGTCAGCAGACCGTCGTAATCGGCAGGGTTGGTAGGTTTGATTTTGAAGAACCAGCCTGCGCCGTAAGGATCGCTATTGGCAGTTTCCGGAGCTCTTGGCAAATCTTCGTTGACGGCAACGATTTCGCCTGCAATCGGAGCGTATACGTCAGATGCGGCTTTTACAGACTCAACCACACCAGCTTGCTCTTCGGCAGCCAGGTTTGCACCGACTTCAGGTAGCTCGACAAACACGATGTCGCCCAACAGCTCTTGCGCGTGATGGGTAATGCCGACGGTGATGGTACCGTCTTCTTCAAGGCGCAGCCATTCGTGGCTGGCAACGTATTTCAGTTCTGCTGGGATGTTGCTCATGGTTTGATACTCCATTGATAGAGGGTTATTTTCAGACGGCATCTGCATGAATCAATATCCACAGATGCCTTGTTCAATGCTTTCTAAAAATGTCCGTATCGGACGACAATTAAAACCTGCTTTCAGACGGCCTTAATTCAAATAAAGGCCGTCTGAACCGATATTAATCAAATTGTTTTTGACCGTTGCGGACGAACGGCAGCTTCAGCACGCGTACGTCTACTTCTTTGCCGCGAATCAGGACTTTGGCGGTATCGCCGTCAAAATCTTTCGGTACGCGCGCGATGGCGATGGATTGTTTCAGGCTTGGCGAGAATACGCCGCTGGTGGTTTCGCCTTGGCCTTTGTCGGTCAACACTTCCATATGCGCGCGCAGGATGCCGCCTTTTTCGAGCAACAGGCCGACCTGTTTCACGGTAACGCCTTTTTCTTTCAATGCCAGCAAGGCGGCTTTACCGACGAAGTCGCGGCTTTCGTCTTTTAAGTCAACGGTCCAACCCATGCCTGCTTCGAGCGGGCTGGTATTGTCATCCATATCGTTGCCGTAGAGGTTCATACCGGCTTCCATGCGCAGGGTGTCGCGTGCGCCGAGGCCGCAAGGCTGTACGCCGGCTTGTTGCAGGGCTTTGAAGAATGCGACGGCTTCGGTGCCGGGCAGGATGACTTCGACGCCGTCTTCACCGGTGTAGCCGGTGCGGGCAACAAACCAGTCGTTGCCCAAATCCGCGCCTTGGAACGGTTTGAGATTATGGACGACATCCGCCCATTCGGGTTTGACGGTCAGGAGTTTTTCGATGGCTTTCGGGCCTTGTACGGCAAGCATGCCGAGGTCGTAGCGCGGATTGAAGGCAACACCGAATTCTTGTCCAACTTTGTGGAACTGGGCGGTGTCTTTCTCGCGGGTCGCGCCGTTGGACACGATACGGTATTGTGTTTCGGCTTCGTTGGTGCGGTAAACGATCAAGTCGTCAATCACGCCGCCGTTGTCGTTGAGCAAAGCGGAATAAAGGGCTTTGCCGACAAAAGCGAGTTTGGCGACATCATTGGCAATCAATTTGCGGAAAAAGGCTTTGGCATTTGCGCCTGCTACGTCGGTAACGAGCATATGGGATACGTCAAACATACCGGCGTCGGTGCGCACGGCTTCGTGTTCGGCGATTTGTGAACCATAATGGATGGGCAGCTCCCAGCCGGCAAAATCTACCAGCTTTGCGCCTGCATCTTGATGGGCTTGATGAAATGGGGTGGTTTTCAGAGCAGTCATTCTCAAGTTTCTCCGGATTTTTTGTTCAGATGCCGCCCGCGCACCTATGCGCGGATGACCCTATCTGTCCTTGAACCTGAGATTTTCGGCCGTATCCGCATGATGGCAAACCAGTCTGCTCACTGCTTTGCGCGGTTGTCTGAATGGTGGTTCAGACGGCCTTCTCCCCTTCGGTGGACGTTATTCTAACGCCGCTCTCCAGATTGTTTGTTTCAATGTGCAGTCCCTGATACCTGAGCGATTTAAGGGTGTCTGCGCCTTCGGTGGTTACATTGTAGTTGGGTGTAACACTCTCCTGCACATTTCCCGATTATGTCTTGAATCGGCGGTTTGGGCAAGTAGCCGACGAATATTTATGATGTGAATATTCGTCTTTTTATTGAGGCAGCAAAACCTGAGCCTTTATAAAATTGTTAGCCATGCGGCAAATGTTTTTGCAAAAGTCTCAAGGCCGTCTGAAGCCCTTACCCGTTTTTCCTATATAATTCTGTTTTTTCGATTTATCTGCGTCCATCATGAACCGCCTCAAACGCATTAAAACCATCCTCTGCACGCTCTACCGCTACCGCCTTGCCGAGCTGATTGCCTCGCTGGTCCGTCCGGGTTGGGCGCGGACTTTCCTCAATATGCTGCCGCAGTCGTCCAAGTTCAAACACGAGATGCCTGCCGTACGCCTGCGTTTGGCGTTGGAAAGCCTGGGGCCGATTTTCATCAAATTCGGACAGGTATTGTCGACGCGCCCCGATTTGATTCCGCACGATTACGCGGTCGAACTGGCAAGGCTGCAAGACAAAGTGCCACCGTTTGACGCGCAGCTTTCACGCTCGCAAATCGAAAAATCTTTGGGACAATCCATCGACACTTTATACGCGGAATTTGAAACCGAGCCTGTCGCCAGCGCGTCCATCGCCCAGGTACACAAAGCCCGCCTGCATTCGGGCGAACAAGTCGCAGTAAAAGTCTTGCGCCCCAACCTTTTGCCTGTTATCGAACAGGATTTGTCGCTGATGCGCTTTGGTGCAGGCTGGGTAGAGCGTTTGTTTTCAGACGGCAAGCGTTTGAAGCCACGCGAAGTGGTGGCCGAATTTGACAAATACCTGCACGACGAATTGGACTTGATGCGCGAAGCCGCCAATGCCAGCCAGCTCGGACGCAATTTCCAAAACAGCAATATGCTGATTGTGCCGAAGGTGTTTTACGACTACTGCACCAGCGACGTACTGACCATCGAATGGATGGACGGCACACCGGTATCCGATATCGCCAAACTCAAAGCAGACGGCATCGATTTGCACAAACTTGCCGATTACGGCGTGGAAATCTTCTTCACACAAGTTTTCCGTGACGGCTTTTTCCATGCGGATATGCACCCCGGCAATATTTTGGTCGCCGCCGACAACCGTTACATCGCCCTCGATTTCGGCATCGTCGGCACGCTGACCGATTACGACAAACGCTATCTCGCCATCAACTTCCTCGCCTTCTTCAACCGCGACTACCACCGCGTCGCCACTGCCCACATCGAATCGGGTTGGGTGCCTGCCGACACGCGCGCGGAAGAATTGGAAGCTGCTGTCCGCGCCGTGTGCGAGCCTGTGTTCAACAAACCGATTTCGCAGATTTCCTTCGGCTTGGTGCTGATGCGCCTGTTTGAAGTCAGCCGTCGCTTCAATGTCGAAATCCAACCGCAGCTGGTATTACTGCAAAAAACGCTGCTCAACATCGAAGGCTTGGGACGGCAGCTTGATCCCGATTTGGACTTGTGGAAAACCGCCAAACCGTTTTTGGTGCGCTGGATGAACGAACAGGTCGGCCCCAAAGCCCTTTGGCGCAACCTCAAAAACGAAGCCCCCGACTGGGCGCAAATCATCCCTTCCTTGCCGCGCAAAATCAATGCGTTGGTTGATGAAAACCGCCAACAGGAAATGCGCGATGCCTATGTGCATTTGGTCAAAGTACAGCAACGCCAAAGCCTGTGGCTGGCTGTGATTGCGGTTGTTTTGCTGCTGATTTTGCTGTTTAAGTAAGCTGTAATACAGCTTTAAACGACATAACAAAGGCCGTCTGAAATTTAGTTTTCAGACGGCCTTTTATATACCAACCTATTCTTTTTTCTCGTGCTGTACATGTCCGCTTTCGGCTTCGATATGCCGTCTGAAGCGCAAACCTGCAGCATGGTAAAACGGATGCGGCGAGAATTGGCGCGAGACTTGCGAAGCGAAGATGCAAGTCAGCAGCATCCAAAACAGTAAATTCTGTCCACCCGTCATTTCCATTACTACCACGGCGGCGGTCAACGGCGATTGGGTCGCGGCGGCAAGGAATGCGGCCATGCAGAGTAAAACCGCGACATTGGACGCGTCGCCCAGTTGCGCGAAAGAAGCCATGTGTTCGCCTATCATCGCGCCGATGGTTAACGACGGCGTGAAGATACCGCCGGGAATGCCTGCCCAGTAGCTGAACACGGTTGCCGCCCATTTTGCGACTGCCAAGCCGAACGGCGCTTCATACGCGCCTTTGAGTGCGGCTGCGGCTTCGTGATAGCCCGTGCCATAGGTTTTACCTTGATAAAACGTACCGAGCAGCGCCAGCAAAATACCCATTGTAAAGGCGACCACCAACAAATGGCGGCGGATGAAACTGCGCCAGCGTACCGGTGCGAATGCCGCCGCGCCACGATACAAAAAGCTGCCGAACAATCCGCCTGCCACGCCACAGACAATGCCCGACACCACGGCCCACATCAGCATATTTGGCAGCTCATGCCCTTGAAAACCTGAAAAATACGGGTTATTGCCCTGTATCGCCACTTGAATGAAACCGGCCGCCAACACACCCATCAGGATTTGACGCTCCCAACGCAAAAGCACGCCGCGCCCCAATTCTTCGATGGCAAACACCACGCCGGCCAAAGGCGCGTTAAACGCCGCCGCCAAACCGCCTGCCGCGCCTGCGGCAATCAAATCGTTTTCCTGCATGCCCCTAAACGCCAGCCCGTGCTTTTTACACCACGCGCCCCAAGCGTTCATCACCGCCGCGCCCACTTGCACAGACGGCCCTTCCCTACCGACAGACGCACCCAACAGCATGGCGCAAAACGTCAGCGGAATTTTGAAAAAGGTTTCGCCCAGACGAATCAAACGGGTTTTCTGCGCACCATAAGGCAAAGACAAAGAGGCGATGACCTGCGGAATACCGCTGCCGGAAGTGTACGGCGCAAATTTACGCGTAAACCATGCCAAAAGCGGCAAACCCAACGGCAAAGCCACCCACGCAAACCACGGATATTTCCCCACCAGCAAAGCGTTCCATTCCAAAGCCAAATCCGCCAAGTACGCAAACATCAAAGCCGTCAGGGCAACCAGTGCCGAGCCTGCCAGCAAAAACAGAAGGGCAATGCTCTTTTTCGACAGGCGTTTGGTTTGGCGGATTTTGTGGGCAAGGCGCGCCGCCCAAGTCTGGGGAAATTTCATAATAAACACGCAGTCAATGTGTTCAGACGGCCTTGATACTTTTCTCAAAGGCCGTCTGAAAACAAGGATAAAGGTTTTTAAGAACGGTAATCCGCGTTAATCGACACATACTCGTGCGACAAATCGCAGGTATAAACGACCGCCGTCGTATCGCCGCGTTGCAAATCGATGCGGACGGTGATTTCCGGACGGTTCATCACGGCTTGCCCTGCTTCTTCGGTATAGCTTTCCGCGCGGCCGCCATTTTCGGCCACCAACACGTCATCCAGCCACATTTTCAAAGCATCGACGTCCAAGTCTTCAATACCGGCATAGCCGACGGCTGCCAACAGACGGCCCAAATTCGGGTCGGAGGCAAAGAAAGCGGTTTTCACCAAAGGTGAATGGGCAACGGCATAAGCCACCTTGCGCGCCTCTTCGCGGATTTTCGCGTTTTGCACTTCAACCGTGATGAACTTGGTCGCACCCTCGCCATCACGGACAATCGCCTGCGCCAGTTCCAGAGCCAGCGAACCGAGCAAGGCTTTGAGCTGCGCATAACGCGGATCGGCGGTATTGTCGATTTCGCTCTGACCGCAACGGCCTGTCGCCATAATCACGAAGCTGTCGTTGGTGCTGGTATCGCCGTCCACGGTAATCGTATTGAAACTTTCGTCTGCGATTTCTTGCGTCATCAGCTGTAAAATCGGCTGGGACACTTTGGCATCGGTGGCGATAAACGACAACATGGTCGCCATGTTCGGATGAATCATGCCCGAACCTTTGGCGATGCCGGTGGCGCGGACTGTGTGTTTTTCTCCGACCAAGCCTCGGCGCGAAGCGGCTTTCGGTACAGTGTCCGTCGTCATGATGGCACGCGCCGCGTCCGACCAGAATGCAGGGCGCACTTGCGGCAAAGCGGCCACGATTTTATCCACAGGCAGCGGCTCCAAAATCACGCCGGTCGAAAACGGCATCACCTGATTGGATTGGCAGCCGACCTGTTCCGCCACGGCCGCGCACACTTTAATCGCGTCCAGACGGCCTTGTGCACCGGTACCCGCATTGGCATTACCCGTATTGATGACTAAGGCACACACGCCGTCTTGGTCAAACAGATGCGACTTGGCGATATGCACCGGCGCGGCGCAGAAACGGTTTTGCGTAAACACCGCACCCACCGTATGTCCGCCACCCAACACCATCAGCGTCAAATCGTCGCGGTCTTGTTGCTTGATGCCGGCACGTCCTGTAAACAGACGGATGCCGTCGATTTCCAACAATTCGTCTGCACGTTTTTCAGTCAAATTTACAGCCATATCATTTTCTCCTGTTTACACTATTTTCAGACGGCCCAAACGCTATACGCCCAATAAGGGAATCAAGATAGGCACCAATATCGCCGTCAACACGCCGTTGAGCGTCAAGCCCAAGCCGGCATATGCGGCCATACGGCGGCCGTATTCCAAAGACGCCGCAATACCCATCGCATGTGAGGCCGTACCCAAAGACATTCCCACTGAAGAAGGCATATACAACGCCCCTTTCAACACTTTATATCCGGCCATCTGTCCAAAAAGTCCGGCAATAATCACCGTTGCCGCCGTAATCGCCGGAATACCGCCGATAGACGCCGTGATTTCAATCGCAATCGGGTTGGTCACGGATTTGGAAGCCAGCGACAAAATCACTTCGCGAGAAGCGCCCAGCCATTTGGCAAAATACACGCCCGTAACAATGCCTGTCACGCTGCCCGCCAACTGCGACAACACCACCGGCAACCACTGGCTGCGGATACGGTCCCAATTTCGATAAAGCGGCACCGCCAGCAAAACGACTGCCGGTTTCAACCAAAAATCAATAAAGTGCGAGGCAGAATGGTACAGCTCGTAATCAATGGCAAATACCTTCAAATACCCCATCAACACCAGCGTACTGATCAATACCGGATTACACAGCACATTCCCCGTGCGCGTCCGAATCTGCACCGCCAAAGCATATACTGCCAAAGTCAGGAACAGCATGACCGAGGGCATGCGCAACAGCCCGTCTATATTCATCACATCCGCCTCCTGACCCACTCATGCACTTTGCCGGTCACCAACAATACGCAGATCGTACTGCCGATTGTGGCCGTCAAAATCGAAAACCAGTCGTTTGCAATCACATCCAAATAGCTGATGACGGCCACGCAAGGCGGCACCAAAAACAAAGTCAGGTTCGCCATCAAAATGTCCGCCAGCTCTTCCACCCAAGACAATTTGACCCAGCCAGCCTGAAGCGCGGCAAACAGCAAACCCATGCCGACAATGCTGCCCGGCAGCTTCAACCCCAAAATCCAAACGGTTGCCTCGCCCAAAGCCAAGCAACCCAATACCACCAATAAGGCACGAATAATATTCATTAAGCCGGTTTCTCCTTATCCTTTTTCAGACGGCCTCAAAAAATTTATTAATCATTGAATCATATCGTGTCACAGGCCGTCTGAAAAGGGAAGAAACGCCTTCTTTCAAGTTTAATGAAAGATAAGCATGATTGCTCCGGCGGATTGGCTTCGGAGTAGTGAAACCTTTGCCCTGCTTTTGTCTTTAACGGCCGCCGCAAACCGGACATTCGGGATTGCGCCTTACCCCGTATTGCCGCCATTGTCCGCTCAATGCGTTGTAGGTGGAAAGTTTGCCGTGCGACGGCGTGCCGATACCGAGCAGCACTTTGAGCGCTTCGGCGGCTTGGGTCGTTCCGATAACGCCGACCAAGGGCGAAAAAACGCCGAACAATGCACAAGCGCCGTCGTCGGCTTGTTCGCCGTCAAACAGGCAGGCATAACAAGGCGTATCGGGAAGGTCGGGGCGGTACACGGCGATTTGTCCGTCGAAGCGGACGGCCGCGGCGGAAACCAAAGGCGTGCGCGTGGCAACGGCGGCGCGGTTGACCGCCTGGCGCGTGGGATAGTTGTCGGAACAATCAAGGATGATGTCGGCGGCGTTTGCCAATTCGACAAGCTTGGCCTCATCGAGAAATTCGGCCATGGCGGTAATGTGTGTTTGGCTGCTGATCTGTTTCAGACGGCCTTGCATGACCAAAGCCTTGTTTTTGCCGATGTCGGCTTCGGTAAACGTGATTTGGCGTTGAAGGTTGGTCTCGTCGACGGTATCGGCATCGGCAATCGTCAGGCGGCCGATACCGGCGGCGGCAAGATACGGCAAGGCCGCCGCACCCAGCCCGCCGCAACCGACAACGAGCGCATGGGCGGCCAAAAGTTTTTCTTGGCCTTCGATACCGATTTCGTCAAGCAGGATATGGCGGCTGAACCGCAAGAGTTGTTGATCGTTCATCATAACAATAAGGCCGTCTAAAACCCAACGTTCAGACGGCCTGAGTGGTTTAGAAATTAATATTTTCGTATGCGTTGTCAAACAGGAAAGGACGGCCTTCGCTGCTGGTTTCGGATTCGAGGCGGATGCCGCTGAGCATCATATTGCGGTCAACGTCTTTCATCATGTCGTAAACGCTCAAGAGTGCCAAATTGAGGCCGGTCAGGGCTTCGGTGGCAATGCTGCCGTTGCTGTTCGCTTGGACGGTCAATGTGGCTTTCAGGCAGGCCAGCTCGACGTTAATATCGAAATCAACCTGCACGCCGATGATGCGGCCGGGCAGGTGCAGCGGAATCAGGTTGGCGGTCTGTTTGATGCTCTGAATGGCGGCAACGCGGGCGATGGTCAGGATACTTGCCTTTTCGGTGGCATTCTCTATCAACACCCGTATCGCCTGCTGGCTCATGTTGACGGTGCCGACGGCGACGGCGGTGTGTTGTTCAGGAAAATCGGGCTGGTTGGGGAATTCGATCATGGGGTTCTCGCCTCTGTTTGGATAGTCAATATTTTACAGCATTTTACAGACACCGGCCACGCGGCGGATACGGACGGCTGTTTTCCGGTTTGAAATGTATCGGACGGCAGCATTGGCAGTTTACAAAAATTTGCTATACAATGGATTCAGGACAAACCCAAATTAACATTTAAATAAGAGAAAAATCATGCAACTGCATATCTTAAACAATCCCAAAGATGCCGCTTTGGCAGCGGATGCGGAATTTTTAAAACAGTCTCTGTTCAATCTGCTGCATGAGGAAGCATCGCCTTTAGTGGTCGAAACCGTTAAGTTGTTATCGACTTCAGACGACAGCGCCGCCTTGATTGAGAAGGTGTTGCCGCAACTGGACGAACAGCAAACCCACGATTTAACCCTGGCCTGCGGCCTGTTCGCACAAATTCTGAACATCGCCGAAGACGTGCACCACGAACGCCGCCGCCAAATCCACGAAGAGGCAGGACACAACAGCGCCGAAGGCAGCCTGACGGAAACCGTGCGCAAGCTCAAAGCCGGAAAAGTCAACGGCAAAGCGGTGCAACAACAACTGGACAACACGGTCGTTACCGCCGTTTTGACCGCGCACCCGACCGAAGTGCAACGCCAAACCGTCTTGAGCTTCAACCGCCGCATCCGCGCGCTACTGCCGCAACGCGAACGCTGCACTAATCCTGATGCACTGGCTCAATTGCGCCGCGAAATCGACACAGTCCTTTTGGGCTTGTGGCAGACCAGCGAAACGCGCCGCCACAAACTCAGCGTCAACGACGAGATCAACAACGGTGTATCCATCTTCCCGATGAGCTTCTTTGAAGCCCTGCCTAAACTCTACCGCACAATGGAACGCGATTTTCAGACGGCCTATCCCGGTGTCCGCGTTCCGAATATTCTCAAAATCGGCGGCTGGATCGGCGGCGACCGCGACGGCAACCCGTTCGTTTCTGCCGAAACCTTGCGTTTTGCGTTCAGACGGCATGCCGACGCCGTATTCCGTTTCTATCGCGGCGAACTCGACAAACTCTACCGCGAATTGCCGCTCTCCATCCGCCGCGTCAAAGTCAACGACGATGTAATGGCACTTTCCGCCCAGTCTCCCGATGAAGAAATCGCCCGCACTGAAGAACCCTACCGCCGCGCCATCGCCTACATCATGGCACGCGCTATGGGCAAGGCACGTTCACTCGGTTTGGGCATGGGCTGCAAATTCGGCTTCCTCGAGCCTTATGCCACGGTTGAAGAGTTCCTCAACGACCTGAAAAAACTGCAACGCTCGCTCCACGAAAACGGCAGCCAACTGCTGGCAGAAGGCCGTCTGGCCGACATTATCCGCAGTGTGTCCGTGTTCGGCTTCCACATGATGCCGCTCGACCTGCGCCAACACGCAGGCAAACACGCCGATGTGGTTGCCGAGCTTTTCCAACACGCAGGTTTGGAAGACTACAACAGCCTGAACGAAGAGCAAAAACAAGCCGCCCTGTTGCGCGAATTGAGCCATCAACGCCCGCTGTACAGCCCGTTCATCACATACAGCGACCATACCCGTCACGAACTGGCGATTTTCAACGAAGCGCGCAAAATCAAAGACGAATTCGGCGAAGATGCCGTTACACAAAGCATTATTTCCAACTGCGAACAACCCAGCGACCTGCTCGCCTTGGCATTGCTGCTGAAAGAAAGCGGCCTGCTGGTGGTGGAAAACGGCAAACCGCACAGCCGCATCAATATCGTGCCTCTGTTTGAAACCATCGAAGCGCTCGAAAACGCCTGTCCGGTCATGGAAACCATGTTCCGCCTCGACTGGTATGATGCCCTGCTCGAAAGCCGCGGCAATATCCAAGAAATCATGCTGGGCTACTCCGACTCCAACAAAGACGGCGGCTACGTTACCAGCTCGTGGTGTCTGTATCAGGCAGAGTTGGGCTTGGTCGAACTCTTCAAAAAATACGATGTCCGCATGCGCCTGTTCCACGGCCGCGGCGGCAGCGTAGGTCGCGGCGGCGGCCCATCTTACCAAGCTATTTTGGCGCAACCTGCAGGCAGCGTTGCCGGACAAATCCGCATTACCGAGCAAGGCGAAGTCATTACCGCCAAATACGCTGACCCGGGCAATGCCCAACGCAACTTGGAAACCTTGGTTGCCGCGACTTTGGAAGCCAGCATCCTGCCGGACAAAAAAGACCCTGATGCCAAACTGATGCAGGATTTGTCGGACGTATCGTTCAAATACTACCGCGAACTGATTACCCACCCCGACTTCATCGACTACTTCCTGCAAACCAGCCCGATTCAGGAAATCGCCACCCTCAACCTCGGCAGCCGCCCCGCCAGCCGCAAAACCCTGGCGCGGATTCAGGACTTGCGCGCAATTCCGTGGGTATTCTCATGGATGCAAAACCGCCTCATGCTGCCGGCTTGGTACGGTTTCGGCAGCGCAGTGGAAACCTTGTGCGAAGGCAAACCCGACACACTGGCCGCCCTGCGCGAACACGCCCAAAGCAACCCGTTCTTCCAAGCCATGCTCTCCAACATGGAACAAGTGATGGCGAAAACCGACATCACCTTGGCGGAAAACTATGCCGGCTTGAGTGAATCGCCCGATAAAGCAAAAGTCATCTTCGGCATGATCAAGGAAGAATACCAACGCAGCCGCAAAGCACTGCTCGACCTGCTGCAAACCGAAGAGCTCCTGCGCGACAACCGCAGCCTCGCCCGTTCGCTTGCCTTGAGGATTCCATACCTGAACGCCCTCAATGGCCTGCAAGTCGCCATGCTCAAACGCCTGCGCAAAGAGCCCGATAATCCGCACGCACTGCTGATGGTTCACCTGACCATCAACGGCGTGGCGCAAGGTTTGCGTAATACCGGTTAAGTCAGTACGGAAAAAAGGCCGTCTGAAACAGTTTTTCAGACGGCCTTTAAACTAACTGCGAACCGCGGCAAAGGTTTTACCCACAAACTCCATACTGTTTCTCAACCTGCTTGCCACTCTGACCCTATTCATTTAACTTACCCTGTATTTCAGACTATTTGGAGAAATAGCAGATAACCCTCTGCTAAATCAAAGTGTTCACTTAAGCATGACAACCACTTCAGCATGATGGATGGTCGGCCTACTGACATACCTTACTGCGGCACCACCCCATATCGCCGCACAATAAGCTTTCAGACACCCTGAGGCCGTCTGAAAAACGAAAACATCTTACGCCAAGGCAACTATCATTATGTTTGACATTGTATTTATCTTGTTATTCGGCAGGCTTCAGCCCCACAAAACACCCGACTCATCCGACACGCCCGTCCCTTTTGGGCATTCGGCGGTAGGCTCGGCTTTAATTTATTTATGCATACGCATAGGGACAATCATCGTTCATGATTCGATTTCCAAAGCCATTAACAGCCTCCCCCTCATTCTGTTTCAAACAATCTGCATGTTCGGCTGTCTAGTTTTGTATTTTAAAATGTTGCGTACCACATCCGACCCGAAATACCGGCAGATGATTTATTGGGTACTGGGCATTCTTTTGGGTTTGATCTTAAGCCTCCTGTCTGAAAAATTGTTTTATTTAACGGCTTTATTCATTTACTCATTCTTCGGAAGCACAATAAGCTGAATGCCTGCCCCTCTTTTTTCAGACGGCCTTTTATTATAAGAACACACCAGCATTGCGGCTGTTTTGAGTACCTCCACAATATGCTATAATTCGCCGTTAAACTTTTATCTTTTCAGGAAAAACCATGAGCTTGAAATGCGGCATCGTCGGTTTGCCCAACGTCGGCAAATCCACCCTCTTTAACGCGCTGACCCAATCGGGTATCGAAGCGGCAAACTATCCTTTCTGTACCATCGAACCCAACGTCGGCATCGTTGAAGTCCCCGATCCACGTATGGCCGAATTGGCAAAAATCGTCAATCCGCAAAAAATGCAGCCTGCCATCGTCGAATTTGTCGACATCGCCGGTTTGGTTGCAGGCGCGAGCAAAGGCGAAGGCTTGGGCAACCAGTTCCTCGCCAACATCCGCGAGACTGACGCGATTGTTAACGTTGTACGTTGCTTTGACGATGACAACATCGTCCACGTTGCAGGCAAAGTTGATCCGATTGCCGACATCGAAACCATCGGCACCGAGTTGGCACTGGCTGACTTGGCCAGCGTCGAAAAAGCCATCGTCCGCGAAGAAAAACGCGCACGCTCAGGCGACAAAGACGCGCAAAAGCTGGTCGATCTGTGCAAAAAACTGCTGCCTCATCTAGACGAAGGTAAGCCTGTACGCGCTTTCAGGTTGGACGCAGAAGAACTTGCCATGCTCAAACCGCTGTTCCTACTGACTGCCAAACCTGCCATGTACGTCGGCAACGTTTCCGAAGACGGTTTTGAAAACAACCCGCACCTCGACCGTCTGAAAGAATTAGCTGCAAAAGAAAACGCACCGGTTGTGGCCGTTTGCGCCGCGATGGAAAGCGAAATCGCCGAATTGGAAGACGACGAAAAAGCCGAATTCCTCGCCGAAATGGGCTTGGAAGAACCGGGCCTGAACCGCCTCATTCGTGCCGGCTACGACCTCTTGGGCCTGCAAACCTACTTCACCGCCGGTGTCAAAGAAGTCCGCGCTTGGACCATCCACAAAGGCGACACCGCGCCACAAGCCGCCGGCGTGATTCACACCGACTTTGAACGCGGCTTCATCCGTGCCCAAGTTATCTCCTACGAAGACTTCATCGCTTTAGGCGGCGAAGCAAAAGCCAAAGAAGCTGGCAAAATGCGTGTGGAAGGCAAAGAATACGTCGTACAAGACGGCGATGTGATGCACTTCCTCTTTAACGTATAAACCCAGCGTAACGCTTTTTCAGACGGCCTTTTCTAAGATTAAGGCCGTCTGAATTTATTTTCAGACGGCCTCATGTCTTGAAATATCAACAAAACAAAACATCATCTCCATAATAAATGCGGGCATGGCCCGTAATTTTTCTCTCTTAAAATCTCTCATTTCTTACCGACGCCTTACCTAAAAATAGCGCAAGGTTACATCATCAATAACAATACCATTGATATGACAATAAACAATTAAACAATACCACATCGTATTGATTCATTATAAAAACAACATATTAAACATTATGTTGAAACTATCAACCGTATTCCTACTCTAATCTATTACTATTCAAACACATATCATCAGCAATCATTCTAAGAAGGCAAACAAACTGCCCAGTACTGACAAACGATGGCCGACCTCCGAAATGCCCCCACTCTCGGCAGGAATCACTTTTCAGACGGCGCCATTAAAATAAACTAATTAAAATCAAAATATTATGAGCAAAGTTTTATCTTACCGCCCAGATATTGATACATTGCGTGCCGTTGCTGTTCTATCCGTTGTCGTTTTCCATATTGAAAAAAACTGGCTGCCTGGCGGCTTTCTTGGTGTCGATATCTTTTTTGTCATTTCCGGCTTTCTGATCACGATGATTATTCATCGTGAAATGAGCAGCGGGATTTTCTCGTTCAAAAAATTTTACATCCGCCGTATCAAGCGGATACTGCCCGCATTTTTTACCGTATTGACGGTAACGCTGATATGCGGCTTTCTTTTATTCACCAAAGATGATTTTTCCCTTTTATGGAGGACAGCCCTGTCCACCTTGGGGTTCATCTCCAATATCTTTTTTGCCAAGGGTCAGGGCTATTTCGATCCCATACAAGAAGAAAAACCTTTGCTTCACATTTGGTCTTTATCGGTCGAAGAACAATATTATTTCGTCTTCCCGATATTGCTGTTATTGGTTGTCCGCAAAAGCTGGCGCACCCAGTTTGCTTTCCTCATCACGCTATGCGTATTCAGTATTTTGGCTTCTTTTATGCCGACTGCGCTGGATAAATATTACCTTCCCCATCTGCGCGCCTGCGAAATGCTGATCGGCTCGTTGACGGCAGTGTGGATGCAATATCGGCAACAACAAGGGCTGGATACCGGCAAACAATATGCGGCGGCAGGCGCATTACTTTCCTTATGCGTACTGTTTGCCTGCCTGTTTACCTATACAGAAAAAACTGCCTATTTCCCGGGGCCTGCCGCCATGATTCCTTGTTTGGCCGCCGCCGCATTCATTTATTTCAATCAATTTGAACACCGGCTGAAAAAATTTTTCCAATGGAAGATTACTGTCGGTATAGGCTTGATTTCCTATTCACTGTATCTGTGGCATTGGCCTGTATTGGCTTTTATGAGATACATCGGTTCAAACAATCTGCCTTCTTATTCGACTGCAGCCGCGATTGTCTTAATGTTTGCACTCTCCCTGCTTTCTTATTATTTTGTCGAGAAGCCGTTTAAAAACTGGAAAGGCTCTTTTGCACAATCTGTGACATGGGTTTATGCCGTCCCCATGCTTGTTTTGGCCATTACGCCTTTTCTTGCCATGAAGCTCCCGTTTATGCAGCAATACGACCGTATGGGATTGGCACGTTCCTACACTTCTTGTCACAACAATACCGACAAACAATGTATTTGGGGCGATACAGACAAACAGCCGGAATTACTGATTCTAGGCGATTCGCATGCCGACCAATATAAAACGTTTTTTGATACCGTCGGCAAAAAAGAAAAATGGTCGGCAACGATGGTTTCTGCGGACAGTTGCGCCTATGTAGAAGATTATGCCGCACCCGTATTCAAGAAAAACGCCTCCTGCCGTGCCGTTTATCAGTATGCCAAAGAGCATCTGCCCCAATACTCAAAAGTGCTTTTGGCCATGCGCTGGGGCAGCCAAATGCCTGAAAACAGCAACTCCCTTGCTTACGATGCCGATTTTTTCAAAAAATTCGACCTCATGTTGCAAAAACTTTCTTCGGAAAAACAAGCGGTTTACCTGATGATAGACAACCCTAATCTGTCATACAACGGCTTGCGCGCCTATATTCTGTCTTACCGCATACCGGGATTTAGTCAGAATCTTGCCATTGATGAAACAGTCACTTCAAAAGGAAATGAACGCATCAAAGAATTGGCAGAAAAATATGCCAATGTGCACATTATCGATGCCACTGCCTATATTCCGGAAAATTTCAAAATCAACGGATTGCCGGTTTATTCCGATAGAGACCACATCAACCCTTACGGCGGCAGAGAACTGGCCAAGCGTTTTTCTGAAAAACACACGCTTCTTCAGTAAGCCATAGCCATTCATCCGATGAAATTTGTTACAATTAGCAGTTTGTAAAACTGCTAATTTTTTTGGAAGATAACAATGAGCGTCATCAAAGACCTACAATCGCGTGGCTTAATCGCGCAAACTACCGACATCGAAGCCTTAGACGCTTTGCTAAACGAACAAAAAATTTCCCTCTATTGCGGTTTTGACCCGACAGCCGACAGCCTGCACATCGGCCACTTGCTGCCTGTATTGGCATTGCGCCGTTTCCAACAAGCCGGCCATACGCCGATTGCTCTGGTGGGCGGTGCGACCGGCATGATTGGCGACCCAAGCTTTAAAGCCGCCGAACGCAGCTTGAATTCTGCCGAAACCGTTGCCGGATGGGTAGAAAGCATCCGCAACCAACTGACCCCTTTCTTAAGCTTTGACGGCGATAACGCAGCCATTATGGCCAACAATGCCGACTGGTTCGGCAGCATGAACTGCCTCGACTTCCTGCGCGACATCGGCAAGCATTTCTCCGTCAATGCCATGCTGAATAAAGAATCCGTCAAACAGCGTATCGAGCGCGACGATGTGGGTATTTCCTTTACTGAGTTCGCCTATTCCCTACTGCAAGGCTACGACTTTGCCGAATTGAACAAACGCCATGGCGCAGTTTTGGAAATCGGCGGTTCCGACCAATGGGGCAACATCACTGCCGGTATCGACTTGACCCGCCGTCTGCACCAAAAACAAGTATTCGGTCTGACCCTGCCTTTGGTAACCAAATCCGACGGCACCAAATTCGGCAAAACCGAAGGCGGCGCGGTATGGCTGAACGCGAAGAAAACTTCTCCGTACCAGTTCTACCAATTCTGGCTGAAAGTGGCCGATGCCGATGTGTATAAATTCCTGAAATACTTTACCTTCCTGTCTATCGAAGAAATCGATGCCATCGAAGCCAAAGACAAAGCCAGCGGTACCAAGCCAGAAGCGCAACGCATTCTCGCCGAAGAAATGACCCGCCTGATTCACGGCGAAGAAGCCCTTGCCGCCGCCCAACGTATTTCAGAAAGCCTGTTTGCCGAAGACCAAAGCCATCTCACCGAAAGCGACTTCGAGCAGCTGGCACTCGACGGCCTGCCGACTTTTGAAGTTTCCGAGAGCCTCAACGTGGTTGAGACTTTGGTGAAAACCGGTTTGGCATCTTCCAACAAAGAAGCGCGCGGTTTTGTAAACAGCAAAGCGGTTTTGCTCAACGGCAAACCTGCTGAAGCCAATAATCCGAACCATGCCGCTGAAAAACCTGACGATGCCTACATGCTGACCGACGAACACAAACGTTTCGGTAAATACACCATCGTCCGCCGCGGCAAACGCAACCATGCTTTGTTGGTTTGGAAATAATCTTTAAACGCATCGTTTAAAAACAAAAGGCCGTCTGAAATCAGCCACGCTTTTTTCAGACGGCCTTTTCTATTGATGGTATTCAATTTCCCAAAAAGAAAGGGCAGGTTTTGCACCTGCCCTTCTATTAAGCCAATTTCCTTAAGAAACTTTTATCCCGTGCTTACTGCAAACGCTCATTTTCCTGACGGACGGCATTCACCACATCCGCGCCAAACAAAGCGTTGACATCGGTTTCATCAAACACATACTTGCTATGGCAGAAATCGCAATCGATTTGAATGCTGCCTTGTTCTGCCACCACGCCGCCGACTTCCTGACCTCCAAGCATCAGTAGCATATCGCTGACTTTGCCGCGAGAGCAGGTGCAGGCAAATTCAATGGCTTCCGGTTCAAAAACACGGGGCGGGGTTTCATGGTAAAGGCGGTAAAGGGCGTGATGCGCATCCAAACCGGTCAATTCTTGCGGAGTAAGCGTTTGCGCAAGCGTAGTCACATGCTCCCACGCGGCATCATCCAATTCTTCTTCCGGCAGACGTTGCAGCAATAATGCACCTGCGGCTTGGTCATCGGCAGCAAGCGTAATATAGGTATCGAGCTGCTCGGAACGTTTCATATAGTTAACCAGCATTTGCGCAATGCTGTCGCCTTCTAGAGGGACAACACCTTGCCATGGGTCGGCATCTTTAGGCTGATGGGTCAAAACGAACACGCTGTTTTCGCCCAACAGCGCAGTCAGGCTTTCATCATCACGGATTTCAGCAGTTTCGTCCCAACGCGCGGTAGCACGGACAGTATTTTCAGAAGTCGCTTCCACCACCAACATTTTCAGACGGCCCTGACCTTGAACCTGAACAATCAGCGCGCCTTCATTTTTAAGGTTGGCAGACAATAAAGCACCGGCGGCCAACAATTCGCCCAATGCGCGACGGATGGCGACAGGATAATGTTTTTGGTTGACGATGTGGTGCCAAACCTTTTCAAGGCGGATGTGCATACCGCGGATAGGCATATCGTCAAAGATAAAGCGTGTACGGATATCGCTGTGATTTTGTGTCATGTCAGTCTCTGAAAATAAATCAATGAATGCCGCTTATATGGTTGCAGCGGCGGATAAATCAAGCGAAACCGCGTTTAATGTTTTTCTAGTTTGTTTGGAAACAAGGGTTTAACGCAAAATAACAGCAGTTTTTTTGCCAAAAAGACGGTTTTTGAATACAATCAAGCAGATAACAAGAGAATGATACGGGATAACATCTCAGAAACCGGCAATGTGCCTGCAATCGGCAGGGAATGCCTTCTGAAACGGAAGTTTTTATAATGAATTTTTTACTCCGGCTCGCAGCAGTTTGGACTTCGGTCGCCATGCTCGCGAGCGTCAATTTTTCTTACGCCGATGATTTGGAAAACCTGATTACCACCCGTCAGCATGTTTTAAACCAATTCAACGACAACGCCAACGTTTACGGCAATACGCGTCAGGCAACCCCTGTCCACCCCGTCAATACACGTCCAGCCCCAAGCAACAATACGCGCGCACCTTCAGGTAATTCAGACGAATTGATCGGCAGCGCCATGGGCTTGCTCGGCGTGGCCTACCGCTACGGCGGCACATCAGCCTCTACCGGCTTTGACTGCAGCGGCTTCATGCAACACATCTTTAAACGCGCCATGGGTGTAAACCTGCCGCGCACCTCTGCCGAACAGGCACAAATGGGCGTTGCCGTGAACCGTTCCGAGTTGCAGCCGGGCGACATGGTCTTTTTCCGCACCATGGGCCGCGGCCGTATTTCCCACGTCGGCCTTTACATCGGCAACAACAATTTCATTCACGCACCGAGAACGGGCAAACGTATCGAAATTACCAGCCTCGGCCACAAATATTGGAACGGAAAATACGCCTTTGCCCGCCGCGTGAAGAAAAACGACCCATCCCGTTTCTTGAATTGAGGTGCACGATGGCGATGCCGCAAATGCCCAAATGGTATGACGACGACGGTCAGATTGTTTCCTGCACCGAAAAAGTCAAAGTCATGACCGAAAACTTGAACGAACTGTACCAAATAGCGCAGGACGCATTTGAAGACGCGTTACTGATGGGTTGCTCCGAAAAACAGTTGCGCGAATACTTCCGCGACTTAATGGCCGGACTGGAAAACCCTTATCAAAAAAACGGTTAGTGATTCGATTCATACAAAAAAAGGCCGTCTGAAAGTTTTTCAGACGGCCTTTTTTATTGGGCAGATCTCCTACCCTATTTCTAACATTCCACCACGCGCACGGATACCGGCACGGCTTTTTTCTGCAAGGTAACGGCCAGGCCTGCGAGTGAGGTTTCTTTGTAGGTTGCCTTCATATCGCGGCCGGTTTGCAGCATGGTTTGAATCACTTCATCAAGTGAGACTTTTTTGTCTGTGCCGTCTTCCAAAAGCGCGAGGGTAGCGAGCTTGAGGGCTTTTTCGGCGGCGATGCCGTTGCGCTCGATACAGGGGATTTGCACCAAGCCACCGACAGGGTCGCAGGTCAGGCCCAAGTGGTGTTCCATGGCCATTTCGGCGGCGTTTTCCACTTGTTTCGGGGTACCGCCGATAACTTCGGCGTATGCGCCTGCCGCCATGGAACACGCCACGCCGACTTCACCTTGGCAACCGACGTCCGCGCCAGAAATCGACGCGTTGGTTTTATACAAAATACCGATAGCGCCGGCAGTCAGCAGGAAATCTTCGACACGCGATTGGTTAGCGTGCGGATTAAATTTGCGGAAATAGTGCAATACGGCAGGAATAATGCCTGCCGCGCCGTTGGTCGGTGCGGTGACGACACGTCCGCCGGCGGCATTTTCTTCATTGACCGCCATGGCGTACACCATCGGCCAAAGTTGGGTATTGACGATTTCGCTCTCGCGCAGGACTTTGAGTTTGGCCGCCAACTGCGGCGCACGGCGGCGGACGTTCAAGCCGCCCGGCAACTGCCCTTCCGCACCCAAGCCGCGCTTGATGCAGTTTTCCATCACATCTGCCACGGCAGCCACACGGCGGCGCACTTCCACCTCATCGCAACCTGCCAACGCCGCCTCATTGGCCAACACAACTTCGGAAATATTCAACTGGTTCAGACGGCATTGTGCCAACAACTCGTCGCAGTTTTTGTAAGGATATGGCACGTCCGAATTTTCCTGCGCTTCTTGTGCAAATCCCTCGTCTGTTACGATAAAACCGCCGCCAACCGAATAATAAATCTGCTCTTTCAGCTTCAGGCCGTCTGAATGGTAGGCGATAAAGTTCAAACCGTTCGGATGTTTGGGCAACACTTTGTCGCCGCGGATATCCAAATCTTTTTCGGGATCGAAGACCATTTCGCGGCCGTTGAGCTTTAAAACGTGCTGCGTGCGGATACATTCCAAGCGTTGAGGGATGTCTGCAAGCGGGATATCGTGCGGCAGGCTGCCTTCCAAACCGAGCAATAATGCGTCGAATGTACCGTGTCCGATACCGGTCAAAGCAAGCGAGCCGTACACTTCAATGACAATGCGCGCCACTTGTGTATCCAAGTTTTCGGCATTCAGCAAATCAGCAAAAGCGGCCGCTGCCTTCATCGGGCCGACGGTGTGCGAGCTGGACGGGCCGATGCCGATTTTGAAAATATCAAAGATGCTGATCATAATTTTCCTATTATTGTGTGTGCGGTCTGTGTTTTTCAGACGGCCTTAAGGCCTAAAGAGGAATCTTGTGCGCCGCTTGCCAATGCAAGTACCAGATGTCCGACAGTCATCAAAGGATCACCTGCTTCCAGCGAGGTGTATTTCAGCATCAGCGGTTTTTTACGCAAGGGTTCGTAACGGCTGACTTTACAATGCGGGTCTTCCAAACTTGTAGAACCGGCGCGGTATCTGTATGCCAACAGCCGTAAATTGTTCAAGTCCATCTTCATGCCGTTGTCCAACAATTCGCGCAACTGGTTTTCCCAGGCAATATCATTGCTTCCGTCTTTAATGGCAATCAAGATGGACTTTTCGAGGATTTTTTTGATGTGCTGGTTCAAGGATCGGATTGGGAAATGCCCCAGCCACAACAAATCGGTCTCTGCAAATTGTGCGGAAAACTGCTCGATAAACCAGGAATGTAAACCTCGATAATTCGGCGAATGAAACAGGGTTGATTCAACCTTGTTGCCATCTTTATCCAACATGTAATGGCAGCCGATAATCACGCTGCAAGATTCGGCAGCCCATCTGGGAATAATGACTTTAGGGGTAAAGAGCGTTTCGAGGCGTTGCTCGGTAAATTGAGTGGTGAAATCGGGATTGTATTGCAACGATGTCGGCAAATAGCCGCGCCAAAGGTACATGCCGATCCTATTTTCGCCGATGACATCCAAGAGTTGTTCCAGCATGGTACGGCTAGGACATGAAATAAATTCGTCCGCATCCAGCGGAAAAACGAAATCTATCGCTTCATCTTTTGCTACAAGCTGCTTCATCAGCTGGTTGACCAATTGCTCATGATTAAACTTGAGCGCTTGATATTGATAGATAAATACCGGTAAACCTTCTTCTTTCAATTGAATCAGGATTTCCCTTGTTCCATCGCTGCTGCCGTGATCGATGATGTGCATTTCATCCATCAGCTCGAGATTATGACGGACAAACGATTCGATAACGTCGTTTTCGTTGCGCACCATACTGATGCTGATTAATTTTTTTCCCATAAATTACGCAATGTATTGAGATGTTTTAATATTTTTCAGACGGCCTCTATCCAACCGGCAATCCGTTTTTCAACGGATTCGGCATTCAGCCCCAAATCGGCTAAGAGTTTTTTCGGGTCGCCGTGTTCGGTAACTTTGTCTTCTACACCCAGCAGCAATACCGGTTTGCAGATGCCGTGTTTCGCCAACACTTCCAACACCGCGCTGCCTGCGCCACCTTGTTCGGCATTTTCTTCGACAGTAACGATGTAGTCATGGCTTCGGGCAAGACTGACGATTAGTTCTTCATCTATCGGTTTGACAAAGCGCATATCGGCAACGGTCGCATTCAGCTTGTCGGCGACGGTCAATGATGGGGCAACCATGCTGCCAAAGGCGATAACGGCAATTTTCTCGCCTTTGCGACGGATAATGCCTTTGCCGATTTCAACGGTTTCCAGGCCGTCTGAAATGGTTGCGCCCGTGCCTGTACCGCGCGGATAACGGACTGAGGACGGAGAGTTTGCTTGATAGCAGGTTGAGAGCAGCAGGCGGCATTCGTTTTCGTCACTTGGTGCGGCAATAATCATGTTCGGCACGCAACGCAAAAAGCTCAAGTCGTATAAACCGGCATGGGTCGGGCCGTCTGCACCAACAATACCGGCGCGGTCGATAGCGAACAAAACAGGCAGGTTTTGCAAGGCAACGTCGTGTACCAACTGGTCGTAAGCGCGTTGCAGGAAAGTGGAGTAAATCGCCACGACAGGCTTAATGCCTTCGCATGCTAAACCGCCCGCAAAGGTAACGGCGTGTTGCTCGGCGATTCCAACGTCGAAATAGCGGTCGGGGAATTGCTGTTCAAACTCAACCAAGCCGCTGCCCTCGCGCATGGCAGGCGTGATGGCAACCAAACGCTCGTCAGCCGCCGCTTGGTCGCACAGCCATTGGCCGAAAACTTGCGTATAAGTTGGTTTGGCCGCGGCAGGTTTGACTTCCGGCGCAGGCACTTCGCTCGGCAGCTTGGCAACAGCGTGGTATTTGACAGGATCGTTTTCGGCGAATTTGTAGCCGTTGCCTTTTTTGGTGATGACGTGCAGCAACTGAGGGCCTTTGCGGCCACGCAAGTCTTTTAATACGTCCACCAGATTTTCAACGTTGTGGCCGTCAACCGGGCCGGTGTAACGGAAACCGAAGTTTTCAAACAAAGACAGCGACTGTTTGGCGTGTTCCGCTTCTCCTGCCAAGGTTTTGATTTTGTTTTCGACTTTTTGGGCAAGCTCCATCGCGCCGGGCAATTTATCCAATACTTTGCTCGATTGGGCTTTGATGGTGCTCAATAGGCCGTGCATATCGCGCACGACGTTGCTGGCAAGATATTTCGGCAGCGCGCCGACATTGGGGGAAATCGACATTTCGTTGTCGTTGAGGATGACCAGCAAATCGACATCCATATCGCCTGCGCAGTTCAGGGCTTCAAACGCCTGACCTGCCGTCATGGCTCCATCGCCGATGATGGCGACGCTGCGGCGGTTGTTGCCCAACTGTTTGTCGGCAACGGCCATACCCAATGCCGCGCCGATGGATGTGGAAGAATGTCCTACGCCGAACGCGTCGTATTCCGACTCGCTGCGTTTCGGAAAACCCGCCAAACCGCCGTATTGGCGCATGGTGTGCATTTGATTTTTGCGGCCGGTTAGGATTTTGTGCGGATAGCTTTGATGGCCGACATCCCAGACCAGATGGTCTTCGGGCGTGTCGTACACATAATGCAGTGCCACCGTCAGCTCGACCGCGCCCAAGTTACTGGCGAAATGGCCGCCCGTCTTACCGACGGAATCCAACAGAAATTCGCGCAATTCGGCGGCGACTTGCGGCAGCTGTTTTTTCTCCAGACGGCGCAAATCCTGAGGCGTATCGATAATATCGAGCAAAGGGCTTGGGTTCATGATTTTTGGCGGTGAATTTTTGTGTAACGGACGATTATATCAAGAGATTGCACAACTTGTTACAAATGCTTTCAGACGGCCCGAACCTTTATCCTTTATAATACTGCCAACTGAAAACACAAGGCCGTCTGAAATGACCCAAAACGCAAACAATCTCTGCTGGATCGATATGGAAATGACCGGCCTCAACCCGGAACACGACCGCATTATCGAAGTCGCCATGATCATTACCGATTCCGATTTGAACGTACTGGCGCAGTCGGACGTTTACGTCATCCATCAAAGCGACGAGTTGCTCGACGGCATGGACGAGTGGAACACCGCCACCCACGGCCGCACCGGCCTGACCCAACGCGTGCGCGAATCCAAACTGACCGAAGCCGAAGTCGAGCAAAACCTGTTGGACTTCATGTCCGCATGGATACCCGAGAAATCCACGCCCATGTGCGGCAACTCCATCCATCAAGACCGCCGCTTCATGGTCAAATACATGCCGCGTTTGGAAACCTATTTCCACTACCGTAACTTAGACGTATCCACGCTGAAAGAATTGGCCAAACGCTGGAATCCGGCCGTTGCCAAAAGCGTGGTCAAACGCGGTTCTCACAAGGCATTGGACGACATTCTCGAAAGCATTGAAGAAATGCGCCATTATCGTGAGCATTTCCTCAAACTCCCTTCCGAACAATAATCTTAAGGCCGTCTGAAATAGGTTTTACACCGTTCAGACGGCCTCATCGGCTTCCTTCATCTCATGAAAATCACCAAAATCTTTACCTTCGATTCCTCGCACATGCTCGACGGGCATGACGGCAAGTGCCAAAACCTTCACGGCCACACCTACAAACTCGAAATCACCGTCTCCGCACCCGTTATCCGAGGCGGTGCAAAAGACGGCATGGTGATGGACTTTACCGACCTGAAAGCCATCGTCAAACAACATATTACCGACCCGTTCGACCATGCCTTCATCTATCACGGCAACAACGAACGCGAAAGCCAAATTGCCGCGCTTTTGGAAGGCTGGAACATGAAAACCCTGCGCCTGCCCTGCCGCACCACCGCCGAAAACATGAGCGTAGAAATGTATGGCCGTCTGAAAAACGCCGGTGTCAAAGTGTGCAGCGTGAAACTATGGGAAACGCCGACTTCGTGTGCGGAATATGAAGGGGAATAAACCGGCATTTTGTATTTTTCAGACGGCCTGTTCCCCAAACACACCCATCCGCTAAACATCAAAAGGAATCTTCATGAAAATCATCTCCACCCTCCTCGTCCTCTTCGTCGCTGTCGAACATTTCTACATCGCCTGGCTCGAAATGACGCAAATCCCAAGCGAAAAAGCGTCAGAGCTGTTCAATATGCCTTACGAATTTATGGAACAAAAACGCGTACAAACCCTGTTTTCCAACCAAGGCCTGTACAACGGCTTCCTTGCCATCGGCTTGGTATGGGCTCGCTTTGCCGCACCTGACAACGCGGTTTACGGCGTGACCATCCTGTTCCTCGGCTTTGTCCTCATCGCCGCCGCATGGGGCGCGTTTTCATCCGGCAACAAAGGCATTTTGCTCAAACAAGGCTTGCCGGCATTTTTGGCCGCCGCAGCCGTCATTGCCGCTTAAACACACCAGCCGTTCTTTCCACTCGAACTAACAGAAAGAATGGCTGCCTCACCCGATTTCTCAAAACGCTTCACCACAACAATTAAAACCCGCACACCCGACATTCATGACCATTCAAATCACTCCGAACAATCCCCAATACCGCATTGTCGAAATCTTTGAAAGCCTGCAAGGCGAAGGCTGGAATACAGGCATGCCCGCCATTTTCATCCGCCTGGGCAAATGCAATCTCGCGTGCAGCTGGTGCGACACCGACTACCTCAAATTCGGCATGATGAGCCTGTCCGATATTTTAGGCCGTCTGAAAACCTACACGGCGCGCAACATCATCATTACCGGCGGCGAACCCACCATCCAACCGCATTTGGATACCCTGCTCAATGCACTCAAAGCCGAAGGCTATTTTCTGTGTCTCGAAACCAACGGCCTCAACCATGCGCCGCCGCAAATCGACTATGTTGCTACCAGCCCTAAGGCCTGCTATGCCGCCAAATATGAATCTAGTTGCATTGAGAAAGCCGACGAAGTGCGCATTGTTGCCGACGGCGATGTCATTGCGTTTTGCCAAGAGATGGAACGCAAAATCCGCGCCCAACATTACTACCTCTCGCCTTGCGAGCAAGATGGTGTGATGAATATCTACGACACCATCCGCCAAATCGGCGTATTAAACAGCCGACCCGATGCCCCCGTCCATTGGCAATTGAGCGTACAAACGCATAAATGGGCAGGAATAGAATAATTCGTTTGAAATCAATTAAAAACAAAATCTTTACAAAATATTGAATGTAAATACCATTCGATATTCGACCAAATGAACTACTGGCAAAGCTCTCAGGCCGTCTGAAAACCCTATTTCAGACGGCCTTTTTATTACAAACCACTTGACCGATTACATAAGATTACGTAAAGTGTGCAACAGTTTTCATAAATTGGTAAAACCAATTTACCTGATAACTGGTTGCATCTAAAAAAAATAGCAATCCTTATTCGAAAAACATTAACTACTCAACACATCGCATCAAACCGCCATTGATTGACGGTTATGATGCTTGTTGCCCCGAGGATAATCCCATGGCTCTCTTTCTCAGTATTTTTCCCATCGTGCTGCTGATCTGGCTGATGGTTAAGAAAAACAGTATGCCGTCCTACGTCGCGTTGCCGATTACCGCCGCGCTGATTTATGCCATCAAACTGTTTTATTTCGGCGACGACGCCATGTTGCTCAACGCAACAGCCGCGTCCGGCCTCGTCTCTACCCTGACCCCGATTACCGTAATTTTCGGTGCCATTATGTTTAACCGCATGATGGAAACCACCGGCTGTATCGATGTCATCCGCAAATGGCTGGCCACCATCAGCCCGAATCCGATTGCCCAGTTGATGATCATCGGCTGGTCTTTCGCCTTTATGATTGAAGGCGCATCCGGTTTCGGCACACCTGCCGCCATTGCCGCGCCAATCCTGATGAGCTTGGGCTTCAACCCATTAAAAGTAGCCATCTTCACTTTGGTCATGAACTCCGTACCCGTATCCTTCGGTGCAGTAGGTACCCCGACTTGGTTCGGCTTCGCTCCTTTGGGCTTGGATCAAAAGAGCATTATGGAAATCGGTATGCAAACCGGCGTAATGCACTTCTTTGCTGGTTTCATCATCCCTGTGATCGGCTTGAGCTTCATCGTACCTTGGGCTGAAATCCGCAAAAACTTGGGCTTCATCGGTATCGCCGTATTCTCCTGTACCCTTCCTTACGTTGCATTGGCGATGGTCAATGAAGAATTCCCATCTCTGGTTGCCGGCGCAATCGGCCTGATGGTATCCGTATTCGCCGCAAACCGCGGCTGGGGCTTGAGCAAAGATTACGCCAAAGACCCGAACGCAGAAAAAGTACCTTTCGCACAAGTTGCCAAAGCACTGGCTCCTTTGGGTATGCTGATCGGCATGCTGGTGATAACCCGTATCAAACAGCTGGGCATCAAAGGCCTGCTGACCAGCAAAGAAGAATGGTTCAGCTTCCAACTGCCGTTTGATTTGTCCAAAATCACCGTCAGCGACTCCCTGACCATCACCTTCGGCAACATCTTCGGCCAAGGCGTAAACGCTTCCTACCAAACCCTCTACGTTCCGGCTTGGATTCCGTTTGTCTTCACCGTTTGGATTTGCATCCTGCTGTACAAAACCAAATTCAAAGATGCGTGGTCTTTCTACGCTGCAACCTTCAACCAAACCAAAAAACCTCTGCTTGCCCTGATGGGTGCGCTGATTATGGTTCAACTGATGATGGTTGGCGGCGACGACTCCATGGTGAAAATCATCGGTAAAGAATTTGCCAATATGGCTGGCGAACACTGGGTGTACTTCTCCCCATACCTGGGTGCAATCGGTGCATTCTTCTCCGGCTCCAACACTGTATCCAACTTGACCTTTGGTCCGATTCAACAACAAATCGCGCTTGATACCGGCCTGTCCGTTACCCTCATCCTCGCCCTGCAATCCGTAGGCGGCGCAATGGGTAACATGGTCTGCATCAACAACATCATCGCCGTATGCAGCGTGTTGAACGTAAACAACGCCGAAGGCGCGATCATCAAGAAAACTGTCATCCCGATGAGCATCTATGGTGTCATCGCCGTGACTATCGCTTCAATTTTCTTCTTGTAAACCGCTTCATATCAAAGGCCGTCTGAATATTCAGACGGCCTTTTTTGTATTCTTTTGCTATATTTCTTAAAGAATCATTAATGTATATATTCCGCAACAATCCGCATAACCACTTTGCAACACCAAATTACAAACAACTTTCTATTAATAAACAATCGGGTAAGCATAAGTAAACACTGTTTTGCAATTTACCTAATTGCCACTACCGACAAAACGCCTAAAATACGCTTCATCTGCAAACGGAAACCCTTTCTCATTTTGCAAGATAACACACAACCCTCATATGGAGCTTAGATCATGAAATTACTTTCTGTTATCACTGCAGCCGCATTGGCTACTGTTTCCTTCTCTGCTGCCGCTGCACCTGCCGGCTTCGTTTCTTACCATTGTGACGGTGGCAAATCACTGAACGTGATGTACGGCTTTGACCGTAGCGGCCGTGCAGTTACTGCTGACGTAAACGCCGGTGGCAAAAAAGCCTCTTTGGTTGTCAACAAAAAACGTTCTGACAGCACTGGCACTACTTTCACCAACCGTCAAGGTTATGCAATGTCTGCCGGTTTCATCGACAAAAACACCCACACTACTTCTGAAGTAGTTGGCGTGAACGCCCCTAACGGCTCATTCCTGGTGAAAAACTGCGAACCACGTCCACGTTAATCCCAGTTTTCCTATTTAACCGAATCATCCCGGTTTAATCAAAAGGCCGTCTGAAAAACAATTTTCAGACGGCCTTTTGATTCAATCCTATAAAAAAGAGCGTGTACCATACACGCTCTTTTTGTTTGTTCACACACCAATTAAATACGCATCGGCATTACGATGTATTTGAAATTCGGATTGTTCGGCACGGTAAACAGCGTTGAACGGTTGGCATCGCCGAAAGCAAGCTGCATATCGTCGGAGTGGATGTTACGCAACACATCCATCAAGTAGCCAATATTGAAACCGACTTCGAGTTCTCCGCCCTGGTAAGCGATTTCCAGCTCTTCGCGCGCTTCTTCCTGCTCATTGTTGCTACATACGACACTCAGCAAACCAGGCTGCAGGAACAGTCGCGCGCCGCGGAATTTTTCATTGGCAAGAATGGCCGCACGTTCGAGCGCACCCAAAAGCTGGGTACGGGATACGAGGAAAATCTTGTCGTTATCCAAAGGAATCACGCGGTTAAAGTCAGGGAATTTGCCATCGATGACTTTGCTGACAATGGTCGTGCCATTGCATTGGAAGCGTACTTGATTGTCCAAAAGCTCAACGGTGATGGACTCGGACGGATTATTTAACAGCTTGAAGAGTTCCAATACCGTTTTGCGCGGCAGGATTACTTCCGTTTTCGGCAGTTCTGCTTCAATTTGGCTGGCCGCATAAGCAAGGCGGTGACCGTCGGTTGCAACAAGGCGCAATTGGTTTCCTTCAACCTGCATCAGCAAGCCGTTGAGGTAATAGCGGATATCTTGAACCGCCATGCTGTATTGCACTTGCGAAAGCATGGTTTTGAAGGTTTCTTGAGTCAGCGAGAAAGTCGCGCTGACGTCGCTGCCGACGTTCATCAACGGAAAGTCTTCAGCCGGCAGGGTTTGCAGGGCAAAACGGGATTTGCCCGCGCGCAGAGTCAAACGGTTGTCCGCCCAATCCAGTGACACCAGCGCACTGTCAGGCAGGGCGCGCAAAATGTCTTGGAATTTTTTAGCGTTGGTCGTAATACGGAAATCGCCTGCCTGACTTTCAGGGCCGGCGGTATTGATTTGGATTTCCAAGTCGGTTGCCAAAAGTTTGGTTTGTCCGTCTTTGCTTTCCAGCAACACATTGGACAAAATCGGCAGAGTATGGCGACGTTCGACAATACCGGTAACGGCTTGCAACGGCTTGAGCAGACTGTCGCGATCGGCTTGTAAAATCAGCATGTTCCATTCCTTTGAATTTGAAATCGGTTGATTTGGGTATTTTAAAATATTTTTTGTTTTCAGACGGCCTCACATTGACATCAGGCCGTCTGAATATTGCATTGGGTCAGTTCTGAATCAAAATCAGCAGTTTTTCGTAGTCTTGCGCCAATTCGGGATCTTCTTCACGCAGTTTCGCCACCGCTTTAACACCGTGCATCACAGTCGTGTGGTCGCGGCCGCCAAAGGCATCGCCAATAGAAGGCAGACTGAGCGTGGTCAGCTCTTTGGTCAGGCTCATGGCAACTTGGCGCGGACGGGCGATGTTGCGCGTACGTTTTTTGCCTAATATATCGCTGATTTTAATACGGTAGTATTTGGCTGTCGCATCTATGATGATGTCGGCAGTAATGACTTTGTGTTTCTCGGCAATAATATCCTGCAAAGCCGTACGCGCCAAATCCATGTCGATGACAGGACGGTTCATAAAACGGCTGCTGGCGCTGACACGGTTGAACGCGCCTTCCAGCTCACGCACATTGGAGCGGATCAGATTGGCGATAAACAGAGCGGCTTCGTCTTCGATACTGATGCCGGCTGCTTCTGCCTTTTTCTGCAAAATCGCCACGCGCATTTCCAATTCGGGCGGCTCGAGTTCCAAAGTCAAACCCCATGAGAAACGAGATTTGAGACGGTCGTCCATGCCCTCGATTTTGGCAGGTAATACGTCGCACGTCAGAATCAGCTGTTTTTTCTCGTTGTGGAAATGGTTGTACAGATAGAAGAACTCTTCCATCGTACGGTCTTTGCCTTTGATAAACTGAATATCGTCGATAATCAGCAGGTCATATTGTTTGTATTGTTGCTTGAACACATCATAAGTGTTGTTGCGCACAGCCTTCATAAAGCTGCGGATATAGTCGTCCGAGTGCATATAGCGCACTTTGGCATCAGGACGGTTTTTCAGCAATTCGTTGCCGATGGCTTGCACCAAGTGGGTTTTACCCAAACCGGTACTGCCGTATAAGAAAAACGGGTTGTAGCCCTGCCCCGGATTTTCAGCAATCGCCTGGGCGGCTGCGGCAGCAAGGCGGTTGCCCTTACCTTCTACCAAAGTTTCAAATGTATAGTCGCGCGACAAATTGGTCTGTTCGTAGCGCGCTTCTTCCGCATCGTGTTGCGCGTCAATTTTGGCTTTGGTAACTGCTTTAGACTCAGCCGGAGCAGCAGTTTGCACTTGAGGTTCATGCGGCAGGTTTTTCATGCGTTGCGCCAAAATCTCGGCAGCCGTCATGGTAGTGGCAGGCTTGGAAACCGTTTCAGACGGCCTATCTTCTTCTATTGCAGCAGTTTGCAAAGACATTTGAACAGGCTCTACAAATTCTTCAACTTCAATGACTTCTTGCACTTGCACCGGCGCAACAGCCTGAGTCGCCATTTCATAATGCGTACCTACGCCCGGCTTAAACGCGAAAGCAGCCTGCTGGGGTACCAACTCAGCACGCACGGCGTCAATTTTGGCTGCAAACTGGCTTTTGAGCATATTGCAGGCAAATTGGTTTTTACCATACACCACCCATACGCCGTTTTCTTCACCCACGGTCAAAGGCGCAATCCATTGCGCAAACTGCCCGGCAGGCAACATTTCGTGAAGGCGGCGAAGGCACAGCGGCCAAAATTCAGCTAACGTCATGAGATTAAGCTCGGAAAATGGAAGATTTGGGAAATACAAGAAGGCAGAGCAGACAGGCAATCCGATAAAAATCAAATTTTTACGATACTCCCGCTACTTTCAGACGGCCTTGCGCACAGTGAAAAGAAGGTTGGGCGATTATACCCATTCCGCTCTTTTTTATCCACAACCGCCGCAAAATTTTATCCACAAATTCTATCAATGCATAAAACCCGTTGTCACACTTTGGCCAACGAAAAGTTTTTATATCGATTGACAAAAGCAGCAAATTGGAGTGTAATTCACGGTTTAATTATCTACCAATTTTTAGGAAACATCATGAAACGCACTTATCAACCTTCCGTTACCAAACGCAAACGCACCCACGGCTTCTTGGTTCGCTCCAAAACCCGCGGTGGTCGCGCAGTATTGGCTGCCCGTCGTGCCAAAGGCCGCAAACGCCTGGCTGTATAATTTTGAATTACGGCTTCTCGAAGCAGTATCGCTTATTAAAAACGGATGATTTTTCATCCGTTTTTGCGTTGAAAAACCGACGCAGCCGCGATTTGCTGCAAGTCTCCCAGTCCGCAGACAACGCGCTCGGCCATCCGCGCCTTGGCCTGGTCATCAGCAAAAAGACCGCCAAACGCGCCCACGACCGCAATTATATGAAGCGCGTCATCCGCGACTGGTTCAGACTGAATCAACACCAGCTGCCGCCGCATGATTTTGTTGTGCGCGTGCGTCAGGCGTTTAATCGGGAAACTGCTCCGGAAGCCCGAAACCAACTTGCCCAGCTGATGAAAAAACGCCGATGAATACCCTGCTTTCCAAGCTCTTCCTTGCACTCATCCGCTTTTACCAATACTGCATCAGCCCCCTCATTCCGCCGCGCTGCCGCTATACCCCGACCTGTTCACAATATGCAGTCGAAGCCGTCAAAAAATACGGCGCATTCAAAGGCGGATGGCTGGCAATCAAACGCATCGCACGATGCCATCCTTTCGGCGGACACGGACATGACCCTGTTCCATAATGCTGCTGTCAACCATTTAAAGAACACGATTTCCTTTAATTTCCCGTCGGTTTCTATATAATGCCGTCTGAAGCAGTTTTCATCTCGATTACCTATCCGTCAATTCCAGGAATCTCTTATGGATTTTAAAAGACTAATGGCGTTTTTTGCCATTTCAGTGGCAATCTTTGCCGGCTGGGAACATTTTTTCCCCAGCCCCAAACCTAATCCGGCGCAACAAGCCGCGCAACAGCAAACGGCTGCCGCTCCGGCAAAAGCCGCTACCGAAGCCGCGCTTGCCCCGGCCTCTCCCATTACCGTTACCACAGACACGGTTAAAGCCGTCATCGATGAAAAAAGCGGCGACCTGCGTCAGCTGACCCTCTTGCAATACAAAGCAACCGGCGACGAACACAAACCTTTCGTCCTGTTTAACGACGGCAAAGAATACACCTACGTTGCCCAATCCGAGCTTTTAGACGCACAAGGCAACAACGTTCTGAAAGGCATCAGCTTTACCGCTCCGCAAAAACAATACAGTTTGGAGGGCGACAAAGTTGAAGTCCGCCTGAGCGCACCTGAAACCAACGGCCTGAAAATCGACAAAGTTTATACTTTCACCAAAGGCAGTTACTTGGTTAACGTCCGCTTTGACATTACCAACAGCAACGGCCAACCCGTCAACCTGAGCGCAGACTACCGCATCGTTCGCGACCACAGCGAACCTGAAGGCCAAGGCTACTTCACCCGCTCTTACGTCGGCCCGGTGGTTTACACCCCTGAAGGCGGCTTCCAAAAAGTCAGCTTCTCTGATTTGGACGACGATGCCAAATCCGGCAAATCCGAAGCCGAATACATCCGCAAAACCCCGACCGGCTGGCTCGGCATGATTGAACACCACTTCATGTCCACTTGGATTTTGCAGCCTAAAGACGGCCAAAGCGTATGCTCTGCAGGCGAATGCAACATCGACATCAAACGTCGCGGCGACAACCTGTACAGCGCAAGCGTCAGCGTGCCTTTAGCCGCCATCCAAGCCGGCGCAAAAGCTGAAACCGCCATCAACCTGTATGCCGGTCCGCAAACCACTTCCGTTATCGCCAACATCGCCGACAAACTGCAACTGGCCAAAGACTACGGCAAAGTACACTGGTTCGCCTCCCCACTCTTCTGGCTCTTGAACCAACTGCACAACATCATCGGCAACTGGGGTTGGGCAATCATCGTTTTGACCATCATCGTCAAAGCCGTACTGTATCCATTGACCAACGCCTCTTACCGCTCTATGGCAAAAATGCGTGCTGCCGCACCTAAATTGCAAGCCATCAAAGAGAAATACGGCGATGACCGCATGGCGCAACAACAAGCCATGATGCAGCTTTATAAAGACGAGAAAATCAATCCGCTGGGCGGCTGTCTGCCTATGCTGTTACAAATCCCCGTCTTCATCGGTCTGTACTGGGCATTGTTCGCCTCCGTAGAATTGCGCCAAGCGCCTTGGTTGGGTTGGATTACCGACTTGAGCCGTCCGGATCCTTTCTACATCCTGCCTTTGATTATGGCGGCAACCATGTTTGCACAAACTTATCTGAATCCGCCGTCAACCGACCCTATGCAGGCGAAAATGATGAAAATCATGCCTTTGGTTTTCTCCATCATGTTCTTCTTCTTCCCTGCCGGTTTGGTTCTGTACTGGGTAGTCAACAACCTCTTGACCATCGCCCAACAATGGCACATCAACCGCAGCATCGAAAAACAACGCGCCCAAGGCGAAGTCGTTTCTTGATAAAGGTTTAGGCAACAAAAAGGCCGTCTGTTGTTCAGACGGCCTTTTTTATTTCCTCAAACTAATATAGTTTGAGATTGAACCCAATACAGTTTTAAGCGGCATGCAACACAAAAATTGTCGGGCGTTTTTTCAAATTCGGCATTTCTTTTCTTTTTCTCCACTGCGCAATCGTCTGGCTGATGATTTCCTGTGTCGGCAAAGTCAAATCCGTGGCCACGCACAAGCGCGTTTCGGGATGCAGGTTTTCCACCGCATCAGCCAACAACGCATCGTTGCGATACGGCGTTTCGATAAACAGCTGCGTTTCATTCTGCTGGCGCGAACGTTGCTCCAAAGCCTTCAAACGCTGAATGCGCTCATTTTTTTCAGACGGCAGATACCCCTTAAACGCAAAGTTTTGCCCATTCGCACCCGAAGCCATCAGCGCCAGCAACAAGCTGGACGGGCCGACCAAAGGCCGTACTTCAAAACCGTGTTTATGCGCCAACGCCACCAAATTCGCGCCTGGATCGGCAACAGCCGGGCAACCCGCCTCGCTGACAATGCCCATACTGCGCCCTTCTTGCAAAGGTTTCAGTAATTCCGGCAAAGTCTTGAAATCCGTGTGTTCATTCAGCGTTTGCAAATTCAGTTCGCGGATAGGCGTAGTCACGCCCAAATGTTTCAAATGCGCACGCGCTGTTTTTTCCGCTTCCACGACAAAATCCGTCAGCCCGACAATCGCCTGTTGCTCATGCGGCAACAGGCATGGCGTATCAGGCACACCCAAAGGGGTAGGAATCAAATACAAAATCGGTTTCATTCTTGCAACTCCCAAAAATCTCAGGCCGTCTGAACACATTCAGACGGCTTCAAACTATAAAACTTCCACACCTTCGTTTTTCAAAAAATCAATCAGACGGAAAATCGGCAGACCGATCAAAGCATTCGGGTCCGTACTTTCAATCCGCTCCAACAAAGCAGCTCCCAAACCCTCGCTCTTCGCCGCACCGGCACAATAAACCGCATCCGGCTCTCGTTCCAAATATCGGCTGATTTGCGCCTGCGTCAACTGTCGCATGGCAACCGCCGTATGATCGACATGATGCTGAACCTTGCCCGTAGCAGTATTCAAAAGCACGATTGCACTGTAAAATTCAATCCGTTTTCCGCTTAAGTCCGCCAGCATCTGTTGTGCATTTGCGACGTTCATCGGTTTACCCAACTGCCGTCCTTCGCACCATGCGACTTGGTCTGCGCCGATAATCAGCGCGGCAGGGAAAGTTGCCGCCAATGAACGGGCTTTGCCTTCCGCCAAACGCAGCGCCGTCTCGCCTGCATGCTCGCCCTCAATAGGCGTTTCGTCAAAATCAGGCGATGCCGTCTGAAAATCGATACCCAAACGGCGAAGCTGTCCGCAGCGGAAAACCGAACTCGACCCTAAAACCAAAGGCAGTTTTACTTCCATATTTTTACTTAAAAACATTGACGTTAGACTGCTGAAATTATATCATACTCCGTTTATGTCATACCCTAATTTGATTGACCCAGAAGTTTTCGCCGCCGAAGGGCAGAATCTGCAAGGCAGCTTCCTGCTCGAAGAATTGGATGAACGAGTCAGTTCGCACGATTATCCGGCCGACAAACAGACACGCGTGTCGTTTACGCTGCAAGGCGGTCGTGACCGGCTGCACCGTCTGTTTCTCGATTTAAACGTCAAAGCCGACATGCCCCTGATTTGCCAGCGTTGCATTACGCCCATGCCGTTTCTACTCGATGAAACCAGCCGTATCGTCCTGTTTGCCGATGAAGAGAGTTTGGACGAAGCCATGCTTGCCGATGAAGAATTGGAAGGCATGCTGCTCGAAAAAGAGCTTGACGTGCGGACTCTGGTTGAAGACCAAATCCTGATGTCGCTCCCTTTCTCCCCTCGACACGAAGACTGCGGCAACAATGGAACACTGGACGAAGTCAATCGGGACAAACCAAACCCCTTCGCTGTTTTAGCAGGTTTGAAAAGCAGTTAATTAGGACACAGTTTATTTATCTAGGAGCTTGAAATGGCCGTTCAACAAAACAAAAAATCCCCTTCTAAACGCGGTATGCACCGTTCACACGACGCTCTGACTGCGCCTTCTCTGTCTGTTGACAGCGCAACCGGCGAAGTACATCGTCCACACCACATTTCTCCAAACGGTATGTACCGTGGCCGTAAAGTGGTAAAAGCTAAAGGCGAATAATCCGTTCGTCTGACTGAAAAAGCCAGAATATTGCCATGCAATGACTGGCTTTTTTGCATTGCACCCTGTATTTTCCTCTTCGGAAGCACACCATGAAACGTAAAATCTGGTACACCTACGACGACATCCACCGCGTAATCAAAGGATTGGCGGAAAAAATCCAAAACTCTGGCACTAAATACGATGCCATGATTGCCATTGGCGGCGGCGGTTTTATCCCTGCCCGCATGTTGCGCTGCTTCTTGGAAATTCCGATTTACGCCGTCACCACAGCCTACTACGACAGCGATAACGAAGGTCAAGTGACCGAGGAAGTGAAAAAAGTCCAATGGCTCGATCCCGTTCCCGATGTACTGAAAGGCAAAAACGTACTGGTTGTTGACGAAGTGGACGACAGCCGCGTTACCATGGAGTTCTGCCTGAACGAATTGTTGAAAGAAGATTTCGGCACCATCGGCGTGGCAGTATTGCATGAAAAAATCAAAGCCAAAGTCGGCAAAATTCCCGAAGGTGTCCCTTATTTCAGCGGCATTACCGTTGAAGACTGGTGGATCAACTATCCTTGGGACGCGCTGGACATCGACGAACACAACAAATTGGCCGCGCAAAACCAATAAATTTGGTACGACCATCGCAACAAACCTTTTCATCTGATTTTCAATTCAATCTCCTGAAAATCAGATGAGCGTGCTTGTCCGATTGTCTGAGGCCGTCTGAAACACACAAACCGGAGAACAACATGATTACACTGGCCGTAGATGCCATGGGCGGAGATGCAGGCCTTGCGATTACCGTCCCCGGTGCAGTGGATTTCCTGAAACAACAATCCGACGTACATCTGATTATGGTCGGAGATGAAGCAGCAGTCCGCCAAGCATTAAGCTCTGCTGGTGCGCCTATGGACCGCATTACCGTCTGCCATGCAGCGCAAGTCGTCGAAATGGATGAAGCGCCACAATCTGCGCTGAAAAATAAAAAAGAATCATCCATGCGCATCGCCATCAACCAAGTCAAAGAAGGCAACGCGCAAGCCGCCGTATCGGCAGGCAATACCGGCGCACTGATGGCGACCGCCCGATTCGTCCTCAAAACCATTCCCGGCATTGAGCGTCCTGCCATCGCCAAATTCCTGCCATCCGACAGCGAACACGTTACTTTAGCTTTGGATTTGGGTGCCAACGTTGACTGTACGCCCGAACAACTGGTTCAATTTGCCATCATCGGCAGCGAGCTGGTACACGCATTGCATCCAGAAAAAGGCAGTCCGCGTGTCGCTCTTTTGAACGTCGGCACAGAAGACATCAAAGGTACGGATGCCGTCAAACAAACCTTTAAACTGTTGAGCAGCAGCAAACTCAACTTCATCGGCAATATCGAAAGCAACAGCGTTTTGTATGGCGAAGCTGATGTCGTTGTCGCAGACGGTTTTGTTGGCAACGTTATGCTCAAAACCATCGAAGGCGCGGTTAAATTCATGAGCGGCGCCATCCGCCGTGAATTCCAAAGCACCCTGTTCAACAAACTTGCCGCCATTGCCGCCCTGCCCGCACTCAAAGGCTTGAAAGGCAAACTGGATCCGCGCAAATTTAACGGCGCCATCCTGCTTGGTTTACGCGGTATCGTGATTAAGAGCCATGGCGGAACCGACGAAGTCGGCTTCCGTTATGCTTTGGAAGAAGCCTACCACGAAGCCAAATCTGCCGGCCTCGCTCAAATCGAACAAGGCGTAGCCACCCAGTTGGCTGCTTTGGAAGCCGCCAAAGCAGCAGCCGAACTGGAAGAAACCGCTACTCCAGCAACGGAAGCTTAAGGCTGATATACACAGGCCGAGACCTTTGCAAAATTCCTTTCCCCCAACAGCCGAAACCTAAACACAGGTTTTCGGCTGTTTTTGTTTCGAATATC
>NZ_JBQCUX010000010.1:0-96102 GCF_051962875.1 Neisseria sp. P0007.S010 | reverse complement strand
GCCTATTGAGTGTTCGTGCATGCTTGTTGTTTAAATTAAAGGATGACAACTCTGTTGTTATTCTTGAACAAAAGTACTGAAAGTTATGGTTAACTGTTTAGAATATTTGAAATCAAACGATATTTGCGTTAATATGTCGTAAGCATTTGTGTGGGTATGAGCTGTTGCCCTATCTGCGCGTATGTGACAGTGTTTACAGAGTGGAATAAAACCATTCGGTAGGCTTCCTGACTGATTCAATCAAATATGTTATGGGAAAAAATCTGATGAAGAAATTTTTATTTGGTGCATTTGCCGCCGTCTGTGCAGCATTCTCTTTGGCCGCCGTGAATATCAATACCGCGTCTTCTGCCGAACTGGAGGCTTTGCCGGGTATCGGTCCGGCTAAGGCGAAATCGATTGTGGAATACCGTCAGAAGAACGGTGCGTTCAAATCGGTGGAGGAGCTGAAAAACGTGAAGGGCATCGGTGATGCGGTGCTGAACAAGTTAAAGGCGGAGGCGACGGTTTCTTCTGCCGCGCCTAAGGCCGCACAGCCTGCCGTGAAAAAATAAGCCTGACGGACGTTTGTGCCGTATATGCCGCCCCGAGGCTGAACCGTTTGCCGGTTCGGGCTGACGGGCGGCTTTGTATGGGCAGTGGCAATGAAGACTTGGACCAATGGGGGCCATTGAGTAAAGGGACAAACGGATAAGGTGCCTCCTGTCGGATAGGGATACAAAGATAAAGATAAAGATAAAGGGAAGAAAGATATGTACTTAAAAGCATTTGACGGAAAACGGAATGGGGCAGCTGTACAGAGGGGCTACTCCTTGATACAGCTGTTGGTGGTGATGCTGCTGGTTTCGATATTGGCGACGGCGGCATTGACTGCCTATCGGGAGTCAGTCCGTTCGGCCAACTTGCGTGCGGCTCATGCCGCCCTGCTGGAAAATGCGCGCTTTATGGAGCAGTTCTATGCGAAAAAGGGCAGCTTTAAGCTGACGTCGACGAAGTGGCCGGAGCTGCCGGTGAAGGAGGCGGGCGGTTTCTGCATTCGGATGAACGGTCAGGCTAAGGGGATCCTGGAAGGGAAGTTTACCCTGAAGGCGGTGGCTCTGGACAGGGAGGCGGAGCCGAGAGTATTACGCTTGAACGAGTCGTTGACGGCGGTAGTGTGCGGGAAGATGAAGGTGAAGGGAAGCTGTACGGACGGTGAGGAGATATTTAGGGGCAATGATGCGGAGTGTAAGCCTTTTACGGGGTAGAAATCTGATCGAAAGGGAGGAAGCGGATAAAGAAAAGGACGTGGGGGATACATCCTTTCGGGAGAGGATAATTTAAGGGGCTGTACTAGATTAGCTCTAAATTCCACACCAATCCCGCAGGATTTTTAGCTGCCGGGACGGTGTGCCGAAGTTAAATCGAAATTCGCATTCTTTCAAGAACAGCGGGAAAGATTTGCGATCGATTCCATTGTATTTTCGCAAGACACGTTTTGCCTGATTCTAAAAATTCTCAATGCCATTAATGTGGTTCTGACGGTCGGCAAATTCCTTGGAATGGTTGATGCGGTAATGGATGAAACCGCTCACGTCCAACTTGTCGTAGCTGCTCGGACTATCGGTATAAACAATACTGTCCGGCATGATTTTCTTTTTAATGACAGGGAGTAACGTTTCAGACTTGGCATTATCCACCACAACGATATAGACCCGTCCGTTGCGTTTCAGAATGCCGACGACAACCACTTTTCCTGCCACACCGCGACCACGCCTGCCTTTACGCTGTCCGCCGAAATAGCTTTCGTCCAGCTCGACAGGGCCCTCGAAAACCTCATCGGCAGCCAAGGCCAAATGATAGTTTATAACCGTGCGGATTTTACGGTAGAACAGTGCTGCTGAATTGGGATGGATACCCAAAATATCGACTGCAGAACGGGCGGTAACTTCCAGTACAAAAAAACGGAGCAGTTCTTTCTGTGCTTTTTTCTTTAATTTGCAGTGCGTTATCTTCATATTTCGAGGGTAACATATCTGCTAATCTAGTACAGCCCCTAATTTAATTGTTCCTGCTAACATAACTAACCTCAGTTAGCTAAGGAAGGAGATGAAATATTTAGTCTTGTCAGATTAGCACACTATCAATTTTCAGACGACCCTTTGTTATAATCCTCTCTTTACCTGAACATAAAACAGGCTGTCTTATGGAAGTCATCCAATATCCCAATTCTCCGTTTAAACTCCATCAGCCATTTCCTCCTGCCGGTGACCAGCCCGCTGCCATTGCCGGCTTGCTCGAAGGGCTTTCAGACGGCCTGGCCTATCAAACCTTGCTTGGTGTAACCGGTTCGGGTAAAACCTACACCATGGCGAACGTCATTGCTCAAAGCGGCCGCCCTGCTATCATCATGGCGCACAACAAAACCCTTGCCGCCCAGCTTTATGCAGAAATGCGCGAGTTTTTCCCCGAAAACGCGGTGGAATATTTCGTCTCCTACTACGACTATTATCAGCCTGAAGCCTATGTGCCCAGCCGCGATTTGTTCATCGAAAAAGACAGCGCGATCAACGAACACATCGAGCAGATGCGCCTTTCCGCCACCAAAAACCTGATGACGCGCGACGACGTGATTATCGTCGCCACCGTGTCCGCCATTTACGGTATCGGTGACCCGACCGAATATCAACAAATGGTGTTGTCCGTCAAAGAAGGCGATACCATCGAGCAGCGCGACATCATTGCCACACTCGTTTCCATGCAGTACGAACGCGGTGATTTGGACTTCAAACGCGGCAGCTTCCGTGTACGCGGCGACGTGATTGACGTGTACCCTGCTGAAAGCTCCGAAAACGCCTTGCGCATCAGCCTGTTCGATGACGAAATCGACCGACTCGATATGTTCGACCCGCTTTCAGGCAGCCTGCACCAACGCGTCGGCCGCTACACCGTCTTCCCATCCAGCCACTACGTTACCCCGCGCGACACCGTCTTGCGCGCCTGCGAGTCCATCAAAGAAGAATTGCGCGAACGCATTGAATTTTTTGCCCGCGAACAACGCCCTGTCGAACAACAACGCATTGAACAGCGCACCCGCTTCGACCTCGAAATGCTCTACGAAATGGGCTTCTGCAAAGGCATCGAAAACTACTCCCGCCACTTCTCCGGAAAAAAAGAAGGCGAACCGCCGCCCACGCTGATGGACTACCTGCCCGACAACGCTATCATGTTCATCGACGAAAGCCACGTTACCGTCACCCAAATCGGCGGCATGTACAAAGGCGACGCATCGCGCAAGCAAAACCTCGTGGACTACGGCTTCCGCCTGCCTTCCGCCCGAGACAACCGACCGCTCAAGTTCCACGAATTTGAAAAAGTCATGCCGCAAACCATTTTCGTTTCCGCCACCCCCGCCAAATACGAAGAAGAACACGCCGGACAAGTAGTCGAACAAGTCGTCCGCCCCACCGGGCTGGTCGATCCCCAAATCATCATCCGCCCCGTCGCCACCCAAGTTGATGACTTAATGAGCGAAATCAACGACCGCATCCAAAAAGGCGAACGCGTGCTCGTTACCACCCTCACCAAACGCATGGCGGAACAACTCACCGACTATTACAGCGAACTCGGCATCAAAGTGCGCTACCTGCACAGCGACATTGATACCGTAGAGCGTGTTGAAATTATTAGAGATTTGCGGCTCGGATTGTTTGACGTACTCGTCGGCATCAACCTCTTGCGCGAAGGCTTGGACATCCCCGAAGTCTCCCTCGTCGCTATCCTCGACGCTGACAAAGAAGGCTTCCTGCGCTCCCACCGCAGCCTGATTCAAACCATAGGCCGAGCCGCGCGCAACGTGAACGGTGTCGCCATCCTGTACGCCGACAAAATTACCGATTCCATGAAAGCCGCCATCGATGAAACCGAACGCCGCCGCGAAAAACAGATTAAATTCAACGAAGAACACGACATCGTGCCGCAGCAGATTAAAAAACAGGTCAAAGACATCATCGATGGCGTGTACCACGAAGAAGACAGCGGCAAAGGCCGTCTGAAAGGCAAAAACAAAGTCAAAGTCGGCGAGATTCACAATGAAGAAGACGCGATTAAAGAAATCGCCAAACTGGAAAAAGCCATGCAGCAGGCAGCTAGGGATTTGCAGTTTGAAGAAGCGGCTGTGTTGCGGGATAGGATTCGGGGGATTAAAGAGAATTTGTTGTTTTAACTGTGCTATACTTTCAAAAATGTTATTTCTCACAATAAATACCTTATTTATGGATGATAAACAAAATGCATGGTTATAATGATTATCCACCACATTTGTTTTATAAAGGGACAGTAAAAATATCTGTTATTTTGGAGCAAGCGCAAAGAGATACAAATGGTATAAATAAACTTAATAAAGTTCACGAGTTATTTGGAACGCCCGCTGTTGGGCTTGTTGCTAGGATTCGTAGATACATAAATGGGGAAGCTTTAAAAATGCCAGAAGCAATAAATAATGAAAAATATCCATTTAAAGCAATTAAATATGCTCACTGTACCGATTGGGATAAATTCAATGAAGAAAATGGTTCTATTAATGATTTAGCTCATTTACGTGCTTATTTTTGGGATTGCAACCCATATGGTGAGGAACTAATGTGTATTACACATTTTTTGAGAAAACAAACAGAAAAATTACATCCAAAAGATACAGAAATTTCTTTGCAAGAAAAAGATAAATTCGAAAAAAATGGATTCAGTTATGAAGACTAACGTACTAGCTTTAAGTAGTAGAAGTGAATTTGATCAAGCAGTATATCAAGAAGATATTCTTATTGAATTGTCAGAAAGACTGGCTCTAGAGATGGAATATGCCCAAATCCAACCTGAGGAATTGCAAAAACTGTTAGGGAAAAATGAGGCATATGTGACAGGTTTATTGGAGGGCTTTGCTAATATTAGATTAAAAGAATTGGCAGATATTTTTTCTGTTTTTAATAAATATGTTAAGCTTATGCCTGCTTATGAAGGTCAAAAAGTTTGCTATTTAGAAGATAGTAAATTTAATACCGTGAAGTTAAATATTAATCCTGAGGTAAAGATAGCTGAAGACTTTAGAAATTTCTCCATTATAAAACATAATGATAACACGCAAACGATATCAAAATTAGTTAATGTTACAGTTAATAATAATTTTAGTTGCAACTCTGAGTTTCAGGGAATTTTAGAAAGTCAGTATATTGGAAATTCATTACCAAATAATCAGCATCAAATTCAAGATATTATCTGTGGAAACAATTCTTTGGTGAGTAATGTAAAATGAATGATATTAAATTATCAAATAAATCAATATTTTTTAAAGATTTATTTTATAAAACATCCTTAGACTCAATATCAAGAGATGATATTGGCGGTGGAGAAATGCAAATTCTTGCACAACCACAAATAGAAAAGAAATCTGATACAGAGTTTAAAGTTACTGCAATTGCAGATGTGTCTAGCACAAGCAAAGAGTTCATTTTAACAGCGTCTATTTGGGTTAAATTTGAATTTAGCTTGGTGCATGCAGAGTTACCAGATGATGCAAAAATAAAAAATGTTGCACAAGAAATCTTTGAAGATTTAGTTTATAAATTTATTCAGGAGTTCACAGAACGAACGCCTTTTCATATGACTACTAGCAAGCCGTAGCCTGTATCTCCACCAACCACGTTGCGTGGTTGCGCCATACTCTACTTGCAGGTGGCACAAAATTTAAAACCGACGTGTAGTGTATGTGCGGTACGCACGCACGCGTTCTTTTCCGTTCAAACCATTATTTCAAACTTTCAGAAGACCTCAAATGTCGTCTGAAAACTTTTAGAATAAAGGCCGTCTGAAATCCAGTTTTCAGACGGCCTGATTTTTTCTTAATTCAAAGTGTTAGCAGTCAAACTCTGCAATTACCGGTGTGTGGTCGCTGGGGCGTTCTTGGGCACGGGTTTCTAGGTCGACAGTGACGTCGGTAAGGGTGGCGGCGAGTTCGGGGCTGCTGAGAATGTGGTCGATGCGCAGGCCGAGTTTGCGTTGGAACATGGCGCCGCGGTAGTCGAACCAGGTGTAGAACGCGCCTTCTGGGTGGATTTTGCGTAGGCTGTCGGTCAGGCCAAGGTCGAGCAGGTTTTTAAACCATTGTCTTTCGATGGAGGAACAATGGATTTTTTCGTGCCATTTTTCGGGGTCGTAGCAGTCGGCATCGGCCGGGGCGATGTTGAAGTCGCCGAGCAGGACGAGTTTGGGGTGTGCGGCCATTTCGGCGCGGACGAATTCGGTCAGTGCGGCAAACCATTGTTCTTTGTATTGGAATTTTGGGCTGTCCAGGGCTTCGCCGTTGACGCAATAGACGTTGATGACGCGCACGCCGTTGATGGTGGCGGCGATGACGCGGCGTTGTGGGTCGTCGGGGAGGGCTGGCAGGCCGCAATGTACGTCTTGCGGTTCGTGGTGGCTGATGATGGCGACGCCGTTGTAGGTTTTTTGGCCGCTCCAGACGCAGTGCCAGCCCATCATTTGCAGGGCGGCAGCCGGGAATTTGTCTTGGTCGAGTTTGAGTTCTTGTAAGGCGAGGATGTCGGCTTGGTGGTCGGCCAGCCAGTTTTGTACTTGGGGCAGGCGGACGTTGAGGGAATTGACGTTCCAAGTGGCGATTTTCATGATGTTTCCGTGTGTGCTGTTGGGGGGAGGCGGCGGATGGCGCCTGTGGGCATGGACGGTATTGTATAGCGGATTGGTTTATTTTTCGATATAGGCTGAAAGGGGCAGGCCGTCTGAAAGCTGATGTTTCAGACGGCCCTGATGTTGTAATGTGGAATAATTTGTTTATTCGGCTTGGTCTTTGAGCGTACGCAGGATATTGAGGATGGTGGCGGCTTCTTCGGAGATGAGGCGGTATTCGATGATGCGGTGGTAGCGCGTGAAATCGATGATGCCTTCGGTGCGCAGGCGTGCGAGGTGGTTGGCAATGCCGGTCGGGGAGGAGTCGAGCGCCTGTGCCAGTTCGGTAATGCTGCGGTCGCCGTCAAGCAGCAGAAAAAGGATGGCCATGCGTTCGGGGTTGGCAATCAGTTTGAGAATGGTAGAGAGACGCTTGATTTCCATATTATTGTTCCTTATTGTCTGTTATATGAACGCTTGATTTGGGTTAAATTTGGATGATTGTAGTTTTTATTAAGATTAACCTTATAATTCAAACTCTTAGTTTGAAGTGTACACGGTTTTGTAAAATTTGAGGGCATTGTTTTGCAATTTTTTGTTCATTTTCGATATTTTGCTTCGGTTGTGAAACTGGAGTGAAAAGAGACGAAAAGGCCGTCTGAAATGTTCCGTTGCAGATGATTTTGCTGACGGATGTTTCAGACGGTCTTTGATTTGGCTTTAAACTGCCTGCGTTCCGGACGGGCGTAAAAAGTGCGGTGTTTTGCAATTTTTCGCTTAAATTCCATCGCTTGTAGCTACAAAAGTGCGCTCTATTTTACGAATTTTTCTTTATATTCCCCAACAGTAATCTGCGCCCTTCAAATTCCTTGCCAGCAATTTCCAAAGCGAAGCGTTCTTTGTCGGCGTCGCGTACTTTGTCGTGTACGGCACGTAATTCCTGCACGCTAGCACCCAATGCCTTGACGATTTCATCGCCCATTTTCATGGAAGAATGGAAGGTTTCGCGCACTACGAAATCCGCTTCCGCTTTCACTAGGGCCAGCGCATTGCGTCTGTCCCAGGCGCGCACGAACACCTTGGCGTTCGGGTTGATATGATGAATATTTTCCACAATTCTGACCGCACTTTCTCCGTTGTCCACGCATACCGCTACGATGTCGGTGTGTTCCACGCCGCTGGCATGCAGCACGTCGGCGCGGGTGGCTTCGCCGTAATAGACTTTGAAACCGTATTCGCGTGCGACGTTGATGATGTCGGGATCGTTGTCCAGGATGGAAATGGTGGCACCGTAGGCTAGCGGCATTTGGCTAACCACCTGCCCCATGCGCCCGAATCCGATAATCAGCACGTTGCCGTTGAGTTCGCCCGCATGTTCTTCCACATCGTCCACTGCCGCAGCTGCGCGGGGTTCTTTGAAACGGCGGTCGAACAGCATAACGCCGAAGGGTGTCGTAATTATGGAGAGCACCACGATTGCCGTCATATTCGCTAGCACTTCCGCATTAATCGCCCGTTGTGCGGCAGCGGAGGAGAGTAATACGAAGGCGAATTCACCGCCCTGCGACATCAGTACGGCGCGGTGTATCGCGGTGTAATGGCTTGCTTTGGCAAAACGCGCCACTCCATAAACGGCAAAGCATTTCAAGATAATCATCAGTACAGTGGCGGAAAGAATTACCTTCCAGTTATTGAGCACCGTTGCCACATCCAGCGACATCCCGACAGCTAAGAAAAACAGCCCGAGCAAAAGGCCTCGGAACGGTTCGATATCCGCTTCAAGCTGATGACGGAAGTCGGATTCCGACAGCAGCACTCCCGCCAAAAACGCCCCCATCGCCATAGACAGACCGCCCAGCTCCATTAAATAAGCCGCACCGAGTACCACCAGCAGCGCGGCGGCAGTCATCACCTCGCGTGCTTTGGATTTTGCCAGAATTTTAAACAGCGGATTGAGCAGCCAAATACCTGTCGCAATCAACGCTGCCAAAGAAAGCGCGGCAACACCGATTTTCTGCCATAGCGGTACGGCATCGGCAACGGCATTGGGATTATCGGGTGCTAGAAATGCTACAATCGCCAGCATGGGCACAATCAGCAAATCTTCAAACAGCAAAATGGAGACAATGCGCTGACCTTGCGGTGTGCTGATTTCATGACGTTCGTCCATAATCTGCATGACCATTGCGGTGGAAGTGAGTGTAAAACCTACCGCCGAAATAAACGACATCACTAAAGAAAAACCGTAAGCCAGCCCTATTAGGGTAAGGAACAGACTGGAAAGCGTCACCTGCAGGGTACCCAAGCCGAAAATCTGATTACGCAATTTCCATAAATGCGACGGCTTCATTTCCAGCCCGATCAAAAACAGAAACATCACCACGCCGAATTCCGCAATATGCAAAATAGCGTGGGAATCGGTAATGAGCTTTAATCCGAAGGGTCCGATAACCAGCCCCGCAGCCAAATAACCCAGAATCGAGCCTAGACCTAAACGTTTAAATAACGGCACGGCAACTACCGCCGCCCCCAATAACACCACCACGTGCAATAAATTGCCGTCAGCCGCTTCTACCGCCATAATTCCTGCCTTTGTTAATTCATAAAAATTTTTCGTATTATAAAGAAAAATCGCCGTAACACAAAAAAGCCGTCTGAAAAATGGATTCAGACGGCGTTTAGCATTTCAGGCAGCCTGAAAACGTTTAGCGTCTTTCAATCGGATCGTATTCGGCAGGCAGCCAAGTGTAGCTGCCGTTGCTTTCGGCACGGATGTGTCCGATGCCAGGGAAGGGCATATGTGCGCCCGCAACCCATATTTTTCGCGCGGCAACGTCTTTCAACGCCGCTTCGCGACTGGCACGCGCTTGATCCTGATTCATATCTAATTCTACCGCGATATTCTGATCCGCCATTTGCTGTGCGTGATTGTGCATTAAATCACCCCAAATCAGCATGATTTGTCCGTTTGACGTGAATTCGATACCGTTATGCCCCGGCGTATGACCAGGACTCGGTTTGGATACCATACTCGGAATCACTTCTTCGCCGGTTTTGTAGAATTTCACCCGATCGGCTTTAACATAAGGCGCTACGGCGTCGCGTGCCAGCTGTGCAAAGCCGCGGATGGCTTCGGGAATCTGATCCATTTTTTGATCAAGCCAGAAGCCTTTTTCTTCTTTCGCCAGCAGCAGCGTTGCATTCAGGAACACCATTTTACCGTCGTGCGTTAAGCCGCTGACGTGGTCGAAGTACATGTGAGTCGGCAGCAGAATATCCACCTGTTCGGGTGTATAGCCGGCGGCTTTCATGCTGTTTACCAGTTTGCCGGTATTTTTACCCATAATATCCACATCTTCCGTGCCAGAATCCAATAAAATCAAATCCTTACCCGTATTGACCAGAAAGCAGATAACTGCGGTATTCACGCCTTTATCCGCTTCGAGCGGGCTGAATTCGCGCGCGATTAAATCGTCCAATTCCGCCGCACTTTTATTGCTGAACGGTTGGAATAATTGCGGGCTGACGGAAAGAAAGCCGTCGTATAATGCGGTGACTTCAAAATCGCCCACCATTAAACGGTGATAGCCGGGAACCTGCGTTCTTACCTGTTTCACGGCATGTTCCGCCGGAGTGAACGCCGGCGCTGCGATTGATGCGTTTGAAATAAACATGGTGCCGGCGATAATTGTTGTTTTTTCTTTTATGTTTGTTTGGAATCAGTCGATTGATTGTTTTTAAACAAACAACTAGGTTTTGTGATTCTATGCTTAGGACAACACGCCAAGGGCTTGTCAGACGCTTGGACGTGTTGTCGAAATGCGACTACTTTTTCTTCCAGCCTGCGGTCATGGCGAAGGTGATTGGGTCGTAGTATTTCGGCAGCTTGGACGGAATGCCGACATCGTTACGGTACACGACGCGGTAGCGGTCGGCGAACCAGTTTGGAACGATGGTGTATTGGTGGCGGATCAGTCGGTCAAGCGCGCGCGAGGTAGTTTGCAGCTCTTGGCGGTTGGTAAAGCTGTTGAAATGGGTCAGCAGTTTTTCAACCGCAGGATGACAGACGCCGGATAGGTTGCGGCTGCCTTCGGTTTTGGCAGCGGCGCAGCTGAAGTAGTCGTATTGCTCGTTGCCGGGGCTTTCGCTGTTGCCGTAGTAGCCGGTGGTCACATCAAAATCGAAGTCGTTCATGCGTTTTTGGTACACGGCGGAATCGGCGGTGCGCACGTTCATGGTAATGCCGATTTTGGCGAGGTCGCTCTGCCATTTGGAGGTAATGCGTTCGTAGTTTTTGCTTGGTGCGAGGAATTCAAAGGTCAGCGGTTTGCCTTGTTTGTCGACTGCTTTGCCGTTTTTGTATTGATAGCCGCCTTTTTCAAGCAGGGCGCGTGCTTTGAGCAAGTTTGGGCGTACACCCAGTTTGGGATCGGTAACCGGCGGCATAGGGACGTCTTGATCCAATACGCCGTCGGGCAGCTTGGTGCCCAATGATTTGAGCAATGTGGTTTCCGCGCTGTCAGGTTTGCCGGTTGCGGCCATGGTGCTGTTGGTGAAGAAGCTGTCGGTGCGGCGGTATGCGCCGTAGAAGATGCGGCGGTTGACGCTTTCGTAGTCGAAGCTTTCAATCAAGGCGCGGCGGACGTAAATATTGTCCAAGGGCTTGTGGCGCATATTGATGACGAAGCCTTGCATGCCGGCTGTGCTGTTTTGTATCCATTCGTGTTTGGACAGATTGCGTTTTTTGAGGACTTCGTCGGAGTAGGCGCGCGCCCAGTTGCGGGCGACGTTTTCTTGTACGAAGTCATATTGGCCGCCTTTCAGCCCTTCGATGCGGACAACTTCGTCTTTGACGTATTTGATGCGGATGTGGTCGTAGTTGTAGCGACCTTTGCGCACGGGCAGATTTTGCGCCCAGTAGTTTTTGTCGCGGACAAACTCGCTGATGCGGCCGTTTTCAGCTTTGGCAAAACGGTAGGGGCCGGAGCCGATCGGCAGGCTGTTGGGTGCGGCTGCCAGGCCTTTGGGATAGCTTTTATGCGAGAAGACGGGCAGGCTGCCGAGAATCATGTGTAATTCTGAGTTGCGCTGTTTGAAGCGGAACACGACGGTGCGATCGCTGGGCGTTTCCACTTTGGCCACGTCGCTCCAGTAGAAGTGGTACATGGGGGCGGCGGCTTTGTCTTTGGTCAGGATGTTAAATGAAGCGGCAACGTCTTTGGCCAAAACGGGATCGCCGTTGTGGAATTTGGCTTTGGGGTTGATTTTGAAGGTAACGGAAAGGCCGTCCGGCGCCAGGGCGATGTCTTCGGCAATCAGGCCGTAAACGGCGTAAGGTTCGTCCATGCTTTGCTCGGTCAGGGTGTCGAGCGTCAGCATGCTGATGCCGTATTCGTGGTTGCCTTTGAGGGTAAAGGGATTGAGCGTGTCAAAAGCACCGAGGAAAGGCGTGGTAAACGAGCCGCCTTTGGGAGCGTTGGGATTGACGTATTCGAAGGCGGTAAAGTTGGCCGGATATTTCGGTGGTTGGCCAAGGCTTACGCCGTGGGCGGCAAAAGCGGCAGATGGAATCAGACCGAGCAGCGAGAGTAGGGCTGGTGTTTTCATCTATTTTTCCTTGTAGGTTGAATGTAGTATTCAGTAGTGTGCTGATTATAGCAAAGGCCGTCTGAAACTTGATATTTTTGCTTTCAGACGGCGTCAGGTTTAAGAGGATTGTTTTTTCGTATGGGCACTGAACTCGGCCAGCGTCATGTTCAAGGTTTCCAAGCAGGGTTGCATAATGTGGTCAACCGTTTGATTGACCTTGTCTTTATTAAGCGTTTGCGGACGGTAGACAAAAAGTTTGAACAGCTCCGCCAAGTCGATGGACTCTGCCCCCATTTTCAAGACCCAGCCCTGACGGCCGGAATAGACATAACCGTGTCGCGCCAGTTTTTCCAAAAGCTCGCCCAATTCGTCAAAGCCCATATTGATATGCCGTCTGAACTCCTGCACCGGCAATGCCTTGCCGCTTTGTTGGGCAGAATCGAGCAGCAGCAGGATTTTCAATACATCGTCAAAGCGGCCGCGCGCATCCAAACTGCGGCGGAACGCTTCGCCGCGCCAATAGGACAGGGACGAGGTCAAAACTGCGCCGCCCAATACCAACGTCCATAACAGGTTGAGCCACAACAGGAAAAACGGTACCGCGGCAAATGCGCCGTAAATCGATTTGTAGCCGTCAAAGTTGCCCATATACCAAGCGAACAAAAAGCGTGCCGTTTCCAAGCAAAACGCCGTTACGGCCGCGCCGACCAAAGCATGGCTGGCAGGCACGAAACGGTTGGGCACAAAGCGGTATAAACCCCACAGCAGCAGCGTAATAAATGAAACCGTAGTGATGACCCTCAGCCATTCCGAACCGCCCACTACTTGCACCTGACCGATCACGACCGACAAGCCCACGCCCAAAGACAAAGGCCCAAACGTCAGCAACGCCCAATACACCAAAAACTGCATCATCCAAGGCCGTTGCGAATTGACGCGCCAAATCCGGTTGAACGCATTGTCTATCGTCCGAATCAACATCAGCGAGGTTACGACCAACATCACACTGCCGATCGCCGTCAGATTGGTAGCCTTATCGCGGAATGCATTGATGTAGTCAAACACCATGTCCGCGCCCTGCGGAACGATGGTGCGGTTGATAAAAGAGATAAATTCCCCCGACCATTGGTCGAAAACAGGGAAGGCAGAAGCGACGACGACCATCACCGTCAACACGGGCACCAAAGCCAAAAGCGTCGTAAACGTCATGCTTGCCGCTACCTGCGGCACGCGCTCCTCATCAAAACGGCGCACGACAAACCAAGCGAACGCCACGCCTTTACTCTTTAAAAAACCTTGCCACCATTGCGAAAACGGCATAACCTTTTCCCACTTTTAAATTGAAATTTCTTCTTTTCAGACGGCCCGAGTATTTAAAAGGCCGTCTGAAACCTGACAGCATTGTAACGGAAACCCCAAATGAACCCAAATCCTCTGAAAATCCTCGTCCTCTTTTATTCCCAAAACGGCAGCACGCGCAACCTTGCCCGCCAAATCGCACGCGGTATCGAAAGCGTGGACGGTTGCGAAGCCGTGTTGCGTACTGTTCCCAAAGTTTCCACCGTTTGCGAAGCCGTTGAAAAAGACATTCCCGACGAAGGCGCGCCATACGCGACTGCCGACGACCTCAAAAATTGCGCCGGCCTCGCGCTCGGCAGCCCGACGCGGTTCGGCAATATGGCTGCCGCGATGAAATACTTTATCGACGGCACCATTCCCCTTTGGCTCGGCGCAGAACTCGTCGGCAAACCTGCCACCGTATTCACCAGCACATCTTCTCTGCACGGCGGCCAAGAAAGCACCTTGCTGACCATGATGCTGCCCCTGTTGCACCACGGCATGGTCATCAGCGGCATTCCATATACCGAGTCCGCGCTCAGCAATACCCAAAGCGGCGGCACGCCTTATGGCGCAAGTCATGTTTCCGGCCATGACAGCAAGCCGGCATTGACTGCCGAAGAAAACGATATTGCCTTTGCACAAGGTAAACGTTTGGCAAAATTGGCACGAAAATTGGCAGACTGATTACCTTGTAATAAAAAGATTAAGGCCGTCTGAAAACCTGATGATGCGGGTTTTCAGACGGCCTTTTTAGTTAATTAGGACTAGCTTAAAAATAAATATTTTGAATTAAACGAACTACTTAGAAAATAGTGATTAGAACATAGTTTCATCGGACTACATCTTTTTGATAGAATCTGCCACCAAATTGAAACATCAGCTAATTGGAGAGGCTATGTCACTACCTGTATTTCCCTATGGCAAATTAAGCTTTGCCGTCAGTCTGGCGCTGTGTTCGGCGTATTCTTTCGCGACTGAAGTAGAAAATACCCAGCCGCAAGAACGTGTCGATTTACCGGCAGTTACCGTCCAAGGTGTCGGAAAACAGACTACTTCCAACTACACCATTCCCGCTTCCTCCGCCGCGACAGGCATCCGCCTGACCCAGCGCGAAACGCCGCAGTCCCTGTCTGTCGTAACGGCAAAACAAATCGAAGACCAAGGCTTGGACAGCCTGCAGGACGTATTGAAACAAACACCGGGTGTGTTCCACAGCAAAATGGGCAACAACGTATCCGGCCACAGCGAGTTTATTTCACGCAGTCAGGCCGTTGACAGCATTTCCGTGGACGGCGCGCCCAAATTCCTTTACGACGGTAAAGCCATCCGCCGCGGTACCAACAATCTGGACAGCGCATTGTATGACCAAGTCGTCGTCGTGCGCGGCGCAAGCGGTTTGTCCAACGGCGGTATGGGCGAGCCGGGCGGTACGGTTGCTTTGGAACGCAAAAAACCGACTGCCAAACCTGCCGTCAGCGTAGAAGCCGGTGTCGGTTCGTGGAACCACTACCGCTTCGTCCTTGATGCCAATCAGCCTTTAAATGCAGACAATACCTTGCGCGGCCGCGCTATTTTGGTCAGCGACCACGGCGGCGATTACCTGCCGAACACTTCGCGCCACAATCATACGTTCTACGGCATTCTCTCCTACGACATTGCCCCTCAGACTCAGTGGAATATCGGTACGGAAATACACCGTTTCCGCAATACCGGCAGCTCGCCTTTCAGCTATCTGACCGTGGCGGGAAACCCTAGAAAAAATCAACCTTTCAAACCATTTGCAGCCTCACCGCGCAGCAATGCCTCGGCAAAATGGGCTTACGGTAAAGAAAACAGTGCGGAAATCTTCACCTCTGTCAATCATGAGTTTGAAAACGGTTGGGCTCTGAACGGCAACTACAGCCATACTTATGGAAAAAGTGATGCAGTTTCCGGTATAGCCGGTCCTTTTGTCATTTATCCGGACTATTCCGCTAAATTCGTTGCCGAGCGCGACCAAGCCAAGTACACCGACCAAGATTTTTCTCTGAGTTTGGACGGCGATTACCCGCTTTGGGGACGCAAACATGAATTCAATGCCGGCATCAGCTATCAGCACAATAAGGAAACTCTTTCATATTACGACAAAGATAAAGATAGGGTTGTCCCTGATTTGCGCCTTTTCGACGGAAATTTCACAAAACTGGCCATGCCCTACCTTCGCGACGGCTTTGCCCATATGAAAAACCTCTCTGTTTACGGTTCGACCCGTTTTAAACTAACCGACAGGCTGGCATTGATAGGCGGCGGACGGTTTGTAGATTGGCAATACCACTACAGTTCCAATCGCAACAATTTTGCCGACAGCAGGCATAAAAACAAGGTATTTATCCCCTATTTGGGCGCAAGTTATGATTTAAATGACAATCTGACAGCCTACACCTCCTATACCACCATATTCCGCCCGCAAGTGCGCTATTTGGATCAAAACGGCAAACCGCTGGAACCGCAACGTGGCAAAACATATGAACTCGGCTTAAAAGCCTCAGGGTTTGAAGGCCGTTTGAACGCTTCTGCGGCTGCGTTTATCAATAAACGCGACCATTTGGGGAAAGAAATTGACGATGAGGAAAATCAACGGTTTTACTATGAATCTATTGACCGCACGACGACCAAAGGCGTGGAATTGTCCGTCGGCGGACGCTTGAGCGACAAATGGCTGCTCAATGCTTCTTATGCGTACTCCAAACTCAAAAATGATTCGGGCAATGTGGTCAACCCTTCTTATCCTGCCCACCTTTTCAAACTCTTTACTGCGTATGATGTTACCGACCGCCTAAACTTGGGTGCAAACGTCAACTGGCAAAGCGGTACAAACGCCTATGATGAATACCAGCCCTTCACCGCTGCCGGTAAAGAAGCACTGACCCAACGCCCATACGCTACGCTGGACTTGACCGCGCATTACAAAATCGGCAAATCCACCCGCATCGGTTTAGACTTTGAAAACGTGTTCAACAAACGCTACCGCCCCATGCCGGATATTCACGTTTACGGCACGCCGCGTAGTGTGACTGCAACGGTTAAACATACGTTCTAATTGAAAAGAAAAATAGTGCAGGCCGTCTGAAAACCTGAATTATCGGGTTTTCAGACGGCCTTTTGTTTATATCTTAAACTTGCAAAAACCGTCTGTTTGTTTTATAAATGCAAACTATTATTATTTAAATGATAAGGTTGTGTAATGAAAAAGAAAGCGATTGCCTGTGTAATAGGGGCGGTTTTTTCCGGACAGTTATATGCGGCTCAGATGCCAGTGGCTCAGGCAGAAATAGAGCCTGTGGTGGTCACGGCCGACCGTAATGCGCAAACCTTGGATAAAGCCGCGCCGAATGTGTCGGTTATCGGACGCAAAACCTTGAATCAAGCCTCGGCGCAGAATTTGGACGATATCGTGATGTATGAATCCGGCGTCAGCGTGCCGTCAGACAATAACCGCCGCGGTCATGCCGGTATCAATATCCGAGGCATAGACGGCAACCGCATTCTGATGATGGTGGACGGCGTACGCATTCCCGAATCTTATGCAGGTGGCGGCTCCAACGGCGCGATTTCGGGACGCGATATGGTCGAAAGCGACACGCTTAAGCAGGTCGATATTGTCAAAGGCCCTTATTCCGCGCTGTACGGCAGCGACGCGCTCGGCGGTGTGGTGAATATGGTGACGCTCTCTCCGAGTGATTTCGTCGATGCGGGCAAACGCGGGCATTTCGGTTTGAAACACGGCTACCGCAGCCGCGACCGCAGCCATGGCGTGACGGCGACTGTAGCAGGTTTCCATGAAAACGCCGAAGGTCTGCTGATGCTGACGCGCCGTCAAGGTCATGAAACCGAAAACATGGGCAGCGATACCAGCTACTCGACTGCGCGTACTGCTACCAACCCGCAGAAAAACAATGCCTACAATATCTTGGCGAAAGGCAATATCGGCAACGAACGCCACCGCTTGGAAACTTTGTACGAACAGTATTACCACGCCAACGACACCGTATTGGCAAATGGCTTGGGTTCGCAATCGCGCGGGCCGGTAACCATCGCAACATCCGAGAGCAATGCCCGCGACCGTATCCGCCGTCAACGTATCGAAGCGGGCTACCGCTACACTGGCGAAGGCCGTCTGAAAGAAGCCAACCTGACTGCCTATCAGCAAAAACTGCATACGGAAGACGATGCTGTCGATGTGAGCATTACGCGCATGGGCGCGCGCCAATTAGGTAACTCGACCCGTTATTCCGACTACGGTTTCAATCAGACCATACGCGGGCTGAACGGACGCGGAGTGTGGGAGTTTGACGGCGCGGTCAAACAAACCGTCGTTGCCGGCGCCGAATACAAACACACCGAGACTGCCCGTCCGCGCGACAGCCTGACAGTGGACAATCTGACCGGTGCCATCAGCAAAGTTTATGCAGGCAGCACCTATCCGAATAAAACCTTCCCCGACAGCAAGCGCAAAACGTTCAGCGTTTACGCACAAGACAGCCTGACCTTCGGCAACGGCATCGTTCTAACTCCGGCCTTGCGTTACGAAAAAGACAAGCTGAACACGTCGACCGACCAAGCCTATCTCAATGCCAATCCCGGCGGAACGGCGACGCGCTTCAGTGATTCCGCGTTTACGCCCAGCCTGCGCCTGAGCGTGCCGATGGGTGAGCAGTTCACCGGTTTCGCTACTTATTCCCAAGGCTTCCGTACACCGCCGTTTGACAGTGCAACCATGGCGTTTGCCAATACGACCTACGGCTATGCGGTCATTCCCAATGCCAACCTCAAATCCGAACGCTCCAACAGCTTTGAATTGGGGATGAAGTTCAAAAACGAACGCGCCCGTGCGCAAGTTACCGCGTTCTACAACCGTTATCGAAACTTCATCGACCGCACTGAAGTCGGCACTACCTCCATAGGCGGTCGCCCGATTATCCAGTACCAATATCAAAACCTGGATAGGGTCAAAACCTACGGTGCCGAAGCCTCTGCCGCCTACAAATTCCTGCCGGGCTGGCAAGTCTCCGGCAGCATCGCTTGGATGCGCGGTGAGCAGCAGGACGGCAAACCGTTGGATTCTGCTTATCCGCTCAACGGCGTTTTGGGTTTGGATTACACTCAGGAAAAATGGGGTGTGGGTACCAAGCTGCGCTGGTCGAAAAAACACAGCCGCGTCAGCAGCGACACTGTTTTCCAAGCGCCGGGTTATGGCGTATGGGATATCGGCGCGTGGTACAAGCCGTTTAAAAACCTCGAAATCGGCGCAAACATTTACAACGTCGGCAACAAAAAATACTGGCAGCACGCCGACGTTGCCGGCATGAGCCGTACCAGTGTGATGGACTTGTACACCGAAACCGGCCGTAATTTTGCCGCAACCGTACAACTGAAGTTCTAATGTGATTCAACCGTTTTCAGACGGCCTTAGAAAACGAGCAGGCCGTCTGAAAGCATGCGACAAGGAAAAAAACAATGAAATTCAAACTCCTCCTGCTTTCCGCGCTTATTTCGTTGGCCGGCACTGCACATGCGCAACGCATCGTCGTGTTGACCCCCGATACGGCAGACATCGTTGCCGAGCTCGGCGCATTGGACGAAATCGTCGGCCGCGATCAGACCGTTCAAAATCCGGCGTTGAAAAACAAGCCCAGTATCGGCATTCATCGCCGCCTGACGGTTGAACCGATTGTGGCCGCCAAACCCGACATTGCCATCGGTTCATGGATGGCGCAGCCTGCCGATATTTTTACCCACCTGCAAAAAGCAGGCATTAAAGCCGTCAATGTTGCGCCCGATGACAGCATCGCCTCCTATCCGCAAAGTATCCGCAACATCGGTCAGCTTATCGGCAAAAGCGCGCAGGCGGACAAGTTGGCCAGTAAGTGGCAGGCGGATATGAAACAACAGCCTTCCAGCGGCAAACGCTACCTCTTCAGCTACGACGGGCGCATCGTATCGGGCAAAAATACTGCCGCCGACGAAATTATCCGCCGCGCCGGCGGTATCAATGCCGCAGCCGCCATTGACGGCCTCAAACCGATGACGCGTGAGGCATGGATTGCGGCCAAACCCGACATCATCATTATTGCCGACCACAACACCGCCATGATAGGCAACGTCAAAACCTTTGCCGCACGCCCCGAAATCGCCGGCTCGCCTGCCGCGAAAAACGGCAAGATTTATTTGTGGAAGGCCAACGATATGTTTCGTTACGGGCTGGATACGCCGCAAGTGATTCAGCGTTTGCACGGTTTGGCGAAATAAACGCGCCTGTTTTGAAAACCCTTGCCCGATTTTTGTTTTCAGACGGCCTTGATTTGTTCCTTCTTATTGAGGAGGAAGCAAAACGGTTGTCTTAAAAATGCCGTCTGAAACCGTCCCTCAATCCGCTTAAACCGCATGATGTCATGAAACCGCATACCCTTACCCTCTGCCTGCTGCTTACTGCCGCCGCTGTTTATTTGTGCTGCGGCATCGGTTTTGGTGCGTGGGAGTCGCCGTTGGCGATGGATGAAACCGTCCGCCAAATTCGTTTACCGCGCATCTATACCGCGCTTTTGGTCGGAGCCGGTTTGTCCGCTTCGGGTGCGGCATTGCAGGCTTTATTTGAGAACCCGCTGGCCGATCCGAGTTTGATCGGGACATCGGGCGGGGCGGCCTTGGGCGTGATTGTGTTATTGGCTTTGGGCGGCGGCGCGATGGGTGTGCCGGCGGCGGCTTTTTTCGGTGCATTGGGTGTGTGCCTGCTGATTTTGGCAGTGCACAAGCTGCTCGGCGGCGGTACTTTGGGATTGCTGGTGTTGGGTTTTGTGTTGAGCGCGTTTTCGGGCGCGGTGGTCAGCATGATTTTGTTTTTATCTGACGATTTGGTATTGCGCAGCGCGACCACATGGCTGTCGGGCAGCCTTGCCGAAGCCGGTTTCTCATCGCCTGTCACGGCAATCGCGGTCATGTTGCCCGGTTTTCTGATTTTGCTGTCGGCAGGCAGGCGGCTGGACGTTTTGATGACGGGGGAAGACACGGCTGCCAGTATGGGAGTATCAGTTGGGGCATTGCGTGTGCAAACCGTAATCGGCGCGGCATTGATGACGGGGGCGGCGGTATCGCTTTCGGGCATCATCGGTTTTCTCGGCATGATGATCCCCAATGTGCTGGCGCAAACCGTCGGTGGCAGCCGCCGCAAACTGATTACGCTGTCGGCTTGGTTAGGCGCAGTGTTTTTAATGGTGGTGGACGGCGCGGCGCGCTGGCTGACATACCCTGTCGATCTGCCGGTTGGTATCGTGATTGCCTTATTGGGCGGACCATTTTTTATGTATTTGTTTATCAAGCCTTTGAAAAGCCGTTAATGCCCAAACAGGCCGTCTGAAACTTCATTGCCCCATATCTTTTGCCATGCACACCTTATTTCGAATCTGTAATCTTTCCGTCCGCGTCCAAGACAAAACCCTGCTTGAAATCGATCAACTGGATATACCTTCGGGCATGACCGTTATTATCGGCCCGAATGGCGCAGGCAAATCTACTTTGCTGCGGGCATTAATCGGGCAAACAGGGCAGGGGGGAATCACGCTTTTCGGTGAGGCCGTTGCGCCACAAATCCGTGCGGGCAGGGTGGCATGGGTCGGGCAGCATGGCCGTTACAATATGCCGATGACCGTACGCGAATACATTGCGTTGGCGTCATTCGTACAAAAAGGCCGTCTGAACCATGAATGGGCGGACGAGTTGCTCGATTATTTTGATTTGATGGCATTGGCGGATAAGCGTATCGGCAAGCTCTCAGGCGGCGAACAGCAACGAGCCAACATCATCCGCGCCCTGTTGCAAAATGCGCCGGTCTTGCTTTTGGACGAACCGTGCAACCATCTCGATATCCGCCACCAACACCGCCTGATGCAGTATTTGGTCGGGCATTCAAACCGTGCCTCATCAATAATGGTATTGCACGATTTAAACCTCGCCGCGCGTTATGCGGAACATATTATTTTGATGAATAAGGGAAAAGTCGTTGCATCAGGCAAGGTGGGCGAAGTGATGCGCCCCGACTTGCTTGAATCGGTTTACGGTTGGCAGATACGCCGTTGCGAAGATGAAGCAGGGTTTTATTTCAGAAGCTGAGCGCCAAAAGGCCGTCTGAAAACGATAAAGAAAATTTATTTTATCGTTCAAAAATAAAACGAGATGGGAGGATGTTCCCGACTTGAAGAACCAAATTTTGCGCATTTCACAAGTAAAATGCCGATTTCCATCAAATAGAAATACATTTAATTATTTATAGAATACAATATTTTAAAATAATACTTATTTTTAATTACACAAAAATATTGACAAGAAAATGATGATGGTTATTTAATATATAAATCTTATTAATAATTTTTATTAATCATTATCATGGTACAGCAGCTTGTTTGGACTCCGAAACAATCCGCGCCCAAGGCATTTCCCGAACGTCAGGCATTAATGCCCGTTTGGGGCGGCGTTCCAATACCGCGTCCCCAGTGGCAGAACATTTGGAAGAAAAAGCTTCCCCATGCTACCGATGTGGACGCGCTTGCTTATCTGCATATTCCATTTTGCGCCAACCATTGCGTTTTTTGCGGCTTCTACCGTAATGCGTGGAAGGACAGCCAAAGCAGCGTGTACACCGACAAAATTATCGAAGAAATGGCCGCTGAAGCCGAAGTCCGTACAGGAAAGGGCAAAATCCGAGCCGTTTATTTCGGGGGCGGTACGCCCACCGCGTTGCTTACGGAAGACCTCGTCCGCCTGATTCGTGCCTGCTACCAATATTTGCCTCTTGCCGAAGACTGCGAGTTCACCATCGAAGGGCGCATGAGCCATTTCGATTTGGAAAAAGCACAGGCCTGTCTCGAAGCAGGGGCCAACCGCATTTCCATCGGCGTGCAAACCTTCAATACCGCTATCCGCCGCCGTCTCGGCCGCAAACACAGCGGCGACGAGGCGTTTGAATATTTGGCAAAACTGTGCGAACTCGATGCCGTGATTGTCGCTGATTTGATGTTCGGCCTGCCCAATCAAACCGATGAAGTTTGGCAAAACGATATCGCCCGTGCCACCGAGCTGCCGCTGTCCGGTTTGGATACGTACGCGTTCAACCTTTATCCCATGCTACCCATCAACCGCATGATTGAAAAAGGCGCATTTCCGACACCGCCGGGCTTTGATATTCAGGCAGACCAATATGCCTACACGGTTGAAACACTACTGGAAAAAGGATGGGAACAGGTCAGTAACAGCCACTTCGCCTATCCCGGCCGCGGCGAGCGCAACCGCTACAATACCCTGATCAAATCCGACATTCCCTGTTTGGCGTTCGGCTCCGGCGCAGGGGGTAACTTCGGCGGTTTCAGCTATCAGGTGCAGGGCGATTTGGAAAGTTATCTCGCCACGCCGAAAGGCGAGAAAAACATCGCATTTATGAGCGGCCATAGTCCAAATAAAGCACTGCTCAGCAAAGTTCAGCACGATATTGAAACAGGCCGTCTGAATCCATTATTGTTCGACGGCAACAAAGCAGCGCAAAAGCTGATTGCCCAATGGCAGGAAATGCAGCTTTTTAAAGAACCCGATTCAGACGGCCTTATCCGTTTGAATACCAGCGGCCGTTATTGGTCGCCCACCCTTATCCGCAAACTCATGCTCACTCTTCCAACTCAAGAAAAGGATCCAACCATGCAAAAACTTTCAGCCGAACAACAAACCATGTTGCGTCAATTATTGGAAAAAAATCCCGGCCAAGTGCTGGAAATGCTGGCCGCGCAAAACCAATGCAGTTTTGAAGACGTTATCCGCTGTCTGCCAGAAGAGAACGTGCGCCAAACAGAAGGCAGCCGCATAGTCGAAATCCTCCAAGCCGTTGCCGCATGGGATGAATCCGTTACCTTCATCGCCCACACCCCCGATGCCATCGTCGAAGTCAGCGGCAAACTGCCTAACGGCAAAGTCGGCCGCGGTTTCTACAACTTTGACCATCCCGAAACCGACGGTGGCGTACACGGCCACATCTACTATGAAAACTGCGCCTCCATCTACCTTTTGGAACGCCCGTTTATGGGTAAAGCCACTTGCTCGCTCAACTTTATCAACCGCAACGGCGGCGCCATGTTTAAAATTTTCGTCGGCCGCGATGAAGCAGGCGAGTTGAAACAACATCAAATCGAAGCCATGCGCAAACTGTTTGATGCCGCTTAAACGGTTTCAGACGGCCTGAAAATCCGTTCCTTGTTGCATAGAGGAGCGGATTTTCTAACAATAAACATCTACCATACAAAGGAACCCCAAACATGCAACTCATCTTCGGAGCCAACGGCCCGTCTGGCCGAGCCTATATCCGCACATTGACTGACTCAGCCGATACCGTCGCCGTATTGAGAAGGCCGTCTGAAGACAGCTTTTTTACCGAACACAATATTCAAACCGTCGTCGCCGATGCGCTTGATGCCGATGCGCTCGATAAAGCGTTGGCACAATACCGTCCCGATACCGTGATCAGTTTTGTCGGAGGCAAAAACGAAGAGGGCATCCGCAGCGATGCGCTGGGCAATATCAACATTATTGCCGTTACGAAAGCCGTCAATCCGCAAGCCCGCTTTGTACTGATTACCAGCATGGGCTGCGGTGAACAATGGGACATGATGAGCGAGCCGTTCAAACAGGCACTCGGCGAAGCCGTCCGTGCCAAAACGGAAGCCGAAATCTATCTCAAACAAAGCGGTTTGAATTGGACTATCCTGCGCCCCTGCGGCCTTGCCGATGGCGAAGATAATGCCTATACCTTGACACAAAATGCCCAAGAAATTCCGCAAAAATACATGACGCGCAACGGCTTGGCCGCTGCCGTTGCTGCCATTGTCGGCCAAGCGGACAGTAAGGGCGAAACGTATAGCGTTGGTGCGGCATAACCGGATTGAGTAGGCCGTCTGAAACTGTCTTTTAATTGTTTCAGACGGCCTGATTTTTTCTTAAAATACTGTTTTTATTCTGAATATGAGCAAAGAAATCAAAATAACAGACACAAAAAAGACCGGAACATATCCGGTCTTTTTTTATGGTTTAGCACTTAAGCTTGGTAACCTTTCGCTTCAGCAAGCAGGGCCAGCAATTCTTCAGTCGTATCCCAACCGATACAGGCATCCGTAATACTTTGACCATAAACTTCAGGCTTGTCTTGACGGCCTTCAACCAAGTGGCTTTCCACCATCACGCCCATGATGTTTTCTTCACCGGCTTTCAACTGTGCCGCAACATCGCGCGCCACATCCATTTGTTTGCGGAAGTCTTTACGGCTGTTGGCATGGCTGCAGTCCACCATCAGTTTGCTGCTCACGCCGGCTTTTTGAAGCTGCGCAACCGCGTCTTTAACGTGTTCCGCGCTGTAATTAGGCTCTTTACCGCCACGCAAAATCGCATGGCAGTCAGGGTTGCCGCTGGTGTGGACAATCGCGGAATGACCGGCTTTGGTTACAGACAGGAAGTGGTGCGGATGATTGGCGGCGCCGATGGCGTCGATGGCGATTTTCAGGTTGCCGTCCGTACCGTTTTTAAAACCGACAGGGCAGGAGAGGCCGCTGGCCAATTCGCGGTGCACTTGGCTTTCAGTCGTACGCGCACCAATCGCGCCCCAAGAAATCAGATCGGCGTAGTATTGCGGCGTAATCATGTCCAAGAATTCAGTCGAAGCAGGCATGCCCATTTCGTTCAAAGTCAGCAACAACTGACGCGCTTGGCGCAGGCCGTAGTTGATGTCAAACGTACCGTCCAAGTGAGGATCGTTAATCAGGCCTTTCCAGCCAACGGTTGTACGCGGTTTTTCAAAATACACGCGCATTACAATCAGCAGCTCTTTCTCATATTTTTTGCGCAAGGGCAGCAATTTTTGCGCATATTCAACCGCCGCCTTAGTATCGTGAATCGAGCATGGGCCGATGATGACCAGCAAACGGTTGTCGCGGCCGTGAACCAAATCCGAAATCTCATGACGTGTTTTATAAACCAAATTGGCAACCTGAGGCGTAACAGGCAGCTCATACAAATGCGCGATTGGAGGGAGTAACTCTTTGACTTCCTTAATTTTAATGTCGTCGGTAGGGTGGTGTTGGGACATGATGAACTCTCTTGTTTATTTTTGATACAGGTTACAGGTTTTAGCAGAATTAAACAAGGCTTAGTTTTTTGTTTTAGCAATTTTATTCTAAAATTTCTTTATTTTAATTATTTTATAGAATTTAAAATCAGTTTATTTATAAAAATTAATATTTAATGCTATTTAAAAATTTCATTTATATAATAAAGGGCTTTGAGTTTTTATCAAAATACAGGCCGTCTGAAAATTTCAGACGGTCTGAAGTTTTACATAGACCCATAAATTGAGAAGCGTGAAGGCTATCGGTATTGTTCCAGCAAGGGCGAAGAGAAAGGAGTCCAATACACGCCTTTAAGGCCGCTTTCAACCAATTTGTCATTCAGCCAAGTGTTACAAGTATTGAATAAATGATAGCGTCCTTTGGCTTCATAAAAAGCATCGTTAGATTGATGATGGATTCCTTTTAGCAAGATGGGGTGCCCATTTTCTTGTTGAAAACCGGCCAAGAGCGATTTTGTTAAATTCCTGTATTGCTCAGGCGTGACCAAAAATTTGACGATGTGGCTATTTTCTTGTGGTTCAAAAGGATAATAAGTAACATGAATTAGCGTACGGTTCAGCCCGCTTAATGCACCAAAGGCATTAGAGAAAGTCAAATCTTTCCACTCAGGCGTGTATAAATAAAAATTGCGCTCCCCCCAGCCTAAACCGATATGCGTTATTTGAGGATCAGCAGTAAGCGTGTCTTTTAGATTGACGATATCCGACCAATCAAAAATATCATTCTTCAGCGGCATGACTACATCAGTATGCACGCCGTTACTGACTAAAAATAAAGTAATTTCCCCTTTGGGCTGCTCTTCATTAAGCGGCAATGAAGCCATCATCCAAGCAGACAAAAAATACAATAGGGCAAAAATAGGGATGATCAGCGCTATTTTGCCGATTTTTTTGAGGATGTGGAGAAAGGAGCGCATTCGTTTTTTAAAGGCGATTAAGTTTGAAGGTGTATATTTTCCATTAAATTTGTACTTTTTTCATTAGAAATGAGTGGGTGGTAGGTATCTTGCGACTAATGATAAAAATGGTTGTTTAATTTAAATAAAAAAGGCCGTCTGAAATATTCAGACGGCCTTTCTTTAATTAAAACGGGATACCAAATCTCATCTCAATCCATGTTGGAACGCTTATTTTGCAGAGCTGCTGACTTGTTTCATCCAGGCGAACAGTTCGTCTAAGTCATAATCGCCGCCGTGGCCGACATCCCAAGGCAGGGCGTAGTCGACGGTTTGGCCATTGTTTTGCAGTTTGGCGGCTAAGACGGCGGAGACTGCCAACGAGGTGTCGCGGTCGTTGGTGCCGACGCGGATGCGCCAGTTTTTCGGCAGGTTTGCACCCGGTTTACCAATGTAGTTGAGCGGGTTCATGATTTTGATGGTTTCTTCATCTGCGATTTCGGCGTTGGCGGCGGTGTTGTGTTGCATGGAGAACGCGGTAAAGTAGCGTTTGTCGACGGTATTGGTGCCGAAGAGTTGGTTTTCGCCTGTGCTTAAATCTACGCCGTCAAAGGCCGGCGGTGTTTTTTGGCGGCCGGCGGCTTTGGCGTAGGCATCGAAATCGACGGAGACAACTTTGCCTTTGCGGACGGTCAGCCAAGTGCGGTCGCTCAGGTCTTTGCCTGCATCAAGCTGGGCTTGTGCGGATTTGGCAAGTAAACCGGCAATATGGTTTTTAAAGCTGCCGTTGCCTTGGGCGTTCAACGTCAGGGGTTTGCCTTCGGGGGATTTCAGGTTCAGGCTGTTGAGGTATGCAGGGTATAGGGGTTTGAGGAGGTCGGACAGTTTTTTCTCGTCATCGGTCAGTGTGCCTGCGACCAGCTCGCGTTTGATGCGGTAGTCGAGCATGGAAATGTTCATTTTTTTGTAGTCGTTGATACCGTTGAACTGCCATTCGTAAGCCATATCGGCATGGTCCAAATCGGTAATCGGACAGTAGGCGGATACGGCGAAAACTTTGTCGCTGCCGTCTGCCGCGCCTAAGGCTTTGAGGTGGTTTTCGTAATCTTTTTGGTCGGCTGTCGCGCCTAAGAGGGCGGACATCGCGCCGCCTGCGCTTGTGCCGTTGGAAATGATTTTTTCGGCATCGCCGGGCATGGCTTTGTCGTTGGCTTTCAGATAGCGGACGGCGGCTTTCAAATCGACAATGGCGGCAGGTGCTTTACCGGTGGATTCCGTTCTGCCGCGCGCGCCCGGGGAGGCGACGACGTAGCCTTTGGAAAGGGCGGTCAGCGCGGCGTTCGGCGATTTTTGACCGTCTTCAGGTTCGCCGCGTTTACCTTCCAAAGCAGGTTTGCCCGGTTCGGCAGGCATATAGCCGCCGATTTGGTTGGGCAGGAAAATCGGTGCGGTTTCGGCGTTGAAACCGTCTATCTCGCCGCCGTTGTAATAGGCTTCGGGTACATAAATATTGATGATTTCGTAACGGGTATCGACAGGATTGCGGACGTAAACTACGCCTTCGTAAGCGCGGAATTTGATGGCCTGACCGTTCACTTCGATGCTTTGTTCGGTGTATTTTTGTTTGGAGAAGTCTAGGTCGTAGGTGTCTGCGGTTTTGACGGAAGCGCAGGCGCTCAATCCCAGCGCGACAGAAACGGATAAGAGGGTTTTGTTTAGGGCGTTCATCATCATACTTTCTGAAGAGGTAAGCGGATATGATAACGAATACTTAGGCCGTCTGAAACGCCAAGTCGGGTTTCAGACGGCCTGATTTCTTTGTAGCGTTATGTAGTGTTGTACGTTACGTCGTAAAGTAATATGGGCGTAAACTTCATCTATTTGATAAATATGAATTTAATAAGACATTATGCCTTAAAAAATCTATTGATTCGGTATCTGTAAAAGTTTGAATCTGTCTTGTAAATAAGTATGCAGGACAGGCATTTTTGCTTTTTTCGCAGATTGGTACTACTTGTCAGAACGTTTTGCTCAATTCGACAAACATTTTGGTTTTGCCGTATTCGTAGAACTTGTCGTTGCTCCATGTTTTGTTGTGGGCAATGGTCAGGCGCGGGGTGATACCTTTGAAATGGAGGGCGCGGTGCCATACGCTTAGGGAGGCGGAGGCTTCTTTGTCGCGGCGGTTTTGTTCGTTGCTGAAGAAGCTGGGGGCTTGGTAATGGCGTTGGGCGGCGCTGAGGCGTAGGACGGTGGAGAGGCCTTTGGGCCATTCTTGTCCCCATGTGGTGCGCAGGGCGTAGCGGTTGAAGCTGTCGCTTTTGTCGTCGCGGTTGCGTTCGCGGTAGAGGTCGATACCGGCTACCCAGTATTGGCGCGCGTTGCGGTAGTACACGATGGAGTTGCTGAGCAGTTGGCTGGTGTTGTTGGAATGCTCGCGGCGGCCGTTTTTCAGACGGCCTGCTTCAAATGCGCTGAGGGTTTGCAGCTTGGGTTGCCACCAATGGTTGTAGTGGAGGCGTGCGCCGTTGGTGTAGGTGTAGGGGTCGTTGCCGTAGAAGCGGCGTTCATGGAACGGGGTCATGCCGATATCGTTGCGCTGGTCGGCATAGCCGATGCCTGCCGAAAAGCGTGTGGTGAGGTCGTTGTAGTTGGTGTGTTTGGGATAGATTTTGCCGTAATGGTCTGCGCCTGCCGTGGCATAGAAGCCGCGGGGCAGCGACCATTTTTTTTCTGCGCCGATTTGGTAATGGATGGCAGTGGCATCGATGGGTTCGGGGAATGTCCAGCCTCGGAAGCAGTCGTCGTCGGGATAGGCAAGGCGCACGGCGCGGCATTGTTCATCGCTCAGGTGGTTGCCCAGACGGCGTTGGCCGGGGGCTTGGTTGATGTTTTGTTCGCGCGTGATGTTCAAGCCGGCATTGAATTGCCATGAGTCGCGTTCACGCAGGGCTTTGCGGTAGGTTTCGATGCGTTCTTGCAAGGCAGGCGGGAGGGATTCGGTTTGTAGTTTGTCGAACTGGTCGGCTGCGGCTTCGTTTTGTTTGTCTTCAAACAAGGCGGTCGCAAGCTGCCAGCGGACGGCGGAGGCATCGGGTTGCTCGGCGATAAAGCGGCGGTAATGGCCGATGGCTTCGGCGGCGCGTCCTTCGGATTGGGCAAGCAAACCTTTGGCATAGCGTGCCATGGCGCGATCGTGTTCTGGCCATTGTTCGTAAATGGGCAAAACGGCTTTGATGCCGGGGATATTGTGGGCGACGACGGCGGAATACATGGCGCGTGCCAGTAATTCGGTGTTGGCAAGCAGGGTGTCGGCATCGACGTTGATGATTTTTTCAGACGGCCTGTTTGTCTGCTCGGCAGGAATGTTGTGCGTTTCAGGTTGTTGGGGTTCGGCAGTGTTGACTTGAAGCTCGGGTTTTACGTCAGGCGGCACATCGGCGGCGTGAAGGGAAAGGGGAAGGATGGCGAGGAGGAGCAGACGTTTTTTCATGGCAATGTTTGGGATGTTATCGGTATAAGTGGGCAGATTGTACAATGTTTTGAGTCGGAAATTTTACAAACCGAGTGCCATTATATCTGATAAAGACGACAAAAGGCCATCTGAAACCCGATGGGATTTCAGACGGCCTTTATTTGCGAGTCGGATTTAGTTTTGGTCCAAGTCCAAATCGGCTTTGTATTCGATACGGCCTTGGCCTTTGTCTTCGATGGAAACGTCCAGCTCTTGTTTGCCGCGTTTGAATTTCAGATCGGCATCGTCGTGTTTGATTTCAGACTCAACCACATGGAAACCTTTGCTGCGCGCGTGGGCGATCACTTTTTTGGCCAGGGAAGGAATGGAATTGCGTTGGCCGGAGAGTTCGGCTTCGTATTCAAATTCGCCGTCGCCTTGATGATCGGCTTTGATGGTGTGCGCGCCATCCGGACGGTAGATTTCGGAAGGCAACGGGGAGGCGAATGCCGTGGCGGAGAAAAGAGCCAAAATGCCGGTGGCCAGTAACGATTTTGCTTTGGTCATCGGTTTTCCTTTCTGAAAAGGGTTTTGAGAACGACATCATCTTATCGGCAGGTATGAGGGGTGGCAAGCGGATAAACACGATTTTACGCACGGCTACATGATTTGTTTGGAGGGTGTTGATTCTTTGCTTTGGGCTGGTGTTTGCTTGCAGAAAAATGCTGCCGGATAAGACTTAGCCGAGGCGGAACAATTCGCTGCCGTGCGCCTTCAGCCATTGTTCGGCTTGGTCAACATGTGGCGTAAGCGAGTGGGTCAGAGCCCAAAATGCAGGGCTGTGATTGGGATGGCGCAGGTGGGCGAGTTCGTGCAGGCAGACGTAGTCGGCGACATATTCGGGCGCACCGATGAGCCGCCAGTTGAGGCGGATGCCGGTGGTGTGGCGGCAAACGCCCCAGAAAGTTTTGGCGTTGGAAAGGGAAATGGCGCTCGGAGTCAGGCGGGTGGTTCGGGTATGGCCTTCGAGGCGTGGCAGCAGATATTCGTGCGCACGCTCGTGTAGGAAACGGCGCAAATGGGTGAGTTGGGCGGCGTTTTCTTTTTCGGGCAACAGGATTTCAGACGGCCTGATTTGGATGTGGTTTGCTGCATGGACGGACAAGGCCGTCTGAACGCCTTGATACCAAATCCATTCGGGAAGCGTGTCGGTGGGTGTTTGTCGGGCCGGTGCTTTGTTTAAGGTACGGCGCAGGATGGCTTCGTTGTCGTTCAGCCATTGGGTAAAGGTGTGCTGGGTAACAAACGGAGGGATATTGATGCTGACGGTATCGGCGGAAACGGGGCGCAAGATGAGGTTTTTCTTGGCGCTGCGTTTGAGCTGGATATGAATGGTGAGGCCGTCTGAAAGGGTATGGGTATGGAGGCGGGGCATGGTGTTTGAGTGAAAAGGGAGGGCATAGCGGCCCACCCGATGGAATGATTTATTTGGTTTTGGGGGCGAACGGGCCTTGTCCGGTAATCAGGGGCTGCTGGCTTTCAATCCATTGCTCGCATTGGGCCATGAGTTCGGCTTCATTGCCGTTGTTGTGGGCAATGGGTTTGCCGATGATGACGCTGACCGTACCGGGGTATTTGAGGAAGGAGTTGCGCGGCCAAAACTCGCCGCTGTTGAGCGCAACGGGGACGATGTCCATCTCAAACATTTTTGCCATGCGCGCGCCGCCGAGCTTGTAGCGGCCTTTTTCACCAGGCGGCAGGCGTGTGCCTTCGGGGAAAATGGTAATCCAATAGCCTTCGTTTTTACGCGCAAGGCCTTGTTCTAAGAGTTGTTTGTTGGCTTCGCGGCTGTTGCTGCGGTCGATGCCGATGGTTTTGACCAGCTTCAAGCCCCAGCCGAAGAAAGGGATTTTGAAAAGTTCGCGTTTGGCAACATAGACTTGAGGCGGAAAAATCTCTTGTAGGGCGAGGGTTTCCCAGCCGCTTTGGTGTTTGGAGCAAATGATGGCGGGGTGGTCGGGAATGTTTTCCGCGCCGCTTAAGGTGTAGTTTAAGCCGATGATGTGCTTGAGCGACCAGTTGAGGATACGCACCCAAACTTGCGCCATTTTGTGCGCGCCGCCTTGGAAGGGCAGGGCGAGCAGCATAAAGGGGAACAGCAAAATAATGCTAGAGGAAAGGATGAACCAGTAAATCAGGTTGCGGATAATCAGCATATCGGGGAAAAGTCTGTCGTTTGAAGGCCGTCTGAACACCGTTGTCGGCTGGTTTCAGACGGCCTTGTCGTTTATAGGATAGCTTGCGCGGCTTCTTCGATTTGTGTGTTTTCACGCATGATGTATTGCGAAAAAGCCAGCAGGTTGTCGAAGACTTGGGTGTGTTCGGGCAGGTCTTGCTCGTGTTTGGCCAGCGTTTTTTTGCCTTTGCCGGTCAGGACGAGCGCGGATTTGCCGCCTGCGGCATCAATGGCTTGCAGGTCGCGCAGGCTGTCTCCGACCAGCCAGGTTTCGGCGGCATTGGCCTTGAAGCGTTCGATGATGTCGATAATCATGCCGGGCTTGGGTTTGCGGCATTCGCAGTTGTCGGCAGCAGTGTGCGGGCAAAACCAAATGCCGTCGATGGTGCCGCCTGCTTGAACGGCAAGGCGGTGCATTTTCGCGTGCATTTCGGTTAGGTCTTGCACGGTAAAGTATTTGCGGCCGATACCGGATTGGTTGGTGGCCACGGCGATGGTGTAGCCAGCCTGCGTTAAAAAGGCGATGGCATCCATGCTGCCTTCGATGGGAATCCATTCGTCAACGGATTTGACGAAATCGTCGCGGTCTTGGTTGATGACGCCGTCGCGGTCGAGGATGATGAGTTTCATGGTGTGGGCTCTTATTTTTCTGCTTTCAAACTGCTTTTCCATTTTTCAAAGGCCGTCTGAAAAACGGGTGTCAGTTTGGCGAAGGTTTCCAGGGTGTTTTTGACGTGGTAGAAGCCGCCGAGCGAGGATGTGTCGAGGGCGAGGACGTAGTCTTCCATAAATGCGCCGTAGCCGTCTTCTTCGTCGGTGTAGTAGAACTCGGTAAACCGTTGGCCGAGTTCGGTAAAGTCGTCCGCCGTCAGTGCGCCGTCCATGTGTTTGAGCAGGAAGTGCCGTCCGCTGATTTTGCCCGAGGTCATGGCTGCGAAGTCGGCTGCGGTTTCGGGGGCGGTTTGCCAGACGGGGTTGACGAGGCCTGCCTGCGCCGCCCACTGCCAGTACATACCGATGTGGGTGGCGGCGTTTTCGGGCGGGAGCTGTTCGGGGTAGTCTTCGTCGAGATGGAAACGGATATTGTCGTACATGGACGGTGTTCGTTGGGGGAAAGGGGGTATTGTAGCGGAAAATAATGAATTAGGCCGTCTGAAAGAGGGTGTTTCAGACGGCCTTAAGGGAATTTAACCTTTAAATACAGGAACAAGTTCCATTTGGCTCAGTATTTGGGCGGCAATGTTAATGATGCCGAAGAGGAAGACCCAAACCATCAGCCAGAATCCGCCGTAAACTTTGTAGTTTTTGCCGGCACCGAATTTATGGCGCGAGCGGTAGAGCAGCATGGCGGGGATGATGCCGGTCCAGATGGTGGCGGCCAGGCCGACGTAGCCGATGGCGGTAACGAAGCCAGTAGGAAAGAGCAGGCAGGAAATCAGGGGTGGTAGGAAGGTCAGCGCGGCGGTTTTGGTGCGGCCGGAAATGCTGTCGTTCCATTTGAAGATGTCGGCGATGTAGTCAAACAGGCCGAGCGTTACACCGAGGAAGGATGTTGCGATCGCCATGTAGGAGAACAGGGTCAACACTTTGTCCATATTGCCGGTTTGGGCGAACTTGGACAGCGTTTCGATCAGGACGGAAACTTGTCCTTCTGCGGCGATAACCGGTGCGAACTCGCTGCGCGGCAGGTTACCTTGGATGGCGATTTGCCAGAGGATGTAAATCACAAGCGCAATCAGCGTTCCTGCCCATAGGGATTTGGCCACTTTGGGCGCGTCGCCTTTAAAGTATTTGAGCAGGCTGGAAACGTTGCCGTGGAAGCCGAATGAGGCAAGGCAGACGGGCAGGGCGGTGGCGACATAAATCCAGTAGCTGGTGCCGGCAGGGGCTTGGGTGTCAAACAGGACAGGCATTTTGGCATCGGCAATCAGGCCGCCGGTTGCCCAAATAAAGGTCAATACCATGCCGCCGATGAGGATGCTGGTGAAACGGTCAACCAAGCGTGCGGATGCCCAAACGCAAAAGGCGAGAATGCCGAAGAAGACGAGTTGGCCGACGGTCAGCGAAACTTCTCTGCCTACCGCGCTGCCGATGCCTTTGGCGGTCAGGTCGCCGCCGACGAAGATGTAGGCGTAGGTGAGCAGGTATAAAACGAAAGCGACGGCAACGCCGTTGATGACGTTCCAAGCCGGGCCGAGCAGGTCTTTAACCATAGTGTCGAAGCTGGCGCCGTGCGGATAATGGGTGTTGACTTCCAAAATCATCAGGCCGCTGGAGAGCATGGAAAACCAGGTGTACAGCAACACGGCCAGCGAGCCGGTAAACCATACGCCGGAGGTGGCGGTCGGGTTGGCAAGCATGCCTGCGCCGATAACCGTACCGGCGATAATCATCGCGCCGCCGAATAGGGAAGGGGTTTTGGTTGACATTGTTTATCTTTCTTCTAGAAATGCGTGGCTGCCATTATGCCGTAAAGTGTAAGAAAAGGTAAAGCAAAGGCCGTCTGAAAACCCGATTGTCGTTTTCAGACGGCCTTTGATGTGTATAAATGCAACTGATTAAATCAATTTTCGCAGTTTCAATTCGTTTTTCAGATACGCGTAATAAACCGGCGCGACGATGATGCCGCCGATGCCGAAAATGCGTTCAAAGACGACCATCGCCACCAGCAATTCCCATGCGCTGGATTCGATTTCCGAGCCGATGATTTTGGCGTTGAGGAAATATTCGAGCTTGTGGATGACGACGAGGAAAACCAACGAGGCGAGTGCGACGTAAAGCGATGCGCCGAGGCTCAAAATAATGATGATGGTGTTGGAAATCAGGTTGCCCGCCACCGGAATCAGGCCGACGATAAAGGCGACGATCAGGACGGTCATTTTAAACGGCAGCTCAACGCCGAACAGCGGTAAAACCAAGTAGAGGTACAGGCCGGTCAGGAAGGTGTCGATCAGCGAGATTTTGACTTGTGCGAGGAACACGCGTTCAAAGCTGGTTTCAAAATTGATGATGCGCCGCATCAATTCGGCTTTAAACAATGGCATTTTGTGGCGGTTTTTGCGCATTTCCAGGCGGTGGAAACTGAGCATGGCGCCGATGATGATGCCGATGAGGATGTACACGAAGGACGTGATGCTGTTTTTACTGATGCGGGTCAGCGCGGCGCGGTATTCTTCAATCAGCTTGATCGCCGAGGCTTTGATTTCGGCCATATTGTTGGGCAGCATATTGAGAATGGCCGCAGGCAGGTCTTGGCTGTTTTTGGTGTCTTCCAAAATTGCCGCCAGCTTCGCCAACATAAAGCCGACATGGCCGCCGTGTATCAGGTGGTAAATGCCTAAAGACATCATTGTGATGATGCTGAACACGATGGCCAGCGTCAGCGTAGTGGAAATCAGGTTGATATTGTGCGCGTTGAGCGATTTATGCAGCCGCGTGTTGCGCGGCAAAACACGGCGGCGGAGCTTGAGGATGACGCCGTTGGTGCGCGTAATAAAGATATAGGTCAGGATAACCGACAGCAGCAGCGGCAGCAAATGGTAGTGCAAGACAATCAGCAAGGCCAAGCCCATCAGGATATAGGAAGCGTTGCGGAAAGTCGGGTTGTCGGTGTGGGAAGAGAGTAAGGACATGTGAAGCCAATAAGGTAAAAAGCAAAAAAACAGGTCAGGCCGTCTGAAAAACCATGTTCAGACGGCCTAACTTAATGACAGCGATTAATCGTGCAATGAGGCCGCGTGTAGCGTGTTTTCCAACAAAGTGGCAATCGTCATCGGGCCGACGCCGCCGGGAACGGGCGTAATCATGGATGCGCGTTCTTTGGCAACATCAAACTCCACGTCGCCGCACAGGCTGCCGTCGTCCAAGCGGTTGATGCCCACATCGATAACGACTGCGCCGGGTTTGACCCATTCGCCTTTAACGAAATTCGGAATGCCTACGCCGACCACCAAAATATCTGCGGCAGCAACTTCATCGGCAAGGTTTTGCGTGGCACTGTGGCAAATGGTTACCGTCGCGCGGGACAGCAGCAATTCCAATGCCTGCGGGCGGCCGACAATATTGGACGCGCCGACGACGACGGCTTTTTTGCCTTTCGGGTCGATGTCGTAGGCTTCCAACAAAGTCATCACGCCTTTGGGTGTGCAAGGGCGCATCAGCGGCATTTTGACGACCAGGCGGCCGACATTGTAAGGGTGGAAGCCGTCCACATCTTTATGCGGCTCGATACGCTCCAAAACCGCTTGGCTGTCAATGTGTGCCGGCAGCGGCAGTTGCACCAAAATACCGTCGACGGCAGGGTCGCCGTTCAATTCGTCCACCAGTTTCAGCAAATCGTCTTGCGTGGTTTCAGACGGCAGCTCGTAAGAGCGCGATTCGATGCCGCTTTTTTGGCAGGCCAGTTTTTTATTGCGTACATAAACCGCGCTGGCAGGGTCGTCGCCAACCAATACCACCGCCAAGCAAGGCGTGTGCAAACCTTTTTCCTGACGCGCTTTTACCGCCTGCGCGACCGCCTCGATGCGTTGCTGGGAGATTTTTTTTCCGTCTATAAGTTGTGCAGCCATGATTTTTCCTCCTCAATAGGGATAAATATTGCGTTTAAATTATCGCATTTTTCAGACGGCCTGACACAAAAGAGTGCCTCAATTACGAAACATAAAAATAAATAACGATTAAAAATAATAAGATAACCAAAAAATGAAAAAATAAAGCAAAGTAAGTGTTGACCGGGTTAAAAAGGGTCTGTATAGTTCAGGTCTTCAGTCGGGGCGTAGCGCAGCCCGGTTAGCGCATCTGCTTTGGGAGCAGAGGGTCGTGAGTTCGAATCCCACCGCCCCGACCACAAAATTCTTCGCACGAATCGGCATGAGCGCCCGTAGCTCAACCGGATAGAGCACCGACCTTCTAAGTCGGGGGTTACAGGTTCGATTCCTGTCGGGCGTGCCAATTTTTACGGTGGCTGTAGCTCAGTTGGTAGAGCCCTGGATTGTGATTCCAGTTGTCGTGGGTTCGAGCCCCATCAGCCACCCCAGATGAAAGCCTGCATATTGTATGCAGGCTTTTTTCCGTTTATACCCAAATTTTACTTTAGATTTAATTAGGTTTCAAAAAAGTATTTATCAAACCGTTTCATCATGGCATCGGCAAAAATGGCGTTTGCCGTGATATCAAATATCAATGAATACGCAATCAAGCCCGAATATTGTACCGTTCGGTATCTTTTTATGGCGTTTCGCCGTTATCCTTTATAATACCCCGGTTATTTTCTGTTTCACTCCCAAAGGAACCGCATCATGTCCGAATGGTCAGCTCCAGAATTCGAATCTAAAATCTGTCCGCCCGAAAAGCTGGCGGAGCGTTTGGCGGCATTGCCCCGTCCGCTGGTGTTTACCAATGGCTGTTTCGATATTCTCCATAGGGGCCATGTAACCTATCTGGCGCAGGCGCGATCGGCCGGTGCGGCTTTGGTGCTGGCGTTGAATACCGATGCTTCGGTGCGCCGTCAGGGCAAAGGGGATGATCGCCCGATTAATCCTTTGGAAAACCGCGCGGCAGTGGCAGCGGCATTGGCGAGCGTGGATTTGGTCACTTGGTTTGATGACGATACGCCTGCCGCGTTGATTGAAATGGTCAAACCCGATGTATTGATTAAAGGCGGCGACTGGCCTGTGGATAAGATTGTCGGTGCGGCCGAGACGTTTGCGCGCGGCGGCAAAGTGTTTTCGATTCCGTTTTTACACCAGACTTCGACCACCAAAACGTTGGCGAAAATCCGCGAAGCCGGAGGAGGCGAATGACGGATTTGAACAGCCGCCATTGGGCCTTGCTCGCCGCGCTTTCAGACGGCCTGCCGCAACACGTTTCTCAGTTGGCGCGCGTGGTCGGTATGAAGCCGCAACAATTAAACGGATTTTGGCAGCAGATGCCGGGGCATATCCGCGGTTTGCTGCGTCAGCACGACGGGCAATGGCGCTTGGTGCGCCCTTTGGCTGTGTTTTCCGAAGAATCTTTGCAACAAATGGCCGGCAAACAGGGTTTTCGTGCGCAGTTGAAACACGAATGTTCGTCCAGCAACGATGAAATCATGGCGTTGGCGCGCCAGTCGGCAGATTTGGCGCATAAGGCCTTGTGTGTGGCGCATTTCCAAACCAAAGGCCGCGGACGGCAAGGGCGAAGCTGGGTCAACCGACAGGGCGAATGTTTGATGTTTAGCTTGGGCTGGGCGTTTGACAAGCCGCAGTATGAGCTGGGTTCGCTGGCGTTGGTGGTGGCATTGGCTTGTCGCCGCGCGCTTGCCGATATCGGTTTGGACGTAAATATCAAGTGGCCGAACGATTTGGTCGTGGCCAACGATAAATTGGCCGGTATTTTGATTGAAACGGCGCGGGTAGATAATAAGACTGTCGCCGTCATCGGCATCGGTATCAATTTTGTATTGCCGAAAGAAGTTGAAAATGCCACTTCCGTGCAGGCCTTGTTTCAGACGGCCTCTAAGCAGGGCGTAAGCGTCAAAACCTTATTGAATGCGGTATTGGTGCAACTCGATGCGCTGTTGAACGAATACGCGCAAAACGGATTTGCATCATGTGTCAGCGAATACAATGCCGCCAACCGTGACACGGACAGGCCGGTGTTGCTGCTTCAGGAAGGACGCGTTGTACATGAAGGCGTGGTCAAAGGCGTGGATGCGCAAGGCGCGTTGCGTTTGTTGACGGACAAGGGCGAAAAAACCATTGTCAGCGGAGAGATCAGCTTGCGTCCGGATAACCGCCCGGTACAACCTGCCACCGCCAAGCCGGAACGCTTTTTGCTGCTGGACGGCGGCAACAGTCAGTTGAAATGGGCGTGGGTGGAGAACGGCACATTTTCCGAAGTCGGCCGTGCGCCGTATCGTGATTTGACCCAGCTGGGTGAAGAATGGCTGCAATTTGCCGATGAAGATGTGAAGATTGTCGGTTGCGCCGTGTGCGGTTCGGTAAAAAAAGCGATGGTCGAAGAACAATTAACCCGTCCGGTCGAATGGCTGTCTTCCATGCCGCAGGCCTTGGGTATCCGCAACCATTATCGCCGCCCTGAAGAACATGGTTCTGACCGTTGGTTTAATGCGCTGGGCAGTCGTCGCTTTACGCAAAACGCCTGCGTCGTCGTCAGCTGCGGTACTGCCGTAACCACCGACGCGCTGACGGAAGACAATCATTATCTCGGCGGCACCATCATGCCCGGTTTCCACTTAATGAAAGAGGCGATGGCGCTCAAGACCGCCAACCTCAACCGCCCCATCGGCAAGGTATATCCGTTCCCAACCACAACGCCGAACGCCATTGCCAGCGGCATGATGGATGCCGTTTGCGGCGCGTTGATGATGATGCATGGCCGTCTGAAAGACAAAACGGGCGAGGGCAAACCGGTCGATATTATTATCACGGGTGGCGGCGCGGCCAGAGTCGTGCAGGCGCTGCCGGAGTCATTCGTTCATGACAATCAAGTGAAAATCGTCGATAATCTCGTGATTCACGGGCTCTTGCATTGGATTGCCCATCGCAACGGACAATAAAAAGGAAAACGCATCATGAAATGGCTGTTTGCGGTCTTGGTCGCACTCAACATCATTGTTTTTGGCAGCATGGTTGCCTATCGGACACAACATAAAACCGCCAAACCCGAATCTGCCTTGGAAGGCGGTACGCACGAATTATTGCGCCCGTCTTCTTTGGACGCGCCCAAAGCCGAGCCGCAGCAGGCATCGCAACCCGATTGGGTGGTGGTCGAATCAGACGGCCTGATTATGGCCGAACCTGAATCCGAAGAAGCGGAAGCCTTGCGTAAAAAGCAAGAAGCGCAGCAGTTGAAAGAGAAAAAAGAAAAAATGCGCCACGAGAAAGAGGCGCAAGAGCGTCGCGCCGCTGAAGAAGAGATGGGTGCAGCCGGCGTGGAACGCTTGTGTACCAGCAGCGCCACCGTGGTGATGGATGAAGATGATTACCACCGCATCAAAGGCCTGTTGGGCAAATGGCCTCATGCGGCCAGCCGCAGTATCGAAAAACGCAACGGCGCATCCGGTGGCGAGACTGCTTCCAAAACCTTCCGCGTGGTTTTGCCTGCCGACGGCGATACCTCCGCCCAGCTTGATGCCTTGGGCAGCCGCGGCTTTAGCGGCAGCATTCACAACGGTGAAATCAGCATTGACGTAACACGCAGCCGCTCTTCCGCCCAAGTTTTGATTTCACGCTTGTCCAGCGCAGGTTTCGGCGGCGCGCGCATTGTCGAACAGGAAGACAGAAGCGCACCCGATACCGGTTTGAGCGTGGCGCGCATGACCGTGGTCTTCATGGCGGTCGACGAGCGCGATGCCCAAGACATCAGAAACATTGTCGGCCGTTATGGTAAATTGAACATGAAAACCTGCCGATAATCAGGCCTATTCGGTTTCAGACAGCCTGATCAGCAATCGGTCAAGCCTGATAAACCAAGCGACACAAAACACGAAACCCACTGTATCGGCAGTGGGTTTCATGTTTTTCGGTTTTGAGTATCTGATATAAAGGGGAACAGGTATGTTTCGTATATGCGCACTCCGAGTATCAAGAGATAATGGGGAAGAGGGGGATAAAATCTGTCGTTTAATGGCTCGGATTAGGACGTCTTCCGAGTGAGTTTGATTATACGCTAATAATAACTATTATCAATAGCAAAATTGAAAAAATAAGGGGTTTTACTGTAATATTTTGTTTTTTATGGAAATTAAATTGCGGTGTTGGCTTTGCCATGATTGAAAAGGCCGTCTGAACGTCAAACAAACAGGCTGGTTGAAATAGGGTAAGGCAAACATTTCAACCCTATATTCCTATGTTTCAGACGGCCTTTTGATTTGTTTCAATCACTCATAAAACCAAGCAATCAACATATCCAAAGCCATATAAAATACCGTATAATCAAGGCCAAATTAACTTTGCCTGCTTGTCGGGCCGTCTGAAAAATTATGCAACAAACCTACGCCGCGGTACAGCGAGATTTGCTCGAAGCCAACCATCTTTCCCCCGATTTGCTCGCCCAAAGCCTGAGCATTATCGGCGCCAACCATGTCGATTATGCCGACATCTATTGTCAGCGCACTGCCCATGAAAGTTGGCATTTGGAAGAAGGCATCGTCAAATCGGGCAGCTTCCAAATCGATCAGGGCGTGGGCGTGCGTGCCGTATCGGGTGATAAAACCGCTTTTGCCTACGCCGACAGCCTGTGTATTGATTCGATCAACCGCTCTGCTAAAGCAGTGCGCGTGATTGGTGCGGCCGGTAGCGAAGCCAGCATCAAAGTGCCGACACCTGCCTACGGCAAGCATGTCCATATGGCGATTGACCCTATTGCCAGCCTCGGTTCTGCCGCCAAAGTCGCGCTGTTGAACAAAGTTGAAACGCTGGCCAAAGCCGCCGATCCGCGTATCGTGCAAGTGATGGCCGGTTTGACCTGCGAATACGACATGGTGTACATCGCCCGTCTGGACGGTAAACACGCTGCCGACATCCGCCCGATGGTGCGCATGAACGTTACCGTCATTGCCAAGCAGGGCGAGCGTCGCGAGCAGGGCAGCGCGGGCGGCGGCGGGCGTTATGATTTGGCGTATTTCGATGAAAACTTGGTTTGTCGGTTTGTCGATGCCGCCGTCAAACAAGCCCTGACCAATCTTGAGTCCCGTCCTGCGCCTGCCGGCGAGATGACCGTCGTTTTGGGCAACGGCTGGCCGGGCGTGTTGTTGCACGAAGCGGTTGGACATGGTTTGGAAGGCGATTTCAACCGCAAAGAAACCAGCGTTTTCTCCGGCAGAATCGGCGAGCGTGTGGCCGCCAAAGGCGTTACTGTCGTTGACCAAGGAGATATTGCCGACAGACGCGGTTCGCTCAATATCGACGACGAAGGCAACGAAACTCGCCGCACTGTATTGATCGAAGACGGGATTTTGGTCGGCTATATGCAGGACGAAACCAACGCCCGCCTGATGGGTACGCAATCGACCGGCAACGGCCGCCGCGAAAGTTACGCTTCTGCGCCTATGCCGCGCATGACCAATACCTTTATGGAAAACGGCGGCTATGAGCCGGAAGAAATCATCGCTTCCATTGACAAGGGCATTTACGCCGTCAACTTTGGCGGCGGACAAGTGGACATTACCAGCGGCAAATTCGTGTTCAGCGCATCCGAAGCGTGGTGGGTGGAAGGCGGCAAGCTGCAATATCCTGTCAAAGGCGCGACCATCATCGGCAACGGCCCCGAAGTGTTGAAACACGTTTCCATGATAGGCAATGACTCCACGCTCGACAGCGGCATCGGCGTCTGCGGCAAAGAAGGGCAGAGCGTTCCTGTCGGCGTAGGACAACCGACCCTGAGGATTGATGCCGGACTGACCGTCGGCGGTAGTGAAATTTGAACGGCAGGCCGTCTGAAAGGTTTTCAGACGGCCTTTTACATTAGGATGAAACCATGCAGGAACAGAATCGGAAATCAAGTTTTCCCATAGTGATGTTGCTGGTGTCGGTTGCCCTGTGGATAGCGTCTTTGTCCAATGTTGCATTTTATTTGGGCAATCATGAAAGCATGAAGGGTTTGACCGTTTTGATTTTGGGATCGATATTTGCTTCTTTGGATATAAGATATTGTGCGGCCTATGCCAATTATGTTTGGTTGGGGGCCATTGTTTTGCTGGCGTTGCGGAAGAAGGTCGTGCCTGTCCATGCGGCACTTTGGGGCTTGGCGCTGGTGGCCTTCAGTGTGAAAGCCGTACACGTCGATGAAGCAGGGAATACATCGGATATCGTGCGCTACGGCGCCGGATTTTATTTGTGGTATGCCGCATTTGCGGTTGCCACCATCGGCACGTTTGCCGGAAAGATTAAGGAAAGAAAAGCCACAACGCTGGCAGATGGGACGAAAAATGACGCTTGATGAATGGTTGCGCCAATCGGCACTGCCCAAAAATGAAGCGCGGATGTTGTTGCAATATGCGCTGGGTTATACGCGTGCGCAGCTGGTGACACGCGGTACGGACGATTTGGCAGAGTCTGCCCTGCAAACCTTGGAGGCTTTGGCCCAACGCCGTCTGAAAGGCGAGCCGATGGCCTATCTGTTGGGCGAGCGTGAATTTTACGGGAGACGTTTTGCCGTCAATCCTCATGTGCTGATTCCGCGCCCTGAAACCGAGCATTTGGTGGAAGCCGTACTCAAACGCTTGCCGCCGCAAGGTCGCGTGTGGGATTTGGGGACGGGAAGCGGTGCCATTGCCGTGACCGTCGCGCTTGAACGCGTTGATGCCGATGTTCGCGCATCCGATATCAGCGTCGGTGCTTTGGATACAGCCCGTCAAAATGCGGCCGAATTGGGCGCAAAAGTGGAGTTTGCGCAGGGGTCGTGGTTTGATACCGACAGGCCGTCTGAAGGCCTATACGATGTGATTGTTTCCAATCCGCCGTATATCGAGGACGGCGATGAACATTTATCGCAAGGCGATTTGAGGTTTGAACCGCAAAATGCGTTGACCGACTTTTCAGACGGCCTCAGCCATATCCGCCACATTACCCAAGAAGCTCCCAAATACCTGAAGGTCAACGGCTGGCTGCTGTTTGAACATGGCTATGACCAAGGCGAAGCAGTGCGAAATATTATGCTGGAGAACGGTTTTGCCGAAGTGGCAACCGAACAGGATTTGGCAGGATTGGACAGGGTCACGCTGGGGCGTTTGCCTGCTTAGTGGGCATGGTTTGTCGGAATATAAAAAAAGGGCGTGTCGATCACGCCCTTTTGGTTTTCTGGTTTAGCTGTTCAGACGGCCTGGTTTAACGCCAAGCAGCGACAAACTCCGCCCAGTGTTGTTTTTCTTCGGCTTGTGCAGCCAGATAATGTTTGATGCGTTTGATTTCGACTTCGTATTCGTCGGCATCGAGCGCGCCGCTCATCATGCGAAAGCGCATGTACATCAGGTAGGTATTGGCGGCATCGGTTTCGCAATAGTCGCGGATGTCTTTCAGACGGCCTGCATGATAAGCATCCCAAACCTTGCTGCCGTCCATGCCCAGTTTGCCGGGAAAGCCGCAGAGTTTGGCCATATCGTCCAAAGGCACGCTGGCACGCGGTTGGTAGAGGGCGAGCAAATCCATCAGGTCGCAATGGCGGGAGTGGTAGCGGCTGATGTAGTTGTTCCACTTAAAGTCGCGGCTGTCGCCAAAGTCGCCGTCGCCCATGTCCCAATAGCGGGCGGCGCTGATGCCGTGTATCAGGGCGCGGTAGTGGAGGACGGGCAGGTCGAAACCGCCGCCGTTCCAGCTGACGAGTTGCGGCGTATAGTTTTCGATGACCTCGAAGAACTTGGCAATCATGACTTCTTCGCTGTCTTCGGGATCGCCGATGGTGCTGACGCGGATTTTGTCTTGCCCCCAGCGCATACAGCAGGAGATGGCGACGACTTGGTGCAGATGGTGTTGCATAAAGTCGCTGCCGGTTTTGGCACGGCGTTGCTGTTGGGCAAACAGGACGACTTCGTTGTCGGGCAAATCGGCAGGCAAATCGTAAAGCTGGCGGATGCCGTTTACGTCGGGAATGGTTTCGATGTCGAAGGTGAGTATCGGAGTCATGGCGTGATCGGGTTGGATAAGGGATGATGTCATTGTGGCATGACGGCGCAGATAAAAAAAGAGGCAATCCCCCACAGGATTGCCCCAATACCTCAAATCAGAGATTTACGCTTCACAAACAATACAGGCTTTCACCTGCGGCTTTACAGATGCAGCTCAACTCTGCATCGGTAAACTTTCATTTCGGGCATTGCACCGAAATCCTCTAACATACCGCAATTTCTTGCAATATCAGAAAACTGCTTACAAAAGATCTAAAACCGGCTGAGGCCGTCTGAATGTTTTGTAATTTGATGTAGTGAAATTTACGCGAATTTTTACAGTTTGCCAAGTATTTTTTTCTGAGGGTCTGGTTCAGTATAAATTGCAAATTTTGTCATATTTTTGCAATTATATTTCATGATTATTTAAAAATTAGATATTTATTTTATTTTTTTAAATTTTAATTTAATTTTATTTCATATTTTGAATGATTAAAATGCATTTTTTCAGATGGACTGTTTTGTAATATATTGTTTTTAAAAGAAATTAAATTTAATATGTAAATGAAAAAAGTATATTGGGCCTGATGTTTTTCATTTGAGAAAAAATATAGGGTTGTTTGAGAGTTTCAATCGCGATAAAAAAGCTGTTTTTAAAGCATTTAAAGCGGAATATTATTTGATTGTTTGAAGTCAAATATGAGTTTCGGTTTGATTTCAATTAAAATGAAAAAGCGGCGAAAGAAGGATTTCGCCGCTTTTTGCATATTCAAATTGTAATTTAATGTAGTCAATAAAAGCTGTTTTCGCCTTCGGGACGGGTTTTGAAGCGTTTGTGCAGCCAGAAATATTGTTCGGGATGCTCGCGTACCCGCTCTTCGATGAAGTCGTTCATGCGCTGGGTGTCGGCTTCGACATTTTCGGTCGGGAAATTGTCCCAAGCCGGATAGAAGCGCAGGGTTACGGTATTGTCGGCTTCACGCGTGGGGATGGCGGGAATGATTTTGGCTTTGGTCATGCCGGCAATACGGCTGAGGCCGGTAATCGTGGCCGTCTGAATGCCGAAGAAATTGACGAAAATGGAATCGTTGCGGCCGAAGTCTTGGTCGGGCAGATAAAGAAAGGGCGCATCGCTTTTGCGCAGGTGTTTGATGATGGCGCGCAGGCCTTCTGTGCGGCCGATCAGGAAAACATTGTTGTAGCGGTGGCGGCCTTTCAGGATTTGCTCGTCCAGGGCTTTGTTTTTTTGGTGCGAATACATGCTGGTCAGCGGTACATCCTGATTGAGCGTGTAAACCGCCATTTCAAATGCGGTAAAGTGCGGATAGAGGATGATGACTTTTTCGCCGGCGGCGAGGGCTTCGTCAAGATGGTGTTTGTCTTGATAGCGTACCAACGAGCGCAGCTTGTCCGCAGGCGCGTACCAGTAAAGGCCGTATTCGAGCATCAGTTTGGCCATGTGTTGGAAATGGCGTTTGAGCAGGGCAGTGCGCTGGCTGTCGTTCAGCTCGGGAAAGCATTTTTTGAGGTTGACCTCACCGACTTTGCGGCGCGGTTTGACTGCGTAATAGGCGAGAATGCCGATCGCGTCGGCAATCTTGTGCAACACGCAAAAAGGCAGCAGGCGGATGAGGTAGAGAAAAAGGAAGGCGGCTTTCATGCAGGCTCGCTGTATGTGGGCAAAGGGCTATTATAACCGAAAGGCCGTCTGAAAACGGGCTGGAACATCAGACGGCCTGAATGTCGGCTTACCATTGGAAACGGCCGCGTTTGACCTGTAGGCCGTCGGGATTGAGTTGAGAAGCCAATCCGTGATTGCGCAGGGCATGGGTGAGGGCAACGGCGAGTCCGTCGGCGGCATCGGCTTGAGGCGTGCCTGAAAGTGCGAGCATTTGGACAACCATATGCTGCACCTGCTCTTTGGCGGCCTTGCCCTTGCCGACCACAGCCTGCTTGACTTGAAGCGCGGTGTATTCAAATACGGGCAAATCGTGCATAACCAAAGCGGCAATCGCTGCACCGCGCGCCTGACCGAGCATTAACGTCGCGGCCGGATTGACGTTGACGAAGACTTGCTCGATGGCCGCTTGATGCGGCTGATAGTGGCGGATGATTTCGTCAATATGGCGGACAATCACGGCGATGCGTTCGGAAAGTGACGCGCCGGTCGGCGTTTTGATACAGCCGGAAGCAACATAATGATGCTCGCGGCCGTGGACATCAATTACGCCGAAGCCGGTCACGCGGCTGCCGGGGTCGATGCCGAGAATGCGTGTGGGTTGGAACTGGGACATAGTGCGTGTTTAAAGTAATCGGTGTTTTAGGGCGGGCAGGCGCGTGCGCACGCTTTGCAGGCGCGCGGTATCCAAATCGGCACAAATCACGCCTTCGCCTTCCGGCAACGTCGCCAATACATCGCCCCAAGGGTCGATAATCATACTGTGGCCGAATGTGCGGCGGCCGCTTTCATGCAGTCCGCCTTGTGCCGATGCAATGACGTAGCATTGGTTTTCCACCGCACGGGCGCGAAGCAGCAATTCCCAATGCGCCTTGCCGGTCGTGTAGGTAAACGCGGCCGGCAACAGCAAAACATCAAACGGCTGCTGGGCGCGGAAAAACTCAGGAAAGCGCAAATCGTAGCAGACGCCGGCCGCCAGCGGAACATCGTCCACGCTTAACTTCGGCACATCGCTTCCTGCCAGTATCGTATCGGCTTCAGCGTAGCGTTCGCTCAAACCGGAAAAGCCGAAAAGATGCATTTTGTGGTAAAGCCCGATTCGGTTGCCGTCGCGGTCATACACCAGCATCGTGTTCATCACCTTGCCAGCGTCTGGGCTTTGCAACGGAACCGTACCGCCAAACAACACCACGCCGCATTCCCTTGCCGTTTCGTTTAAGGCCGTCTGAAAACGGGGATGGCAGGTTTCACCAACGCGTCCATCGTCCAAAGGCTCGGCAAATGCCAGCTTGTCCGTATCGTTTTTACCCATCAGCGGCCAATATTCGGGCAGCAACACCCAATCCGCCCCTTGTTCGGCCGCCTTGCGGACAAGTCGCCTCATGGTGGCAATATTGGTTTCTGGGTCGGTGGACGACACCATTTGCACAGCGGCGGCGCGTAAAGAGCGCATCATCAAAACTCCTGTCAGATTTTGCAAGAATTGTAACTTGTTTACGCACAAGGCCGATACAATCGTCACACAATTCCTCTCCAAAAAAGGATAAACCATGAACTTGAAACTTCTCCTCACTGCCGCACTTTCCACCACCGCATTCGCTGCACATGCCGACGTACAGCTTTACGGCAGCATCAAAAGCGGCATCGAAACCTCGCAAACCCGTTTCGGCGGCCAAACATATAGCCGAACCGCCGTTGCCGACCAAGGCAGCCACATCGGTTTGCGCGGCTCGCATCCAATTGGCGGCGGAACGAATTTTATTTGGGAAGTCGAACAAGACACACCGGTCGGCAAAAGCGGCTCCATCCGTCAAGACTGGCGCGAACGCCGAGATAATTTTGGCCGTTAAAGGAAAGATTGAATAGTAAAGGCCGTCTGAAAGATTTTCAGGCGGCCTGTTTTTTATAGTGAGGCCGATTGATTTAAAGAATACGCTTAAAGAGTGGTAATCAATAATATCTTAATATTTTCAAAATTTAACGGTTTTGTATAACTTATTGATTAAGTGGGAGATTAATAAGATATTGGTTGATTGATTAAAAAATCAGCATTATCTTTGCTTGAAAATTAATAAATTATCAAGTAAGGTTAAATGCAAGCGGTTTTATCCGTGAGTTAAATACTAATCAATAAGATAGGATGGTATAACCATGAATGAAGATATTATCAAAGGAAAATGGGAGCAACTTAAAGGTAAAGCCAAAGAAAAATGGGGCGAGTTGACAAACGACGATTTGGACATCATCGAAGGCAAGCGCGATCAGTTGGCCGGTAAGCTCCAAGAGCGTTACGGTCGTACTAAAGATGAAGTTGAAAAAGAAATTGATGATTGGTTGAACAACTAAGACCGTTGAATTTCACAATAAACGGTCGTCTCTCCCTCGACCGTTTTTATATTAAATCGAAAGGAAAAAATCATGCTTCATTATTCGATCGTTTTCTTTATCATCGCTATTATTGCAGCTGTATTAGGTTTCGGTGGTATTGCAGGTAGTGCGGCAGGCATAGCCAAAATTTTATTTGCCGGTTTCTTGATCTTGTCGGTGATATCACTGATTTTTGGCAGGAAGAAATAATACCTGTAGACCAATAAGGTTGTATCAAGCCACCATTCCGTCAAATAGGCCGTCTGAAAAATCAGGATAACTGGTTTTCAGACGGCCTTTGTTCTTATAATAGCGGTTTATTTTTTTACACACTCAGCAACGGAGTTTCCATGCAGTTTTCAGCATTCGGCGAAAAATTCACACAACACAGCGGTATTTTGCAGTTGATGGACGATTTGGGCGACGCGCTCAAAAGCGATAAGCCCGTCAATATGCTTGGCGGCGGCAATCCGGCGAAGATTGCTGAAGTCAATGCGGTGTTCGCCGATGTGTTTTCTAAACTGGCAGCGGAACACGCTGTTGAGAATATCGGTAATTATTCCAATCCGCAGGGCGATGCGGCGCTGATTGCGGCTTTGACGGAGTTTCTCAACCGCGAATACGGCTGGAACCTGACGGCGGACAATATCGCGTTGACCAATGGTTCGCAAAACGCGTTTTTCTATTTGTTCAACCTGTTCGGCGGCAAATTCAATTTTTCAGACGGCCAAACGGCTGAGAAAGCCATTTTGTTGCCGCTTGCGCCTGAATATATCGGTTATGCCGACGTGCATGTCGAAGGGCAGCATTTTATTTCGGTAAAACCGAGAATCGAAAATGTCGAACACGAAGGTGAAGCGGGCTTTTTTAAATACCGCGTTGACTTTGACGCGCTGGAGGGTCTGCCTGAATTGAAAGAGGGCAAAATCGGTGCGATTTGCTGTTCGCGCCCGACTAATCCGACCGGCAATGTGTTGACCGACGGCGAGATGGCGCGTTTGGACGCTTTGGCCCAGGAACATGGGATTCCATTGATTATTGACAACGCTTACGGCATGCCGTTTCCAAATATTATTTACAGCGATGTGACGCTCAACTGGCACGAAAACATCATCCTCTGCTTCAGCCTGTCTAAAATCGGCCTGCCCGGCGTGCGTACCGGCATTATTGTCGCCGCGCCGGAAGTGGTCAAAGCCGTCAGCAGTTTGAATGCGATTGTGAACCTGTCGCCAACCCGTTTCGGCGCGGCGATTGCGGCTCCGCTGTTGAACGACGGCCGTCTGAAACAGCTGGCCGATGAAGTGATTCAGCCGTTTTACCGTCAGCAGGCGCAAACGGCGGTTGCCCTGCTCAAGCGCGAATTGGGCGCGTATCCGTTGAAAATCCACAAGCCTGAAGGTGCGATTTTCTTGTGGCTTTGGTTTGAAAACCTGCCTGTTTCGTCGCAAACCTTGTACGAAATGCTCAAGGCTGAAGGTACGCTGATTATTCCAGGCGAGCATTTCTTTGTCGGCATTGATACGCAAGATTATCCGCATGCGCACGAGTGCATCCGTATGAGCATTGCGCAGGACGCGGAAACGCTGAAAAAAGGCATTGCCGCAATCGGTCGTGTGGTGCGCGGTTTGTACGATAAAAAATAAATGCTTTGAATAGGCAAAGGCCGTCTGAAACATGAGCAATCGGGTTTCAGACGGCCTTTTTGTCGGATTTAGATATGGTGGATAACCAGTTTTTTGCCTTCGTAATCGAGGACGTTGACGTCCATATCGAATAGGGTTTTGATGTTTTCGGCGGTGAAAATATCGTTGGGCTTGCCCTGCATGGCGACTTGGCCGTTTTTCATGGCGACGACGTAATCGGCGTAGGCGGCGGCCTGGTTGATGTCGTGCAGGACGACGACGGTGGTGCGTTTGTGTTCGTCGGTCAGCCGGCGCAGGATCTGCATGAGGGAGCGGGCATGATACATGTCGAGGTTGTTCAGCGGCTCGTCCAGCAAAACGTAGTCGGTGCGCTGACAGAACACCATGGCAATCATGGCGCGCTGGCGTTGGCCGCCGGAAAGCTCGGTCAGGTAACGGTCGGCAAAGTCTTGCAGGTGGAACTCGGCGAGCGCTTCTTCGACGATGGTTTTGTCATTTTCAGACGGCCTGCCTTGGTGGTAGGGATAGCGGCCGAACATGAGCAGGTCGCGCACGGTAATGCGGCTCATGATGCTGTTTTCTTGGGTGAGGATGGAGAGCGTGCGGGCGAGTTCGGCGGTGGGGGTGGTTTTGATGTCTTTGCCTGCGTAGCTGATGTTGCCGTATACCAAGGGCTGCAGGCGCGCCATAAAGGAGAGGAGTGTGGACTTGCCTGCGCCGTTCGGGCCGATCAGCGCGGTAATGCCGCCTTCGGGAATGTCGAGGCTGACGTCGTTGAGGATGGGGTTGCTGCCGATGGTGTGGCTGACGTTGCGGATGGTAATCATAGGCGGATCCAAGTGGAAATTTGAGTTTCAGACGGCCTTTCAGCGTGAGGCCGTCTGAATTTTATTCCTGTATGGTGTGGTTAGATTTCGCTGACGGTAACAAATTCGGGATTGTCGGCTTGGTCGATCAGGAAGGCGCGGACGCGTTCTTGCCAAAGCTCGCCGAATTGTTTGAGTTCGTCGGCACTTGCGCTGCCGCTGACGGCTTTGGGCATGATGTCGCGCATTTGCGGCGCAAAGGGTTGGAGCGCGGCATTGAGGCTGACGGCAACGGTTTTGCCGGTATCGCGGCGGCGGAGCGCGAGTGTGCCGTTGATTTCGCCTGTACCAAAGGACAAGAGGTGGCGGCGGGCAAAGCGTCCGGCTGGGCCTACGCCGCCAAAGCCGGTTTCGGGTGCCGCGCCGGTAAGGAGTTGGACGACGGAAGCGGTAACGCCGGTCGTGCCTTCGTCACGCTCGCCCTGCATAAAGGCTTCGATGTCGCCGCGTTGCGGCAGCTCTGCGCCGTAAAGGGCTTTCAGGCCTTTGACCACCATCAGGTAGGCACCGGCGACAGTCGGGCAGGAGTGGCCGCACAGGCGCACGGCATCGGCGTAGCGGTAAGTGAAGATGCCGTTTTCGGCTGCGCCGAGGAAGTCGGCCAATGCGTCTTGGACGGTAATGGTCGGGGCTTCATCGAAGAATGAAGGAAGGCGTTCTTGTGTCATGAGGGTTGTCCTTTATGGGTTTGCTTAGGCCGTCTGAAGGTTTCAGACGGCCTGAGTTTATTTTTGCGAGCGTTTGGGCACGTTTAATTTATTTCTTTTTCAACACCAAATATAAAAATACCAATCCGCCTGCAAATTCGACGACCACGCTCAATACAGCCTGCATGCCGAGGAAGTGTTCGAAGATGGTTTGCCCGCCGACCAATAGGATGCCGCCGACACAAAAAGTCATGGGCAGGCGGACGGAATGTTTGACCGACGGGGAAAAATGGTTGGCCAGCGCGGCAACCAGCAGGCCGAAAAAGCTTACTGGGCCGACAACGGCGGTGGCGGTCGCAACCAGCGCGGCGATCCACAACAGCAGCCATAAGGTATTGCGCGTGTAGTTGATGCCCAAATTGATGGCCTGATTGCGGCCGAGCAGGTAAACATCGAGGCGGTGGCGTTCGCGCCAGATCACGGCGGCGCTGATGAGCAACACGACTGCGCCGATACCCAACAATTCCGAGTGGACAGTATTGAAGGTGGCAAACATATTCGCCTGCGCGGCGGTAAATTCTTCGGGGTCAATCATGCGCGAAAGCAGCGACGACAGGCTGCGGAACAAAATCCCGAAAATCACGCCGATTAAAATCATGCGCGACAAATCGCGTCCGCCCTGTTTGATGAGCGTGTAGAACAGCAGCAGCGAGCCGCCCATCATGACGACCAGTTCAAAGCCGAATTTGCCCGTCAACGGCAGGGAAGCATAGCCCACGCCGCCGAGCGTAAACACCAGCAATGTCTGCAAAAACACATACAGCGAATCGAAACCCAAAATCGAAGGGGTCAGAATTGGATTGTTGGTCAGCGTTTGGAAGAGTTGCGTGGATACGCCGACCGCATAGGCGACCATCAGCAGCGCGGTAAGCTTGGTCAGGCGCAGGTGCAAGACAAAGTCCCAATCGCCTTTGACGTTGAGCGTCATAAACAGGACGCAGGAAACCAGCAACAGCGCAAAGGCGACCCACAACGGACGGCTGCTTCCTGCCATAAAACCGATATTTTTTTCAGACGGCATGAGCAGGTTTCCTTAATAAAAGCCACAAAAACAAAGCCGTCCCCATTACGCCAAAAACCGTAGAGACCGGAATTTCAAACGGAAACACAATCACGCGTCCGACAATATCGCACAGCAACACCAAAGACGCGCCCAGCAAGGCCACCGCAGGCAGGCTTTGACGCAGTTTGTCGCCCATCAGGCGGCTGATGATGTTCGGCACGACCAAGCCGATAAACGGAATATTGCCGACCGTCACGACCACCAAAGACGTAATCAGCGCCACAATAATCAGCCCCGACCATAGAATCGCCGTCCGGTTCAGCCCCAAGTTCACGCTTACCGTTTCGCCCAAACCCAAAATCGTCAGCTGGTCGGCAATCAAATAGGCAAACAAAGCCAAAATCCCCGTTGCCCACAACAATTCATACCGCCCGAGCAACACGCCGGAAAAATCGCCCTGTTGCCACACGCCGAGCATTTGCAGCATTTCGTTTTCATACGCGATAAAGGTGGCCACCGCCTCAATCACACCGCCGAAAATAATCCCGACCAAAGGCACCATCAGTTGCGCGGTCGGCGGCAGGCGGCGGATCAGCAACATAAAGACCAACATCCCGATCAGCGCGGCAACGGCGGCAACCGACATTTTTGCCAACAGCGGCGCAGCCGGAAGCAGCAGTGTCATCAGCAGCAAACCCAAAGCCGCGCTTTGGCTTGCGCCCACCATCGACGGTTCGACAAAACGGTTGCGCATCAAAATCTGCATAATCATACCGGCCACCGCCATCGACGCACCCGTCAGCACAATCGCAAACGTACGCGGCAGGCGGCTGATGAACATGACCTGTTGACTGTCGGATAGCGAAAACAGGGCGGACCATTTGAATTCGGCCACGCCGACCGACAGGCTGACGGCAAACAATATCAGCAGCGCCACACCGTTGACCGCATTTAAAAATGAAGGTTTGTGAAACATAAAATGGTTCGGAAAAAATAAGGCCGTCTGAAAGAAGGGTTAAGGTATTTGGCAAAAAAGGCAGGTTTGCCCATCATAAAAACAGATGCAAACAGGCAAAAATTGTCCATTTGCACCATGTATTTTCAGACGGCCTAAATCCAATGACTTCAGATCAAGCAACTTGACCATGTGAGTCATCAAATCCTTCAGGCCGTCTGAAAGAAACGGGCGGCTATGCCCGCGCCGAATTACTTGGCGGCATTAAACGCATCGCTTACCTGTTTGGAAGCATTCAGCAATTCTTGCGCGCCGCCGGCCGCCAAATAAGTTTCAGGAACAAGGTAAACCACCTGTCCTTTTTTCCATGCAGTTGTTTCGGCAACCAAAGGATTGTCCAAAACATCTTTCGCAGCCTGACCTTCTTCACCGATGGCCGCGCCGCGGTCCAAAACAAACAGCCAATCAGGGTTTTTCTCTTTCAGGTATTCAAAGCTGATAGGCTGGCCGTGGCTGCCTTCTTTAATCGATTCATCAACAGCGGGAACGCCGATGTCTTTATGCAACCAACCGCCCAAACGTGAGGAAGGGCCGAAAGCCGACATCTTGCCGCCGTTGACCAAAATCACCAAACCCTTGCCTTTGCCTTGCGCAGCAGTTTTTGCCGCTTCAAACGAAGCATCGATTTCCGCTTTCAGCTTGTCCGCTTCGGCCTGTTTGCCGAAGATTTGACCCAGTGCGTCGATGCGCTCTTTTGAGCTTTCTTTCAGATTGGCGGTTTCGGCGGTCATCTCGATGGTCGGTGCGATCTCGTTCAACTTGTCAAACGCTTTGGCTGCACGGCTGCCGATGATGATGAGCTGCGGTTTGTAAGCGTTGAGTGCTTCGTAGTCAGGCTCAAACAGCGTGCCGGCAGGTTTCGTGGATTTGAAATATTCGTCTAAATAAGGCAGCTGGTTTTTATCGACGGACAAACCGGTTTTCACGCCCAGTTTGTTTAAAGTGTCGAGCATGCCCAAATCGTAAACGGCGATACGCTCCGGATTTTGCGGCACTGTTGCCTCACCGCGCGTGGTTTTCACCGTCAGGCTTGCGCCTTCGGTTTGGGCGGCAGAAGCGGAAGCAGTTTGCGCCTGATTGGAAGCAGAATCTTTTGGTGAACACGCACCCAAAGCGAGGGTGCAGCATACGGCTAAAGCGGTCAAACGTAACATAGGGTTTCTCCGTAGTCGGAAATAAAGTAAATCGAAATGATAACTTGTATCGGATTATAAAGCTAGATGCCGTCTGAAAACTTTTGTTTTCAGACGGCTTTTTCAAGCTGATTGCTTAGAAGCGGTAGTTCACGCCCAAGCGTACATCACGTCCGGTACCTGGTAGGGTATTGGTCCAGCGTTGGCTGTGCGGATAGTAGAACTTGTTAAACACGTTGTTGACTGAAAGATTGACATTGAGCGTGTCTTTGCCCAGCGGTTTCCAGTTGGCGAAGACATCGTTCACACCGAAACCTTGGCGTACAACGTTTTCCAGTTTGCCGTCGCGACCTTTTTGACCTGCCACCAATATCGAACCCACGGCTTTTTGAACATAGCGTCCGCGCCAGCCGATTTCCAGATTCGGATTTTGGAAGCGGTAGGCAAGGGAGGCCGTCCAAGTGCGGCCGGTTTGTGCGCCAAACTCGGGGTTCGCGCTTAACAATTTATCTTTGTGCGTATCGTAAAAACGCGGTTTGCTGTGGCTTACGCCGACTTTGGCAGTCAGGCCGCCTGTACGGTAGGACGCGCCTAATTCGTAACCGTGGTTTTTGACGTAGCCGGCGTTGACGGCTTCACGGATGGCGACAGAGTCGTGGCGGTTTTGCGGATTGGCAAGCGCGTCTTTGATGGTCTGCCAGAAGTAGCTGCCGTTTGCGGCAAACGTGCCGTCGTTGTAGTTGAAGCCGATTTCGGTATTGCGCGCGCGTTCAGCTTTAGTGCCGTCGGCAATCGAGATGATGCCGCGTTTGCCGTGGGTTTGCAGCGCGTCATACAGGCGCGGGCTGCGGCTGGCGTAGTTGTGGCTTACGCTGAAGCTCAAGTTTTCGACAGGTTGGTAAATTACGCCCAGACTCGGGTTGACTTTGCCGTCTGAAACCGATTTGCCGTCATGGGTTTTGATATCGAAATGGTCGTAACGCAGACCGCCGGTCAGGGTAACATCGCCGATATCTTGGATGGCTTCGACATACACGCCGTAATCGGTTTTGGTCGGGTTGGTCAGGCTGTATCCGCGTACCAGACTTTGCAGGGCGGCATTGGTGCTGGTGTATTGCGAATTCAGGAAGGTATGAGGTTTGATTTCCTGATGGCGGTAGTTGACACCGTATTTCAACAGGGTTTTTTCGGCAAGGCGGCTGTCGAAGTTGATATTCGCACCTTTGGTGGTGATTTTGGTTGTGGTCGGACCTGCCACATTGCCTGCGTAACCGCTGCCGCTGTCATCGGCGGAATAGCGTTCGTTTTCCAACACATAGGCGTTGGCGTTCAGTTTTTCGACAAAGCCCAGGTTTTTACCCGTGTACTCCAAGTTGGTGTTGGATTGGGTAGTTTCACGGTATGAGGGTTTCTGCCTGTCTTTTGCAGGGTTGGACTCGAAGATTGTAAATTCTTCACGCACAGTACGGATGCCCCGGTGCTGGTCTTTCATGTGGCTCAACACGATGCGGTGGTCGCCGTCGCCGAAGGTTGTTCCGATTTTGGCCAGGTAGCTGCGTTTGTCCAGTGCGCTGTAAGGTACGGTTTTGCCGCCGTTGGGACTTTTGTAGCCTTTACCTGCTTCGTAATCTTTTTCATCGTTGCGGTTGTAAGAGAATAAGCCGTCGAAGTTGCCGGCTTTTCCGAACACGCTGGCGCCGTAGTTTACGCCGTCATTGCTGGCATAGCCGCTGCTGAGGCGCACGCCCCAGTTTTTGTCCAAACCTTTTAGCAAGTCTTCGGCATCGACTGTTTTAGTAATAATCGCGCCGTTGGTCGCACCAATACCGGCAGATGCCGAGCCCGCGCCTTTCTGTACGGAGACGATTTTGACCAGCGCAGGGTCGATGATGAAACGGCCTTGGTGATACAGTATTTGGCTGTCGGAATAGGCGTTGTCCACCTTGATGTCGACAGAGTTCTGACCCATGCCGCGCAAGGTCATGTGTTGGGATGTGCCGTTACCGCCGCCGAAATCGATGGCAGGTTCTTCTTTTAATAATTCGCGCAAATCGGTTGATGTGCTTTCGTCTTTTTGACGAAGGGTGACGATATTGGTTTTGATTTTGCTGCCTTGGCGGTCACCTTTAACGGTAACGGTATCAAGCACAACATTGTCTTTGGCTTCATTTTCTGCGTGTGCAAAACCGGCCGCCAGTGTCAGTGACAGCAGGCTCAGTCGAAACAGGGGCGTATTCATTGAGAAATGTCCTTAATAAAATGACAGTAATAAAAAATAAAAGCAAATAAAGAGAAATTATCTTTAAAATATGCAATTAAGAATAATCATCATTTATAATAATGCATTAAAAAGAAATAGTTGTAAAGAGTTATGTTGCATTTGTAAAGAAATTGTGTTGTTTTTAAACGAATTTTGCAGTTTGTATGTCAGGCCGTCTGAAAAATAAGTGATCGGGCATTTTTGCGTATGAAAATATTTGGAAAAACTGCATAGAATTTTTTACTTTTTCCCTTGAATTTGTCGCAAACAACCCAAATCTACCCGCCATTACGGCAGGCTTTCTACTAAGTGTGCCGCTATTTTCAAGCAAACCGTGTCTGTCATGTCTGACAGACAATTGTTTTCAATCTATTTATTTATCGGAGCATTAAGACATGACCATCCGCCCTTTACACGACCGCGTAGTCGTCAAACGCTTAGAAGCTGAAGAAAAAACCGCCTCCGGCATCGTTTTGCCGGGCGCAGCCGCTGAAAAACCCGACATGGGCGAAGTGATCGCCGTAGGTGCGGGCAAAATCGGCAAAGACGGCGAACGCCGTCCGCTGGATGTCAAAGTCGGCGACAAAGTCATTTTCGGCAAATACAGCGGTCAAACCGTTAAAGCCGGCGGCGAAGAGCTGTTGGTAATGCGTGAAGAAGACATCTTCGGTATCGTTGAATAATTGTTGAATTAAGTTTCAGAACCAAAGGCCGTCTGAATCAAACATGAAGTTTTCAGACGGCCTCAAACAGATTTTTAATATTGATTTGGAGAATTTAAATGGCAGCAAAAGACGTACAATTCGGCAATGAAGTTCGCCAAAAAATGGTAAACGGCGTCAATGTATTGGCAAACGCCGTACGCGTAACTTTGGGCCCTAAAGGCCGTAACGTGGTGCTCGACCGCGCTTTCGGCGGCCCGCACATCACTAAAGACGGTGTGTCTGTTGCAAAAGAAATCGAATTGAAAGACAAATTCGAAAACATGGGCGCGCAAATGGTGAAAGAAGTTGCGTCTAAAACCAACGACGTGGCCGGCGACGGTACCACTACTGCAACCGTATTGGCGCAATCCATCGTTGCCGAAGGCATGAAATACGTGACCGCCGGCATGAACCCGACCGACCTGAAACGCGGTATCGACAAAGCCGTTGCCGCTTTGGTTGACGAGCTGAAAAACATCGCCAAACCTTGCGACACTTCTAAAGAAATCGCCCAAGTCGGCTCGATTTCCGCCAACTCTGACGAACAAGTCGGCGCAATTATCGCCGAAGCGATGGAAAAAGTCGGCAAAGAAGGCGTGATTACCGTTGAAGACGGCAAATCTTTGGAAAACGAGCTGGACGTGGTTGAAGGTATGCAGTTCGACCGCGGCTACCTGTCTCCTTACTTCATCAACGACGCGGAAAAACAAATCGCCGCGCTGGACAATCCGTTTGTATTGTTGTTCGACAAAAAAATCAGCAACATCCGCGACTTGTTGCCTGTTTTGGAACAAGTGGCCAAAGCCAGCCGTCCGCTGTTGATTATCGCTGAAGACGTAGAAGGCGAAGCCTTGGCGACTTTGGTGGTGAACAACATCCGTGGCATCCTGAAAACCGTTGCCGTTAAAGCCCCTGGCTTCGGCGACCGCCGCAAAGCCATGTTGCAAGACATCGCCATCCTGACCGGCGGCGTGGTGATTTCCGAAGAAGTCGGCTTGTCTCTGGAAAAAGCGACTTTGGACGACTTGGGTCAAGCCAAACGCATCGAAATCGGTAAAGAAAACACCACCATCATCGACGGCTTCGGCGACGCAGCCCAAATCGAAGCGCGTGTTGCCGAAATCCGCCAACAAATCGAAACCGCAACCAGCGAATACGACAAAGAAAAACTGCAAGAGCGCGTGGCTAAATTGGCCGGCGGTGTAGCCGTGATCAAAGTTGGTGCCGCTACCGAAGTTGAAATGAAAGAGAAAAAAGACCGCGTGGAAGACGCGCTGCACGCTACCCGCGCAGCCGTTGAAGAAGGCGTGGTTGCAGGCGGCGGCGTAGCCCTGTTGCGTGCCCGTGCCGCTTTGGAAAACCTGCACACCGGCAATGCCGACCAAGACGCAGGCGTACAAATCGTATTGCGCGCCGTTGAGTCTCCTCTGCGCCAAATCGTTGCCAACGCAGGCGGCGAGCCTAGCGTAGTCGTAAACAAAGTGCTGGAAGGCAAAGGCAACTACGGTTACAACGCAGGCTCCGGCGAATACGGCGATATGATCGAAATGGGCGTACTCGACCCTGCCAAAGTAACCCGTTCTGCGCTGCAACACGCTGCATCTATCGCCGGCCTGATGCTGACTACAGACTGCATGATCGCTGAAATCCCTGAAGAAAAACCTGCTATGCCTGATATGGGCGGCATGGGTGGTATGGGCGGCATGATGTAAGGCCATCTGAAACCTGTCAGATAAAAAGCAAAACCGCACGGTAATCAGCCGTGCGGTTTTTATTTGCCAGTGGGAAGCGTGAGAGGGTGCATGAGGAGTTGTAGAGAAAGGGTAGCCAGTTCCATTGAATCAGAAGCAATCAAATAAACTTCATCATCAAAAAAGGCCGTCTGAAACTTTATTTTGCGTTTCAGACGACCTTCTTAATGATCTAAACCGTTACTTTTTGCTCGAACGGCTGTATCGGACAGCTTGAGACAAGATTTCTTCAATTTCTATCCACATAATGCCTCCTTACAGTAAACCAGGTTGACCTAAAGCCGGATCGTTGGCTCGTGCCGCTTGAGCATCTTCGACAGTCAGTCCAAGGGCTTTGGCTACGCCTTCGCCGTATGCCGGATCGCAACGGTAGCAGTTGCGGATATGGCGGTATTTGATGAAGTCTGGTGCATCGCCCATGGCTGCGGCGGTGTTGTTGAACAAAGCCTGTTTTTGTGCGTCGTTCATCAGGTTAAACAAGGCGCGCGGTTGGCTGAAATAGTCGTCATCGTCTTGGCGGTAGTCCCAGTGCGCCGCGTCGCCGTTGATTTTCAAAGGGGGCTCGGCGAAGTCGGGTTGTTGCTGCCATTGGCCGAAGCTGTTGGGTTCGTAGTGCGGCAGGCTACCGTAGTTGCCGTCGGCGCGGCCTTGTCCGTCGCGCTGGTTGCTGTGAACAGGGCAACGTGGGCGGTTGACAGGAATTTGGCGGAAGTTTACGCCCAAACGGTAGCGTTGCGCGTCGGCGTAATTGAACAAACGGGCTTGCAGCATTTTGTCGGGGCTGGCGCCGATGCCGGGCACAAGGTTGCTCGGTGCGAAGGCGGATTGTTCCACATCGGCGAAGAAGTTTTCAGGATTGCGGTTCAACTCGAATTCGCCCACTTCAATCAGCGGATAGTCTTTTTTCGGCCAAACTTTGGTCAGGTCGAAAGGATGATACGGCACTTTTTCCGCATCGGCTTCAGGCATGACTTGGATGTACATCGTCCATTTCGGAAACTCGCCGCGTTCGATGGCTTCGTACAAGTCGCGTTGGTGGCTTTCGCGGTCGTCTCCGATGATTTTCGCAGCTTCTTTGTCGGTCAGGTTTTTAATACCTTGCTGGGTGCGGAAATGGAATTTCACCCAAAAACGCTCGCCCGCTTCGTTCCAGAAGCTGTAAGTATGCGAACCGAAGCCGTGCATATGGCGGTAACTGGCGGGAATGCCGCGGTCGCTCATGACGATGGTAACTTGGTGCAGGGCTTCGGGCAGCAGCGTCCAGAAGTCCCAGTTGTTTGTGGCAGAACGCATATTGGTGCGCGGGTCTCGTTTGACGGCCTTGTTCAGGTCGGGGAATTTACGCGGGTCGCGCAGGAAGAACACAGGCGTGTTGTTGCCGACCATGTCCCAGTTGCCTTCTTCGGTATAGAACTTCAACGCAAAGCCGCGGATGTCGCGTTCCGCATCGGCAGCGCCGCGCTCGCCCGCCACGGTGGTGAAACGGGCAAACATTTCGGTTGTCTTGCCGACTTCGCTGAAGATTTTGGCGCGGGTGTATTCCGTGATGTCGTGCGTCACGGTAAACGTACCGAATGCGCCCGAACCTTTGGCGTGCATACGGCGTTCGGGGATGACTTCGCGCACGAAGTCGGCAAGTTTTTCATTCAGCCACAAATCCTGCGCCAGCAGAGGGCCGCGTGGGCCTGCGGTCAGGCTGTTTTGATTGTCGGCAACAGGTGCGCCGTTGTTCATGGTCAGGTGGGTAACTGGGCATTTGGAGGTAGTCATGATGATTTCCTTTGCAAAATGGTCAGTGGTTTATAAAACGATTTGCCGGAAGGCATATTCGTAGCCGGTTTCTTGATTCTCATAAATTTCTTGTATCGACATTTGTTTTTCCTTTTACTTAAACTATGAAAAGAACTATACAGAAAGGTTTTGACTATTGGAACTATGAAACCGATTTAAAATAGATATAATAAATCAATTATTAAATCTCATTAGTTTTAGCAAATAATTTGATTGTGAAAAAAGGCCGTCTGAAACTTTATTTTGTGTTTCAGACGCCCTTATTTTTAGTCAAAACAAGGGATTATTTATCCAGTTTGGCTTTGCGTTCTTCCAACCAATGTTCCAAGTAGTGGATGCTGACGCCACCTTTTTGGAAGCCTGGGTCGCTGAACAAGTCGCGGTGCAGCGGCGTATTGGTTTTGATGCCGGTAATCGCCAGCTCATCGAGGGCAACACGCATTTTGGCCATGGCCTGGTCGCGGTCTTTACCGACGACGCAGATTTTGCCGATCAGGCTGTCGTAGTAAGGAGGGATGCGGTAGCCTTGGTAGATGTGGCTGTCGACGCGGATGCCGAAGCCGCCGGGCAGGTGGCAGCTTTCAATCAGGCCCGGGCTTGGAATGAAGTTGTATGGATCTTCGGCATTGATACGGCACTCAAACGCGTGACCTTCGACTTGAATGTCTTCCTGTTTGTATTGCAAAGGCAGACCGGATGCGATGCGCAATTGCTCTTGGACGATGTCTACGCCGGTGATGAGCTCGGTAACAGGATGCTCAACCTGAACGCGAGTGTTCATCTCGATAAAGAAGAATTCGCCGTCTTCGTACAGGAATTCAAACGTACCTGCGCCACGATAGCCGATGCGTTTGCAAGCGTCTGCACAGGCTTTGCCGATTTTGGCGCGCTCTTCTTCAGTGATGAACGGAGCCGGTGCTTCTTCGATGACTTTTTGGTGGCGGCGCTGCATGGAGCAGTCGCGCTCGGCGAGGTAGATGGCGTTGCCGTGTTCGTCGGCAATCACTTGGATTTCGACGTGGCGCGGACGTTGCAGGTAGCGCTCCATGTAAACCATCGGGTTGCCGAATGCCGCGCCTGCTTCGGCTTTGGTCATTTCGACAGACTGGAGGAGGTCTTCTTTTTTCTCGACGACGCGCATACCGCGACCGCCGCCACCGCCGGAGGCTTTGATAATGACGGGATAACCGACTTTATCGGCGATTTTAAGGATTTCTTCGCCGTCGTCTGGCAATGCGCCTTCAGAGCCGGGAACGCAAGGCACGCCGGCTTCGATCATGGCGTGTTTGGCGGATACTTTGTCGCCCATCAGACGGATGGTGTCGGCTTTAGGGCCGATGAAGACAAAGCCGGATTGTTCGACTTGTTCGGCAAAATTGGCGTTTTCGGCGAGGAAACCGTAGCCCGGGTGGATGCCGTCGGCTTCGGTTACTTCGGCAGCAGCAATGAGGGCGGGAATGTTGAGGTAGCTTTGTGCGGATGCGGCAGGGCCGATGCACACGGATTCGTCGGCGAGTTTGACGTGCAGGCTGTCTTTGTCGGCTTCGGAATGGACGGCGACGGTGGCGATGCCCATTTCACGGCAGGCACGCAGGACGCGCAGGGCGATTTCGCCCCGGTTGGCGATCAATACTTTTTTCAGCATGATAATCTTTCCGGATGGTTCAGACGGCCTATTGGCGGCCGCCTAATGCGTTGCGGATTTTCTGGTCGGTTTTGTATTGGCTCAAAGCGTAAACCGACCACATGGCTGCCGGTATCCAGCCAACCAGCGTACATTGCAGAATCAGACAGATGATGCCTGCAAACGGACGGCCGATGGTGAAAAACTGCAGCCATGGCAAGAAAATAGCCAAAATCAGACGCATGGTTTGTCCTTAATGAACAGAAAAAGGAATTTCAGACGGCCTTAAAGATAAAGGCCGTCTGAAAAAACGGATTATTCAATGATGAAGAGCGGCTCGCCGTATTCGACCGGAGTACCGTTTTCAACCAGAATTTCTTTAACGACACCGGATTTCTCGGCTTCGATTTCGTTCATCAGCTTCATGGCTTCGATGATGCACAAAGTATCGCCGGCTTTTACTTGTTTACCTACTTCGACGAAAGCGGCGGCGTTCGGGCCGGGGGCGCGGTAGAACGTACCGACCATAGGCGATTTCTGCGCGTTGGACAAATCGCGAGCGGCAGGGGCGGCAGCTGGAGCGGCTGCGGCCGGAGCAGCGGCAGGGGCGGCAACCGGAGCGGCTGCGGCAGGTGCCGGAGCAGCATAAATAGGAGCTGCGGCGGCAGTGGTGCGCGTAATGCGGACTTTTTCTTCGCCTTCGGTAACTTCAATTTCTGCAATGCCTGATTCTTCGACCAAATCAATCAGTTTTTTTAATTTACGCAAATCCATTGCTTTTCCTTTTTAGCGCGGCATAAAGTGCATATTGGGTATGCGCCGCTGTGGTTTTAGATGATTTCCTGAGACGTCGGAAGGTAGGTTTGCCATCCGGCGTTTAAATAATGTCGGAACAGGGCGGAGCCTGAGAAATGAATCTGGTTATTTTCCCGAACTTGTCGGTAAATGTCCAGTAAAAGATAGAAAAAAGGCGTTTTTCGGCGAAAAAAGAAAGGAACGCTGATTTTCGTTAAAAAGTGATTTTTTCAAGAGCGTTTATTCTAATTTATTGGTTTTTCGACAAAACATGCCGTCTGAAAACCAACTTTGCGCGTATAATGGCGCCTGTTTTTTTAAAGTATGCACGACAATGGATATTTCCGATTTTGATTTTGAATTGCCCGAAAAACTGATTGCTCAGCATCCTCCGGAAGTGCGCGGCAGTAGCAGGCTTCTGGTTGCCTTGCCTACATTGCCGATTGAAGACAAACATTTCGGCGATTTACCCGATTATGTCGCACCGGGCGATGTGCTGGTGTTTAACAATACCAAAGTGATGAAGGCACGCCTGTTCGGCCAAAAAGCCAGCGGCGGCAAAATCGAAGCCCTGATTGAGCGGGTATTGGACGCGCATACCGCATTGGCGCATATCCGTTCGTCCAAATCGCCGAAACCGGGTACAGAATTGATTTTTGAAGGCGATATCCGTGCAGTCATGATGGAACGTGCGGAAGAATTGTTTTGCCTGAAATTTGAAGGCGAGCAAACCGTTTACGAACTTTTAGAGCAAAACGGCCATCTGCCCTTGCCGCCTTATATCGAACGCGCGGCCGATGATGAGGACGACAGCCGCTATCAGACCGTGTACGCCAAATATCAAGGCGCAGTGGCCGCGCCGACGGCAGGCTTACACTTTACCGATGAATTGTTGGGCCGTCTGAAAGCCAAAGGCGTAGAAACCGCAGAAGTGACCCTGCACGTCGGTGCCGGCACATTCCAACCCGTGCGCGTCGATAAAATTGAAGAACACAAAATGCACAGCGAGTGGTTTGACGTACCAGCCGAGACCGTTGCTGCCGTTGAAGCCGCCAAAGCGCGCGGCAATAAGGTGTGGGCGGTGGGCACAACCTCCATGCGCGCCTTGGAATCCGCCGCACGCGAAACAGGCCGTCTGAGAGCCGGTCGCGGCGATACCGATATTTTCATTACGCCAGGCTACCGCTTCAATGTTACCGACCGATTGATTACCAACTTCCACCTGCCCAAATCAACCTTGCTGATGCTCGTCAGCGCGTTTTCGGGCATGGAGCATATCCGCAGCGTTTACCGTCATGCGGTGGAACAGGAATACCGCTTTTTCAGCTATGGCGATGCGATGATTTTGGGGAAAGTGGAATAAATTTGAAGCGGATTGGAGCGTTTCAAACTGGTTATTTGGGTTGTCCCGAATCTGAATCAGTTGAAATGCTCTATTAAAACACGCGAAGTTGTTGGGATTTTAGTTGTAAGAAATAAAGTACAAAAACAAAAAGGCCGTCTGAAAATAGTTTTTCAGACGGCCTTTTATCTTTCCATGCTTAGGCGTCGATGTTTTGTGCCAGCAGGGCGTTGTTTTCGATGAAGGCGCGGCGCGGTTCGACTTCGTCGCCCATCAGGGTGACGAACACTTCGTCGGCGGCGATGGCGTCTTCGATGCGGACTTTCAGGAGGCGGCGGACGGTAGGATCCATCGTGGTTTCCCAAAGTTGTTCCGGGTTCATCTCGCCCAAGCCTTTGTATCGTTGGATGGACATGCCTTTTTGGGCAACGCTCATCAAGATGTCCAAAGCGCCTTCAAAGCTGTCGATGTCGTATTCATTGTCGCCTTTGTAGAGCTTCGCCCCTTTGCCGACCATGCCTTTGAGTGCGGCGGCGGTTTGGGTAAGGGTTTGGTAGGCTTTGCTGTTGAGGAACTTAGGCTCGAGGTAGCTCACCATCACATTGCCGTGCAGCTTGCGTGTGATTTTGATGAACTGGTGTCCTTCGTGGCCTTCGATGCGTTCAAGTGCGACTTCTTTTTCGTCCAAGAGGCCGCTCAATTCGGCAACGGCGCGGTCTGCGCTTTCTGCTGTACTGAGGTCGACCGGCGAAGCGTGCAGCATGGCGTGCAGGACGAGTTCGTCAATGATGCGGCTTTCTTGCTCGATAACGGTTTTGGCCAACAGGAATTGTTTGGCGGTATTGGCAAGCTCTTCGCCTTCGATGGTGCGGCCGTCTGAAACGATTTTGGCTTTTTCCAAGGCCAAGCCGAGCAGCCATTGGTCTTTTTCCAATTCGTCTTTGAGATAGCGCTCTTGTTTGCCATATTTGGCTTTGTACAAAGGCGGCTGGGCAATATAGATGTAGCCGCGTTCGACCAGCTCGGGCATTTGGCGGTAGAAGAAGGTCAGGAGCAGGGTGCGGATGTGCGCGCCGTCCACGTCGGCATCGGTCATGATGATGATGCGGTGGTAGCGCAGTTTTTCGGCATTGAATTCTTCTTTGCCGATGCCTGCTCCCAAAGCGGTAATCAGCGTGGCGACTTCTTGGCTGGCCAGCATTTTTTCAAAACGTGCTTTTTCGACGTTCAAAATTTTACCTTTGAGCGGCAAAATTGCTTGGAATTTGCGGTCGCGGCCCTGCATGGCGGAACCGCCTGCGGAGTCGCCCTCGACGAGGTAGAGTTCGGACAGGGCAGGGTCTTTTTCTTGGCAGTCGGCAAGTTTGCCCGGCAGGCCCAAACCGTCCATCACGCCTTTGCGGCGGGTAATTTCGCGTGCTTTGCGTGCGGCTTCGCGCGCGCGGGCGGCATCGACGATTTTGCTGGTGATGATTTTGGCTTCGGTCGGGTTTTCTTCAAGGAAGTCGGTCAAGGCTTGGTTGATGACTTCGTTGACGACGGGGCCGATTTCGCTGGAAACCAGTTTGTCTTTGGTTTGCGATGAGAATTTTGGGTCGGGCAGTTTGACGGATAAAACGCAGGTCAGGCCTTCGCGCATATCGTCGCCGGCGGTTTCCACTTTGGCTTTTTTGGCGACTTCGTTGGCTTCGATATAGTTGTTGATGGTACGGGTCATCACTTGGCGCAGTGCGGTCAAGTGCGTACCGCCGTCGCGTTGCGGAATGTTGTTGGTAAAACATTGCACGCTTTCCTGATAGCTGTCGTTCCACTGCATCGCACATTCGACACTCATGCCGTCTTTCTCGCCGAACGCGTAGAAGATTTTTTCGTGCAACGGCGTTTTTTTGCGGTTCATGTATTGTACGAAACCTGCCACGCCGCCGGAAAGGGCGAAGCTTTCGTGTTTGCCGTCGCGTTCGTCAATCAATTCGATGTCCACGCCGTTGTTCAGGAAGGAAAGTTCGCGGATGCGTTTGGCGAGGATGTCGAAGCTGTATTCGACGTTGCCGAAGGTTTCCGCGCTGGCGAGGAAGCGCACGGTCGTGCCTTTTTTGTCGGAATCGCCGACTACTCGCAACGGCTCTTCGGTTTCGCCGCGTACGAAACGGACGAAGTGTTCTTTGCCGTCGCGGTAGATGGTCAGCGTTACCCAGTCGGACAGCGCGTTGACGACGGATACGCCCACGCCGTGCAAGCCGCCGGAGATTTTGTAGCTGTTGTTGTCGAATTTGCCGCCTGCGTGCAAGACGGTCATGATGACTTCGGCGGCAGAGCGGCCTTCTTTCGGGTGGATACCGGTCGGCATGCCGCGGCCGTTGTCGGCCACGCTGACGGAATTGTCGGCATGGATGGTTACGGTGATTTTGTCGCAATGTCCGGCGAGCGCTTCGTCAATGGCGTTGTCGAGCACCTCGAACACCATGTGGTGCAGGCCGCTGCCGTCCTGCGTGTCGCCGATATACATACCGGGGCGTTTGCGTACCGCTTCCAAGCCTTCCAGCACTTGTATGCTGTCGGCGCCGTATTCTTCGTGTTTTTGGTCAGTCATGGTCTTTTCTTGCTGAATTTCAAGGAATTTTTCCGTGCGCGCGATGAAATATCAAACGGGCGCGGCGGATGTGTTCCGAAAGGTCAAAATAATAGGCAATTATACCTGATTTTGCTGGAATATTCAGCGTTTTAAGTGCAAAAAGGCCGTCTGAAAGATTAAATTTCAGACGGCCTTTGTATCGTAAAACAGGTTTAGCGTTTGACGCCGCTCAATCGCGCCCAGCCTTCTTCGATTTCGGCAGGCTCGATGTCGAACCATTGGCTGTAAATGCCGCTGAGTTCTTCGACTTGTTCGTCCAAAAGGCCGGACAAGACAATGCGGCCGCCTTGTTTGGTACGCGCGGCAAGCATTTCGCCGAGCATACGCAACGGGTTTGCCAGAATGTTGGCGACAACGACATCAAATTGACCTTGCGGCAGGCCGTCCGGCAGGTAGAACTGCGCATTGACGTTGTTTTGCGCGGCATTGTCTTTGCTGGCGCGGATGGCTTGTTCGTCAATGTCTACGCCGATGGCGGAGCCTGCACCGAGTTTGAGGGCGGCAATGGCCAAAATGCCTGAGCCGCAACCGTAGTCCAATACGCTTTCGCCACCTTTGAGTTGCGTGTCGAGCCATTTGAGGCAGAGGCGGGTGGTCGGATGGCTGCCGGTGCCGAAGGCAAGGCCCGGGTCGAGTTGCAGGTTGACGGCGTTGCCGTTGGGCGCTTCGTGCCAAGACGGGGTAATCCACAAGCGCTCGGAAATTTGAATCGGATCGAATTGCGCTTGGGTCAGGCGTACCCAGTCTTGATCTTCAAGGATTTCGCCGGTGTATTTCAAATCGTTCAAACCGCATTCCTGCGCGGCAGTTTCGATAATGGAAGCGGCGTCGTCGCTTTCGCCGAAAAGGGCGATGACTTTGCTTTGTTGCCAGATTTGCTCGGTCGGCATGCCCGGCTCGCCGAAAATAGCCTGCTCGTTTTCTGTACCGGCGTAGGCATCTTCAATGGCGGCGGACAATGCGCCGTGTTCCATCAGCGCGTCGGCAAGGCGTTCGGCGACGGCATCGTTGACGTTGATGGTGATTTGTTGATAGGACATGGTGGGACTTTCTTTTTAATAAGGCCGTCTGAAAATCGACGTTGTGCTTTCAGACGGCCTTGTAAGGTATGAAACCTGATGATGCGGGTTTATCGGTTTTTCAAACCCAGTACGTCTTGCATATCGTACAGGCCTTTTTTGCCGTTTGCCCAAACTGCGGCGCGTACGGCACCGGCGGCAAAGGTCATGCGGCTGCTGGCCTTGTGGGTGATTTCCACGCGCTCGCCGTCAGTGGCGAAGAGGGCGGTGTGGTCGCCGACGATGTCGCCTGCGCGGACGGTGGCAAAACCGATGGTGGACGGATCACGCGGGCCGGTATGACCTTCGCGGCCGTAAACGGCGCATTCTTTGAGGTCGCGGCCGAGTGCGTCGGCAATGACTTCACCCATGCGCAACGCAGTACCGCTTGGGGCATCGACTTTGTGGCGGTGGTGGCCTTCGATGATTTCGATGTCGTAGCCTTCGTTTAACACGCGGGCGACGGTGTCGAGGATGTGGAAGGTCAGGTTGACGCCGACGCTGAAATTGGCTGCAAAAACAACGCCTGTTTTTTCGCCTGCGGCTTGGATGGCGGCTTTGCCTGCGTCGTCGAAACCGGTGGTGCCGATGATGATGTTGACGCCTTTTTCCACGCATTTTTGCAGGTGTTTTAGGGTTGGCTCGGGACGGGTAAAGTCGATGAGGACATCGCTTTGAGCCAGTACGGCATCCACGTCGTCTGAAATGGCAACGCCGGTTTTGAGGCCGGAGGCGAAGCCTGCATCCAAACCCAATACTTCCGAACCGGAATGCTCCAGTGCGCCGGAGAGGACGGCATCGGGATGGTTGTTGACCGCTTCAACCAAAACGCGACCCATGCGGCCGTTGACGCCGGCAATGGCGATTTTCAATGCGCTCATGGGGCTTCCTTATTTCGCGTTGGTTTTGGTAGTCGGAACGACGTTTTGTCCGGCTTGAACGGCTTCGATGGATTTTTGAATGGCATCGCCTTCGGCACGTGCGAGGACGTCGTTTTCAAAGTACAGGGTCAGGTTGCTTTGTTCTTTGATGATGCCGTTGCGGCTGGTGTTGAAAGTGTAATCCCAGCGGTCGGCGTGGAAGGCGTCACGCAGGAGCGGCGTGCCGAGCAGCAGTTGGACTTGGTCGCGGGTCATACCTTGGCGCAGGGAAACCACGGCGCGAGGATTGAGCTCGTTACCTTGAATGATTTTGAGTTTGTAGGATGGAAAGTTGGATACGCGCTCGGCACTGCATGAGGCCAGACCTAAAATAGCGGCGATGGCAAGGCATAAGGCTTTATTCACGGGCTTACCTTTCTGTGTCATTTCGGGAAAGATGTTTATCATCGCTTGAATATTTTTAAAAAGCAAACGATAATCATCTTCTTAATTTTTCTTTTCGCCGATTTTCAATTGCAAGACCGGCGGCAGATTGCCGCCCTTTAACGGCCCAATAGTGGGCAAACGGGCGGAAAGTGCGTATTATAACGGTTATTACCTTACAGGGATATTGAATATTATGGAAAAATTCAGCAACATTGCGCAATTGAAAGACAGCGGTTTGAAAGTTACGGGTCCACGTTTGAAAATTTTGGACTTGTTCGAGACTCATGCCGAGGAGCATTTGAGTGCGGAAGATGTGTACCGTATCCTGTTGGAAGAGGGTGTGGAAATCGGTGTGGCGACGATTTACCGTGTGTTGACCCAGTTTGAACAGGCCGGCATTTTGCAACGTCACCACTTTGAAACCGGCAAAGCGGTTTACGAATTGGACAAAGGCGATCACCACGACCACATCGTCTGCGTGAAATGCGGCGAAGTAACCGAATTCCACAATCCGGAAATCGAAGCGCTGCAAGACAAAATCGCCGAAGAAAACGGCTACCGCATCGTCGATCACGCGCTGTATATGTACGGCGTATGCGGCGAATGCCAAACCAAAACCAAACGTTAATCAGTTTGTATGTTGATTTTTCAGACGGCCTTGGGCATTTTCAGCCTGAGGCCGTCTGAAACTTTATGGGCTTTACGATGAAGATTCCTTTTCTTGCGCCACGGGATTATCGTTTCCCCGACCTGTCTTACGCATTAGATGAATGCGACGGCTTGGTCGGCGTCAGTGGCGATTTGGATACGGGGCGGCTGTTGTCGGCGTATGGGCAGGGGATTTTTCCGTGGTTTAGTCGCGACGGTTGGTTTTTCTGGTATGCGGTTGCGCCGCGAGCCGTGATTGTGCCGGGAAGCCTGCATATCGGCCGTTCGCTCGCCAAAACTTTGCGTCACAAGCCGTATCGGGTAACGGTCAACCGCTGTTTTGAAAAAGTGATTGCACATTGCGCCAATGTGCCGCGTCCGGAACAGGACGGAACATGGATAGAACCTGCGTTTCAGACGGCCTATTTGAAGCTGCACCATCAGGGGCATGCGCATTCGTTTGAATGCTGGCTGCCGGATGAACAAGGCGAAATGCAGTTGGCAGGCGGGTTTTACGGCGTGCAAATCGGCTGCGTGTTTTATGGCGAGTCGATGTTTGCCTTGCGTCCCGATGCGTCCAAGATTGCGTTTGCCCGCGCCGTACCGTTTTTGGCGGATTTGGGCGTTGCGCTGATAGACTGTCAGCAGGATACCGAACATATGCGCCGTTTCGGTTCGCAGTTGATGGATTTTGCCGACTTTCAGACGGTCTTGAAGGATTTGAATACGAAACCGTTAAAGCGGAATATCGAATGCGGCGTGGTGGCTGAAAATCTTCTGCAAAAGATTGGCGGCGAAGATTGATTTATCGGCACGGCGTGTCGGCAGAATAGACAGTCTGAATATCGTGGCTGGAAAATTAGTTAGAAAATAAATGCGATTCCATTCACTCGAACAGGCCGTCTGAAAATCTTGGTTTAACCGAAATCCTGCCGTGTAATGCTCGGCGCTCATCATGTTAATAGCTGACGAAATCGCTTTTACATGGCAAAATAACGAGTTAAATATTTGTAATAGGGCGGCCTGAAGAGGTTTCAGACGGCCCTGATCTCTTGAAGGAATCAACATGTCTTTGCAAAACATCATTGAAACGGCTTTTGAAAACCGTGCCGAAATCAATCCGAATACCGTTACCCCGGAAGTGCGTGAAGCGGTTTTGGAAACCATCCGCCAACTTGACTCCGGCAAACTGCGCGTTGCCGAGCGTTTGGGTGTGGGTGAATGGAAAGTCAACGAATGGGCGAAAAAAGCCGTATTGCTGTCTTTCCGCATTCAGGACAATGAAATCCTCAACGACGGCGTGAACAAATACTTCGACAAAGTGCCGACTAAATTTGCCGATTGGTCTGAAGACGAATTCCGCAGCGCAGGTTTCCGCGCAGTTCCGGGTGCCGTTGCCCGCCGCGGCAGCTTTGTGGCGAAAAATGTCGTGTTGATGCCTTCTTATGTCAACATCGGCGCATACGTTGACGAAGGAGCGATGGTCGATACTTGGGCGACTGTCGGCTCTTGCGCGCAAATCGGTAAAAACGTGCACTTGAGCGGCGGCGTCGGCATCGGCGGCGTACTCGAGCCTCTGCAAGCCAGTCCGACCATTATTGAAGACAACTGCTTCATCGGTGCGCGTTCTGAAATCGTTGAGGGCGTGATTGTCGAAGAAGGCAGCGTGATTTCCATGGGCGTGTTCATCGGTCAATCCACTAAAATCTTTGACCGTACTACCGGCGAAATCTATCAAGGCCGCGTACCGGCTGGCTCTGTTGTCGTATCCGGCAGCATGCCTTCCAAAGACGGTAGCCACAGCCTCTACTGCGCGGTTATCGTTAAACGCGTGGACGCGCAAACCCGTGCGAAAACTAGCGTGAACGAATTGTTGCGCGGTATCTAAGCGGATAACGATGATGCCGACTGAGGGTTGGCAAAGCCTGCTTTACGGTCGGGTGTGAACACAAAACAGGCAGAATGTTCTGCCTGTTTTTTATGGCTTAAAGGCCGTCTGAAGCGATTTCAGACGGCCTTTTGTTTTTGATGACGGGTTGTTTAAGATAATCGAAGGAGAGGGGTTCTTTGCCTGAAATTACGCTTTCGGCCAGTCGGCGCAATAGTATTGCCAATAGACTTCGATAAAAGGAATCTCGCCGTAATCGCACAACCACGGTTTGGCGCGTGTGGTGTAGTGGATAATGGGCGGGACGGTGTCGGGTTTGGGGAATACTTCGCTGAGGTTTCGTTTTTGGAAATATTCGACTGCGCCGGTCTGGAAGTTCCAAGATTCTTCTAGTTGCAGCCAGTTTTTTTGAAATACGGTGTTTAGAAAGCATTGGTCGCCGTAGGGAACGGATTTGTCAATGGTGGTAGCAGTTTGCAGTAGTTGCGCTGCGATATTGTGTTCCCGCCATTGCGCCAGGTCGACCAACAACATACCGGAATTGAAATAGGGCGTGGTGTGCAGGCCGGTCGGGTGATTCCATTCGGTACGGGCAAGAAAGGAGTCTTGTACCGCCGCAACGGGATAACCGTGCATATCGAGGTTGAACAAATCGTGTAGGGATTGGGTAACCACCATATCGCTGTCGAGATAAAGGGCGCGATCGACAGGCAGGTGCTGCATCATCAGGCGGAAAAATGCGGCATCCGAAATATGGGGCAGGCGGCGATATTGGCTGAAGTCGACTTCGATTTTGACATCATTCAGACGGCTGCCGCTGGCTGCGAGCTTTTGGTTGGTATAGTCGATCCATTCCCGCCTGAAGGTATTGTGCATGAGGTAGAAATTGACATTTTTGTTGTGGGTACAGACGGATTTCATCAGGGTATGAACCTGCTCAGCATAGCCGGTATCGGCGGCAAGGACGATGGTAATGTTGCTCATTGATTAAATTCCCTTTATTTGCAATGTCTTAAGTTTTATCAGTCATTTTCTTGGTCTTGTGCGGTCGGTAAGGCGGCGTGGTCTTCGTTTTCCGACATGGCTTTTTCTAATAAATCGCGTTGCAGTTGCTTACCGGCTTTGATGCCCAATTTGCGCAGTTTTTCGGTGCTGCTGATAAGGTTGCCCCTGCCGGAAACCAAGCGGCCATAGGCCGTCTGAAACTGGGATTGTGCCTGACCAAGCGCTTTATTGATGCCGTCCATGCTTTCGACAAAGCCGACAAATTTGTCATAGAGTTTGCTGCCTGCCTCGGCAATCGCCAGCGCGTTTTGGTTTTGCTGCTCGTTGCGCCAGATGTTGGCAACGGTGCGCAGGGTGGCAAGCAGGGTGCTGGGGCCGGTCAGCATGATGCGTTTGTCGAAACACTCTTGGAAGAGGTTTGGATCATGTTGCAGGGCGAGGAGGTAGGCCGGTTCGACAGGGACGAACATAAAGACGAAGTCCAACGTTTTGACACCCTCAAGGTCGGTGTAATCTTTTGCTGCCAAGCTTTTGATGTGGGCGCGGATACTGGCGACGTGGTTGGCAAGCTCGCGTTCTGCTTCTGCGCCGGTGCTTTGCGTATAGCGGACGTAGGCGGTCAGCGATACTTTGGAGTCGATGACGATTTGTTTGTTGTCGGGCAGATTGATGAGGACGTCGGGCTGGAGGCGGCGTTGGGTGCCGTCTGCTTCGTGGCGGACGCTGGAAGCTTGAACGATGTATTCGCGGCCTTTTTGCAGGCCGGAATTTTCCAATACGCTTTCCAAAATCATCTCGCCCCAGTTGCCTTGGGTTTTGTTTTGCGTGCCGGTCAGTGCAGTGGTCAGCGCTTTGGCATCGTGGTGGAGCTGGGTGTTGAGGGTTTGCAGGCGTTTGAGCTCGTTTTCGATGGTCAAGCGCTCTTTGGCTTCTTTTTCATAAGTCTGCTGAACCAGCTCGCTGAAGCCGTGGATGCGTTCGTTGAGCGGATTGAGCAGTTGCTGGAGATGGTCATGGTTTTGTTCGGTAAAGCGGCGGCTTTTCTCTTCCAGAATAGTGTTGGCGAGGTTTTGGAACTGGTCGCTCAGGTTTTTACGCGCATCTGCCAGCAGGGCCAATTTTTCTTCGGCAGCCTGACGGTCTTTTTCCGATTGGGTGTTGAGGCGCTCATTTTGGACTTGAAGCGCGTGATTTTGCTCCAAAAGGGCGGCGTATTCTTGTTTCAGACGGCCTTTTTCGGCTTCCTGTTGCTGTAAAAGGCTGTTTTTATCGTCGATATTGGCTTTTTCTTGGGTCAGTTGTGTGGAGAGGCGTTCGTTTTGGACTTGCAGCGCATGGTTTTGCTCTAACAGCGTATCGTAGTCTTGTTTCAGACGGCCTTTTTCCGTTTCCTGCTGTTGTAAAAGCGTATTTTTATCCGCACTCAATGCCTGTTCTTGAACCAGTTGCGTGTTTAATCGCTCATTGTTGATTTGCAGGTTTTGCGCGCTTTGCTGCCATTTTGCACATTCGTGTTTTAAAGCTTCGGCTTCGGCCTCGCAATCTTGCAGATAGGCAATCTGTTTTTCGGCTGCGGCAAAGCGGTTGCCTGTCTCCTGCAATTCGTCTTGCAATTCCTGCACGGTATGGCGGCTTTGCGCCAAATCCGCCGCAGTTTGAGCCTGAACCTGTTCGGTAAACTCATGCAGGCGGCGGCTTTCGGCCAATTCTTGCAAAACAATAAAGTGTCGGCTTTGGGCTTGGTAGCGTGTTATCAGCCAAGCAAACAGCGCGCCGATAAAAAATGCGGCCGCGCCGGTCAGGATTAGGGTGGTGTTCATGCTGGAAATAGTCAATATGCAGAATGTTTCACTATATCATATATTTGCAGCGCATTTTATGGTCGGATATGCGCTAGAAACGTGTGTTTTCTTTAAAAGAAGCTATCAAAGGTATTGGTTTTGACTAATTGAAGATTTGGGCTGTGAAAAAGATAAATTTGTAACATTTTGAATTTAAAAATATATTTAATTTAGAGTGCAATTTTGCAACAAAAAAAGCGAGATTTTATGGGGGAAATGAAACACGTTTGTAGTGCGTATGTAATCAAGACATCGGTGTCATTGAAGAAGACATCGGTGTCATTTTCAAAACAAAATATAAATTAACTAAAATCATCATTATGTATATTTTTAGTATTTTATCTTTACGGAAAAGTTGTATTAATTAACGATTAACACGGTATGATTCGTCCTATCGGCAGCGCGGATGCCGGCGAAAAAATGTGTATGTTGTTAAATAACATTTTGTATCTATGAAAAAGGACTACTTAAAATGGGATATTTAATAACGCTTGCTGCCACTTCTTTAATCGGTATGTCCGGAATATTGGCTTCTACCATCGGCATCTCCCATAATATCGAAACGGTAGTACAAAATAATTCAATCATAAACGAATTAATTACAATACTTCAGAAAACGCAACTTAGGCCGTTTTTCGGCCGACAGACAAGAAAGTGAGACAAACAATGAAAACTTTAATCAAACTGGCTGCAGCCTCTTTAATCGGTATGTCCGGCCTGACCGTCGGTGCAACCAATATCGCCCACAATATGGCTGATGCCGATAAATAAAAAATACACAACACACCCTTAAATACACAGAAAAGAGTTAAAATGAAAACATTAATCAAATTGGCCGCAGCTTCTTTGATCGGCATGTCCGGTTTGACAGTTGGCGCAACCAAAATCGCAAAAAATATGGCAGAAGCTGCCAATAAATAAACGCAAGTGAAATTAAGCTTGTTTTGGTGATAAAAAAGGCCGTCTGAACATTCAGACGGCCTTTGTATTTGATGGCAAACCGTTTTATTTGCCGATGCAGAAGCGCGAGAAAATCACGCCCAGCAAATCGTCGGCGGTAAATTCGCCGGTGATTTCGCTGCATGCGTTTTGGGCGAGGCGCAGGTGTTCGGCGAAAAGCTCGATTTGGTTGTTGTTGCAGAGAGCGGCGTTTTCCAGCTCGGCTTCGGCTTCGTGCAAGGCGTTGAGGTGGCGGCTGCGGGCGAGGAACAGGCTTTCGCTTTCGCCCTGCCAGCCGACTTCCTGCAATAGGGCGTGTTTGAGCAAGTCGAGACCCGCGCCGGTTTTGGCGGACAGGCTGATGACGGTGTCCGCGCCGGTTTGCGCGAGGCCGTCTGAACGGACGGCGACGGGTTCGCCGGTCAGGTCGGCTTTGTTGTGGATTTCGATTTTTTTCAAACCTTCGGGCAGGCTGTTCAAAATCGCTTGGGTTTTAGCGTTCACGCCTTCGCGCGGGTCAATCAGAATCAGGGCGACATCGGCTTCGGAGACGGCTTTGCGGCTGCGCTCGATGCCGATTTGTTCGACCACGTCGTCGGTTTCGCGCAGGCCGGCGGTGTCGATGATGTGGACGGGTACGCCGTCGAGGGTGATTTGTTCGCGCACGGTGTCGCGGGTGGTGCCGGCGATGTCGGTTACGATGGCGATGTCGTCGCCCGCCAAGGCGTTGAGCAGGCTGGATTTGCCGACGTTGGGCGCACCGACGAGGACGACATTCATGCCTTCGCGCAAAATCGCGCCTTGTTCCGCACTGGCAAGCACGGTTTTTAGACGGCCTTGCAGCGCTTGGAGCTTGCCGCGCGCATCGGCGGCTTCGAGAAAATCAATGTCTTCTTCGGGGAAGTCTAACGTGGCTTCGACCAGCATCCGCAAAGTAATAAGGTCGTCCACCAGCTCGTGTATGTGTTGGGAAAATGCGCCTTTGAGCGAACGCAATGCCATGCGTGCGGCGGACTTGCTGGAGGCGTCGATAAGGTCGGCGACGCTTTCGGCTTGGGCAAGGTCGAGTTTGTTGTTGAGGAAGGCGCGTTTGGTAAATTCGCCCGGCTCCGCCATGCGTGCGCCCAGTTCGAGGCAGCGCGAGAGCAACATGTCCATCACGACGGGGCCACCGTGTCCCTGCAACTCAATCACATCTTCACCGGTAAAGCTGGCTGGCGCGACGAAGTAGAGCAGGATGCCGTTGTCTATCGGCTGTCCGTCGCCGCCGAGAAAGTCGGTGTAAAGCGCGGTGCGCGGTTTGGGCGTTTTGCCGCCGCTGAGGGTTTGCGCCAAAGGCAGCAGGTTTTTGCCGGAAAGACGGATCACACCGACGCCGCCGCGTCCGGGTGCGGTGGCGATGGCGGCGATGGTGGGTTGGGTTGCGGACATGGTTGGCTCGTATCTGGAATTTAATAGACGGTATTATATAGTGATTTCACGATGATGCAGGCCGTCTGAAAACCTTGATTTCGGTTTCAGACGGCCTTTGACTTTGATGGAATTAAAATGATGAACCTTCCTGCTTCAGAAATTCTGCTTCTTCTTCCGTGGTTTTACGCCCCAATACGGCGTTACGGTGCGGATAGCGTCCGAAGTGGTCGATGATGACTTTGTGTTTGATTTCAAAGGCCAATGCGTTTTCATTGGTATAGCGTTCAAACAGCGGTACGGCTTGTTCATGGATAACTTGGCTTTCGCTGTGCATCAACGGCATTAGCATGAAATGGCGTTCATGCGGAAGGAGGTCGGCGAAGCCGGGTTGGCGAACGGCTTCTTGGGCAAGAATGAGTGCAGCAGTATCTTGGGCAAACGCTTGAGGGCTGTCGCGGAACAGATTGCGCGAGAATTGGTCAAGAATAATGATTTCGGCGAGCCTGCCTTGCAGGGTATCGCGCCAGTGTGAAAGTTCGCCGCGAGCTGCCTGCTGCCAGATATCGAAAAATTGAGCGCGAATTTGGGCATCGAATCCATTGTTGCGGGCAAATTGGAAAGGGTGGTTTTCTTCGGTAAACCAGAAATCTAAGACAGTTTGAGGTGTCATGAAAACTCCTTGAAATAGAGTACAGGGAAAATTGAGGCCGTCTGAAAAATTAGAGAGATGCTTTCAGATCATCTTAACCATCAGCGCTTGCGTGAGAAAAGATCGGTAGCGGAGCGGATTGTTGCTCACAATATGCAATTTATGATCTACATCTTTTCAGGATGGGCTCCTTACTACTCTGGTACAGTTCCTTCACTTTGTTCAAAATATTTTTGTAATTTTGATATAAATTGCCGACAGATTTTATTCGTATGTGGAGACGACGACAATATTTTGCACTTGGAAAACTTTGCTTGCGTTGCCGACATAAGCTGTTGCACCAATCACTGCGATTTTCATGTGTGACTTCTTGTTGAGATTCGATTGATGAGATGAGCGCATGCAAAGGCCGTCTGAAACTTTTAGTTTCAGACGGCCTTTAAATTAAGATGATTAAACGGCGGCGACGGTAAAGCGTTCAAACAAATGCGCTTTGTTTTCCACATCGTCGGCGATGGCGACTGCCAAATCGGCCACGCTGATGCCTGCCGGAATTTCACCGTCCATCAGCAAATCGTCTTTGCCCAAGCGGTATTTGCCGGTTTTGTCTTCGCTGAAACCGCCGTCTGCGCCCAGTCGTGCAGGAGGGGAAACGAAAGACCAGTTCACGTCGCGGCGCGGCAGGAGTTCTGCCAAGAGATGGCGTGCGGCATTGGCGCCGTCGAAAATTTCTTTTGGGAAGTCGGGCGTATCGATAACTTGCAAACCGGGTGCCACATACAGGCTGCCTGCGCCGCCGACGACCAACAAATAAGGCACTTGCGCTGCTTTTGCTGCTTCGACAATGCTGTTTGCGCCGCGTGTGAAATCCGCGCCGATGTTGGGTTTGGTCCAGCCCGGGTTGAACGCGCTGACTACGGCATTAAAACCGGCCAGTTTGTCGGCAAAATCTGCCGCGTTGACATCTGCGGAGACAGCGGCAACATTTTGCGCTTGGAAAACTTTGCCTGTGTTGCGGGCGAAAGCGGTCACTTCATGGCCGCGGCCTGCCAATTCTTGAACGACTGCGTTGCCGACATAACCTGTTGCACCGATAACTGCGATTTTCATAATTGACTCCTTGTGGGGATATGATTGATTAGATGAGTGCATTGTAAGGCCGTCTGAAACGCTTGATAATCCCTGTTTTGCTGTTATGATTGTGAAGTTGAACTACATAATCAGTCGAAATGCAAGACATTAAACCCCTGCTCGTTTTCGCCGCCGTCCTCGAATACGGCAGCATGAACGCCGCCGCTGCCGCGCTGGGCATGACTCCGTCGGCGGTCAGCCAGCACATCAACCGCCTCGAAGCCCTGCACGGCATCAAGCTGTTAAACCGCAGCACGCGCAGCCTTGCGCCTACCGATGCCGGTCGAGCCTTGGGCGAATACTGCCGCCGCTTAGCCGCCACGCTTGCCGATACGCGTACCGTTATCGACAATCTTAAAACCGAACCCGTCGGCGAATTACGTATTTCCCTGACTTCCACCGTCATCGAGTCCCGTGCTTTTCAGACGGCCTTTTCGCGATTGCAAACCGAGTTCCCAAAAATCCGCCCCGTCCTCAATTTCAGCGATACTTTGGACGACCTGCAACACAGTCAAACCGACATCGCCATACGCGGCGGCGACCGCGCTTTGGACGATCCCAACTTGGTTGCGCGCCATCTCGTGACGTGGCCGTATATGATTTGCGCCGCGCCCGATTATCTCGACCGCCATCCGACCATTACCCATCCCTCTCAGCTTCATGCGCACTGCTGGCTGCATTTTTTACCTGTCCGCACCACCTTGCAAAACGGTGAAGAAAGCTATTTCCTTGACGTCGCCGACAGCATTGCCTGCACGCATCTTGCCGCCGCTTGTAGCCTGACCGAAAGCGGTTTCGGTTTGTCTTTGCAAGTGGGCGGCGAAGTGAGGGAGAAAATTGCACAGGGCCGTCTGAAAGTGGTTTTGCCAGAATGGGCATTGCCGCCGGTCAGCCTTTATTTGGTAACGCCTTATCGTGTGCAGTCTGCCAAAACCGAAGCCGCCGCCCGTATTTTCACAGAAAGTTTCGTCAAGGAAGCAGACGCATGAGCGCGGAAAATTGGCGCGTTTACCTGATTTTGTGCGAAAACGGCGCGTTTTATTGCGGCATCAGCAACCGTCCGCAAGAGCGGTTTGCGGCGCATTTGTCAGGAAAAGGCGCGAAATACACGCGTTTGAACAAGCCTGTCGAGATGCACATCGTTTCAGACGGCCTGACTAAAAGTGAGGCGCTGAAACGGGAAATCGGCATTAAGAAATTGACGGCTGAGCAGAAGCGAGGATTGTGGGCTGAAGCTGAAACATTGGCAAAAGACTAATGGCAGCACTGGATTAAATTTTAGTCGGGATATGAATGACCACATAAATAGGTAAGCCTGCTGGAGTCTTTCGCATGGCCAAGCGGCAAATGTTTATTAACATGATTCAAAAAGGCCGTCTGAAACCTGATTGGGATTCAGACGGCCTTTTTAGGATAAGAGGCGGTTTAATGCTTATGGTATTATCTGGAAAGTTTGTAAAAAGTTGAATTTAAAAAGAAACTTTACAAAATTAAGAGGATAACTGTTTGAACAATAAAATGAAAATTATTACGCTAAATGACAAATGGGCGTAAATTTCTATCTGAGTAGAGGTGTGGTGTCAATATGTTTTTCCTGTTTTTGTGACAAAATCTGATTTATGCCAATATTTATTATAGTCTAGGTCGAAGGTATTAGTTTCTATGCTAAAATTTTTAAGCTGTTTATATAAAACAGTGATTTAAATTAAAACTAAGGAAAGACAGAACATGAACAAATTACTGATTGCCGTAATGATGATGGCTGGTTTGACAGCTTGTTCCCAAGAGGCTAAACAGGAGACTCAAGAGGCTGCTCAAGCCGTTGCATCTGAAGTTAAAAACGAAGTTGCTTCTGCTGCTGATACTGCTGCGTCTGCCGCTCAAGAAGCTGCCGATAAAGCCGAAGCCGCTGCCAGCAAAGCAGAGGAAGCCGCTAAACCTGAAGAAGCTGCCAAGCCTGAAGAGAAAGCCGAAGCGCCTGCCGCTGAGGCCAAGCCTGCTGAATCCGCCAAAGTGGACGGCAAAGCTGTTTTTGAAGCGAACTGTAAAGCATGTCACAGCGGCTTGATTCCCGGCGCTCCTGCAGTAGGCAAAAAAGAAGACTGGGCGCCTCGCATTAAACAAGGCAAAGACACCTTGCACAAACACGCCCTCGAAGGCTTCAATTCCATGCCTGCCAAAGGCGGCAACGGCAGCTTAAGCGACGACGAAGTGAAAGCCGCAGTTGACTACATGGCCAACGAATCCGGCGCTAAATTCTAAATCGCACCGATTGAAACGCACCTTGCAACAAGGTGCGTTTTTTATGGGCAGACGGATGAAAGTTGAAATAGGGCCGATAAACAGGCAAAGGCCGTCTGAAACATTTTATTTTGAAGCGCAATCGGCTAAAATCAGGCGAATTATTTTATGCAGGAGTAAACCATGAGCAATCAACACGACAACGTAGATGCCGGCGAAATCGCCAAGTTCAGCCAAATCGCCGACAAATGGTGGGATAAAAACGGCGAATTTAAGCCCCTGCATGACATCAACCCCTTGCGCCTCGACTATATCGACGGCTATGCCGGATTGGCAGGCAAACGCGTGCTGGATGTAGGCTGCGGCGGCGGGATTTTGTCGGAAAGCATGGCCAAACGCGGCGCAGAACACGTGACCGGCATCGATATGGCGGAAAAATCCCTGCAAACCGCCGCTGCCCATGCGGCCGCTCAACACGTTGCCAATATCGATTACCGCTGTATCCGCGTCGAAGACCTCGCCGCCGAGCAGCCGCACAGCTTCGACGTGGTAACGTGTATGGAAATGATGGAACACGTTCCCGATCCGTCTGCCATCGTTCAAGCCTGCGCGAAACTGGTCAAACCCGACGGCATGGTGTTTTTCTCCACCATCAACCGCAATCCCAAATCTTATCTGCATCTAATAGTCGGCGCGGAATATCTGTTGAAATTCGTCCCCAAAGGCACGCACGACTGGAAAAAATTCATCACGCCGGCAGAACTCGCACGCATGTGCCGCCAAGCCGGATTGGATACCGTCGGCAGCAAGGGCATGACCTACAATTTGTTGAGCGGCCGTTATTCCTTGTGCGACTCGACCGAGGTCAACTACATGGTGGCCTGCCGTCCGGCGTAAGGCTACACGGATAAAACACACGGGCTTGCCCGATATTTGAAACACTATGTCGAAAGCAGCTTGATACAAATATCGGTAAGGCAAATCAGGCCGTCTGAAAAGAAAAAAGGCATGTGCGATACATGCCTTTTTTGTATGTGTAGAGAGGTTGTCGCCCTTATTCCGTCCAAGACGAATACGGATGTTTGCTCAGATACGCATTGGTGAATTTACCGTCTGCCGTGATTTCCTTGCCCAGCCAAGACGGTTTGGGGAACTCGGTATCTTCAGACGGCAATTCGATTTCCGCCACAATCAAGGGCGCATTGTCGCCGAAATATTCGTCGATTTCATACACAAAGCCTTCAAATTCGACCCGATAGCGGTATTTTTCCATTTTAAAAGGGCACATATCCGCCATCATCGCTTGCGCGTGAGCCAGCGGGATTTCGTATTCAAACTCGCTGCGCGTCATGTCGGAAATATAGCCTTTCAGGGTCAGCCATGCTTGCGAACCGATAATCCGCACGCGGATGGTGCGCTCTTTTTCCACGCTCAAATAGCCCTGTTGCAACACCAGCGGCTCGCTTGCCGCTTCGCGCCAACTGTCATCCGCCAGCAAAAAGCGGCGTTCGATTTCGACCGTCATGAATTCTTTCCTTATTTACCAAACAGGCCGTCTGAAGATTAAAACGGCTTGAAAACCACCATATAAAGCGCGGCCACCATCATCAATACGGGGAGTTCGTTGAATACCCGATACCAGCGGTGCGAATACACATTGCTGCCGTTCTGGAAACGGCGCAGCAGCAGGCCGCAATAAAGCTGGTAGGCCAAGAGCAGCAGGCCGCACAATAATTTAACCGCCAGCCAGCCGTTGCCCCACCAATTGTTAACAAACCCGATGGCCGCGCCGAATATCAGCGTTCCCCAGCCCAAAGGCGACATAAAGCGGTACAGCCTGCGCGACATATCCGTCAGCCGTACATATTCCACGCTGCCGGGCTCTAATTGCGCCAGATTCACATAAATCCGCGGCAGATAAAACAGTCCGGCAAACCAAGAAATTACAAAAAACACATGCAGCAGCTTAAACCACAAATACATTTCAGACGGCCTCAAAACCTAAAACCATTATTTTATCCGCAATACTGCTTAAGCCAAAACAAAATAGTCAAAACAATCCGATTTAGTGCGCCGCAACAATGTGTTGCAGACACAAATTTACCCAAAAGGCAAATTGTAAATTCTGCAATAATATGCAAGTTGAGATATGCACGATGCAAAAAACTTGTTAGAATCCTATGCTATTTAATTATAAAAACATTATGGACGGAAAACATGAAACAATTCGAAATCAGCAACAGCGTCAGGAAAGAGCTTAGCAACTACCTGAATACGCGCAATCTAAACCTCAAAGCCGCCATGGACAATGAAACAACCAATGGCGAAGTCGCGGCCATCGTTCACGCAGGATTGCCGGCGATGATTCGGAAAATCTATTCTTTGGAAAAAATGAAAACCTTTTTCTGGACAAAAAAAGATTTGATGATGGAATTTATCAATATGCGCTTGGATGCCGGCGATAAAAAGGGCAAAAACTAAATTTAGCGATGGGCAGGGGGAGATAGGGGTTTGAAATGCGGACTTCTGTTTTCCTCGAAGTCCTGTTAGGGATAGGGCTTACTTATTGTTCCTAATAAGTTTTGACAACCGAAAGGCCGTCTGAAATTCAAATGATAGGGCATGGGGAACATGCCCTGTTTTTATGGGCGGTTGGTCTGCATTGGGAAAATATTGAGCTTGGCAATCATTGCGGCGTTCCGCGCTGGGTGGTTTTATCGGCTGAATATTTTTATATTTGTCTTGCTGAAAATATTGAATTAATTATAAAAAGGCCGTCTGAAACATTTCAGACGGCCTTTAGCGTTGAATCAGCAATTAAAACGGCGGATTTTCAAATCAAGCTGCGTTGTCGAAACCGCTGTGGCGGAGCAGGGCATCCAAGCTTGGTTCGCGGCCGCGGAAGGCTTTGAAGGATTCTGCTGCGCTGCGCGAACCGCCGACGGCCAGTATTTCTTTCCAGAAGCGGCGGCCGGTTTCGGCAACGTCGTCGCTTTCTTCAAAAGCGGCGTAAGCGTCTGCACTCAAAACTTCCGCCCATGCGTAGCTGTAATAGCCTGCGGAGTAGCCGCCGGCGAAGATGTGGCTGAAGCTCAAGGCAAAGCGGTTGTATGCCGGCGGTTGGGTTACAGCGACTTCTTGACGCACTTTGTCCAAGATTTGCGGCCATTCTTTCAGACGGCCTTCATCTTCCTGATGGTAGATTTCCATGTCGAAGAGGGCAAATTCCATTTGACGGACGAGGAACATACCGCGTTGGAAGTTTTTAGCCGCGTGCATTTTGTCGAACAGCTCTTTCGGCAATACCGCGCCGGTTTCTTCGTGCGAGGACATTTGCGCCAATACGTCGTATTCCCAAACGAAGTTTTCCATGAATTGGCTGGGCAGCTCGACCGCGTCCCATTCGACGCCGTTGATGCCGGATACGCCCACTTCGTCAACTTGGGTCAACAAGTGGTGCAGGCCGTGGCCGGTTTCGTGGAAGAGGGTGATGATTTCGTCGTGGCTCAAACGCGCTTCTTTGTCGCCGACCGGCGGGGTGAAGTTGCAGACGAGGTAGGCGGTCGGCAGTTGCAGCGTACCGTCGGTGAAACGGCGGCGGCTTTTGTAGCCGTCCATCCATGCGCCGCCACGTTTTCCTTCTCGTGCGTACAAGTCCATGTAAACGCCGCCGATGGTTTGGCCGTCTTGTTTCAGCTCGAAATAGCGTACGTCTTTGTGCCAAACGGGGACGGTTTTTTCAGCCAGCTCGATGCCGTAGAGTTTTTTGATTTGGGCAAACAGGCCTGCCAATACTTTGCTGATAGGGAAGTATTTTTTCACTTCGGTTTCGCTGAAGGCGTATTTGGCTTGGCGCAGTTTTTCGGCGGCGTAGCTCAAATCCCAAGATTGCGGATCTTCGATATTCAGGCTCTCGCGTGCAAAGGCTTTGATTTCGGCAAAGTCTTTTTCGGCAAACGGTTTGGCGCGGCGGGCAAGGTCGTGCAGGAAGTTTAGAACCTGTTCGGGCGTATCCGCCATTTTGGTTGCCAGCGACAGCTCGGCGTAGTTTTTGAAGCCGAGCAGTTTGGCGGTTTTCAGCGCGTTTGCAAGCGTTTGTTCGACGTTGGCCGTGTTGTCGAATTTGCCTTCGTCAGACAATTCGCTGGCACGGGTAACGTAGGCGCGGTAGATTTGTTCGCGCAGTTCGCGGTTGTCGGCGTATTGGATAACGGCGAGGTAGTGCGGAATCTGCAGGCCGATTTTGTAGCCTGTTTTGCCTTCGCTTTGCGCGGCGGCGGCAAACATGGCGATGGAGTCTTCGGGGATGCCGGCAAGCGGCGCGGCATCGTCAAAGTAAATGCCGAAAGCATCGGTTGCGTCTTGGATGTTTTGTGCGAATTTGGCACCCAGTTGCGCGCCTTCGGTTTGCAGTTGCGCCAGTTCTGCCTGCTGTTCGGGCGGCAATTCGGCACCGCTGAGGACGAAATCGCGCAAGTCGTGGTTGAGCTTGGTTTGCTGCGCTGGGGAGAGGGTGTCGAATTCGGCAGAATTTTTGATGATTTTGAAGCGGTTGTACAACTCAATGTCTTGACCGATTTCGGTGAAGAAAATGGTGATTTCAGGCATCAATTCGTTGTATACGGCACGCAGCTCGGGCGTATCGACCACGGAATTGAGATGGGAAACCACGCTCCAAATGCGGCCGACGCGTTCGGTAATGTCAGTCAGTTTTTCGACGGTGTTGGCCCAGTCGGTGTGCGTTTGCGCTTTGATGGCGGCGATTTGTTCGCGCGCTTCGGCAATGGCGGTTTGCAGGGCGGGTTTGATGTCTTCGGTTTTGATTTGGTCGAAACGGGGTTCTTCGCCCAAGTGGAGCAGGACGTTGTCGCTCATATGGTTTCTCCTGAATAAGATGGATTCAGACGGCCTTGTGGCCGTCTGAAAAGAAAACGATAGGCGTTATATGGTGGCAGACAGATAGAATTAAAGTGTCTTGTCTGCCTGTCGACCAATTTTATTCTGCGCCGCGCGGATTGGCGTGCAATGGCGCAGCCAGTTCGAGGCGCATTGGTGTGCCTTTCGGGGCAAATACGGCATTGGCAACATTGGTTTGCAGGGATTCGGCAAACGAGCCGCGATACACTTTTGCACCTTGGTGGGTCAGGTTGGATTGTACATCGACGTACACTTCGCCGCCGATTTGACGCCAGAGGTGGCAGAAGGTGTAATCTTCGGACAGGTAGCGTTTGCTTTTCGGATCAACCATGCAGTCGAAGAAGCGGTAGTGTAGGCCTTTGTCTTCTCGGTTGTAGTCACTGTCGGAGATGTAGTTCAACTCGGGGTAGGCTGCCATCATTTTTTCAAATACGCTGCGCTTGATAACCATAAAGCCGGTTGGCGCGTCATGGACTTTCATAAAACCGTCTTCATCGACTTTCAGTACGATTTCACCGTTTTCATTTTTTTCGCTGGTGTTGACGGTATAAGAAGTGTACATGCGCTCGAAGTCGGCTTGAGTCGTGCCGGCCGGAACGCCTTCTTCAGGCCAGTTGTCGCGTTTGAGCGGGTAAATGCCTGCCACAACGTCTTTGTCGGCCAAAAGCAGACGGTAGAATGAATCGGGAGAGAAGCCGATGTCGGAGTCAATCCAAAATAAATGCGTCCATTCTTTGTTTTCTAAGAATGTGGCCACGCAGTTGTTGCGCGCGCGCGTAATCAGGCTTTCGCCGCGCTGCATCATTACTTGAAGCGGTAGGCCGTGTGCGGCATTGGTGTGGACGATGTTCAGAAGTGAGAGGGTGTAGTTGTGGAAATATTTGCCGTCATGGCTGGGGGTCATGATTACAGGGTACATTTCGGCAAGGGCTGATTCGGGCAACATGACTTTTCCTTATTGTTTATTGTGAACCTCGGTATTGTAAGGTATTTGATAGTATATATAAACTGGACTATTTTAATTTATTGATTAATTGGCATTGTGTGCGTAAGAATTCGTCCAAAACCGCCTGTTGGATTTCCAAGCGTTTGGCTACGGGCGAGGCAAAGCGCACAATGATGTTATACACCTTGTCATCATGCGGCACGCGGGATACACGAGGCTGGGCGGCGGGCGTGATAAACAATTTTTGGGTTTGCACGTTTTCCAAATGCTGCTTGATGGCAGGGACATAAGGCTCGCACAAGGGCTCAAGAACTTCTTTCAGACGGCCGATGATTTCGTCCGAATCCAAATGAATCGGTACGGGGATTTCCACCGTATGAATCACATAATCGCCCAAAATATTGTCGCGGCGCACGGTGTGGCTCAGAAGCAGGCTGTTGGGAAACGAGAGCGTTTTGCCGGAAAGCTGGCCAATCAGCGGATTGGGGCCGATTTGCATCATCAGCGTGTTCAGCATATTGATATCGACCACCCGTCCGCGCAGGCCGTTGATTTCGATGTAATCGCCGATGGAGTATTGTTTGGTTACCGAACGCAGGATGCTGCCGGACAAACACATAATTAGCTCTTTGGTTGCCACCACAATCGCCGCGGCAACTGCAAACATCGACAACGCCAAAGTTTGAATCTGCGCCGCCCAAATCATCGCCAGCCCGAGCAGGATCAGCAACATGGTCACGTTGCGACTGACCACCAGCGAACGGCGTTTGTTTTCGATGCTCAAATCCGGATGGCTGCGAAAATGAGCCGAGAGCAAAATGCTGCGCCCGGCAATGACGGCCACAATCATCAATACCGACATCAATGCCGATTTGATGATTTCTTCACTGACAGGCAAAGCGTTCAGCCATTCCTGTATGGTGTTCCACATAATGCTGTTTCCTTTCCCTTTTTAGGCCGTCTGAAAATCCACGCGTTCAAAAATTTCTGCTGCACACGCTTCCGATACCGCAAACAAAGTTGCCACACTGCCTAAAGCCCGTTGTGCTGCCGCACTCAAATCATCACGGCACACTTCGCCCAGCCACTCAACCGGCCGCACCAGCGACATTTTTTCATCATCCCATTGCGGACAATGCACCGCTTCGCCTGTAATCCTGCCAACCCGATAACGGCGCAAAGCAGGCGAGTAGGTCAGTACGGCATCTCCATCAGCCAATTCGTTGACAAACCGCCACATTTGAGCCGCGCCCGATTGCGCCGTTCTCAATTTCACATCCGGCACGGCCGAACGGTAAATATCGGCCAGTTCCTCACGGCCAAAACCCTTGGCCGCCGCTTCTGCCAGCATGGGCCAAGCCAACGCCGCCACGCCGCGCTCGAGAAATACGTCATAAAGCGCACCTTGCGTGCTGCGAACCATATAAAGTCTGGCTTGTTTTCCCATTGCAGTACCTGTTTTTTTGAAGAACCCATCCCTTTGTTTCCATGTTACCTGTTACGGCTGAAAAATTCGATATTTTACATTGCCGGAAGGGTTTGAAGTTCTCGCTGAAAATAAATGAATTATAGATGAAAGGCCGTCTGAAAAATAAAATAGGCTTATATATCAACAGATGATATATCGTAACAATATATTAATAACTGTAAAATTTTTTACGTTTGTATCAAAAAAAAGATAAAATGAAAGAATCAATCGCGAAAGATTGCTATTCACTGAACATTAGGAGAGAAAAAATGACCTGCAAAACCCACGAACATCATGACCACGTTCACGACGCAAACTGCGGCCACACTGCCATCAAACACGAAGACCACGTCGATTATCTGCACGACGGCCACCTGCACCATGAGCACAACGGCCACTACGACGAGCATGCCCTGAGCGTCAATGAAACCAACCCTGACGGCTGCCACCCGGTTGACACCTGCCACGGCCACGTTCACGGCGAAGGTTGCGGCCACGAAGCCGTACCGCACGGTGATCACGTCGACTACATCGTCAACGGCCGTCTGCATCACCAACACGGCGACCACTGCGACGACCATGGCCCGGTTGAAATCGTTAAATAAAACTGTTTTTCAGACGGCCTTTGATATGGGGCTTCTATAGAAAAAGGGGGTGTATTTTCACCCCCTTTTTTTGTGGGCTATCTTTTCCTATTAGCCAAAGTCTCTTGCAATAAACTTTTCAGATAATCTCTCTATACAATAAGGTCGTCTGAAAGCCTCAATCCGTATTTGATTTATGTTTTTAAAGCGCTTTTTAAATTAAAGGCCGTCTGAACGTATGGTTTCAGACGGCCTTTAGTCTTACCAATTCACACGAACTGCCCTGCTGCCGAGCAATGTTTCCAGTTCGTCAAACAAGGCGGTGCTTGGCGTTACCATCCATTTGGGTGCAATTTTCAATTTGCCTGATGCTTTGCCGTTGCTGTACGACAGTTGCAGTGGGATGTGCGACGTGTCGGGCAGGCGGTGTGTAGTGAGGATGGCGGCGAGGCGCGTGATGTCGTGGCCGGGGGCGAGGGCGAGGCTGAGGCTGCGGGCGTAGCGTTCGCGCGCCATTTGCAGGGTCATGACTTGGTTGGCCATGATGCGCAGCCCGTCGCCGCCGCCGTAGTCGTCACGGCTGACTTTGGACTCGATAATCAGCACTTGGTCGGATTTGAGGTAGTCGGCGCAGTTTTCCAGCGTGTGGCCGCTGACCATGATTTCAATCTGCCCGCTCAAATCTTCGAGGCTGACGAAGGCGATTTTGCCGCGTTTGCCCATCATGGTGCGCACGGCGGTCACGAACCCGGCGAGGCGCACGCTGTCTTGCGGTTTCAGACGGCCTAACTTGGTCGGGGCGATTTGGCGGACTTCTTGGGCATATGGGCCGAACGGGTGTCCGGACAGATAAAAGCCGATGACGGTTTTTTCTTCGGCGAGTTTTTCCGACTCGCTCCACATGGGCGCGTCAACGAGCTGCACCGGTTCGATGGCGTCTTCCATCATGTCGAAAAGTCCGCCCTGATTGGCGTTGGCGGCTTTTTGGTCGGCGTTGTTCATGGCAAGGTCGATGTTCGCCAAGAGCATGGCGCGGTTGGGTTCGATGCTGTCGAACGCGCCGCCGCGGATTAGAGCTTCGAGGGTGCGGCGGTTCATGTGTTCTTTGCCGACGCGCTCGCAGAAGTCCAAGAGGCCGGTAAACTTGCCGCCGCTTTGCCGCGCGGCGATGATGGATTCGACGGCGGCTTCGCCCGTGCCTTTAATCGCGCCGAGTGCGTAGCGGATTTTCATGTTCGGATACGGCGTGAAACGGTAGTCGGATTCGTTGATGTCGGGCGGCAGGAACTCGATGCCGTTGGCGCGGCAGTCGTCGTAGAAATGCTTGAGCTGGTCGGTGTTGTCCAATTCAGACGACATGGTTGCTGCCATAAACTCGGCAGGGTAATGGGCTTTGAGCCATGCGGTCTGATAGGAAATCAGGGCGTAGGCGGCGGCGTGGGATTTGTTGAAACCGTAGCCGGCGAATTTTTCCATGTAGTTGAAGATTTCGTCGGATTTTTCGCGCGAAATGCCTTGTTTTGCCGCGCCTTCGGCGAAGATTTCTCGGTGTTTCACCATTTCTTCGGGTTTTTTCTTACCCATGGCGCGGCGCAGCAAGTCCGCGCCGCCGAGCGAGTAACCGCCGATAATCTGCGCCGCCTGCATCACTTGTTCCTGATACACCATAATGCCGTAGGTCGGCGCGAGGATGCCTTCGAGCAACGGATGGATGTATTGGAATTCCTGACCCTTCATACGCGCGACGAAGTCTGGGATGTTGTCCATCGGGCCGGGGCGGTAGAGCGACACGAAGGCGATGAGTTCTTCAAACTTGGTCGTGTGCGCTGTTTTCAGCATTTTTTTCATACCGGTCGACTCGAACTGGAAGACGGCGGTGGTGTTCGCATCGCGGAAGATTTGGTAGGCAGCCTGATCGTCAAGCGGAATCTTGCCGACATCGACGATATCGCCGGTGGTGTTTTTGATGTTGTTCTGCGCCATTTCGATAATGGTCAAGTTGCGGAGACCCAAAAAGTCGAACTTCACCAAACCCACGTCTTCCACGTCGCCCTTGTCGTACATGGATACGGGCGAGGCGGATTCGTCCGCCTGATACACGGGGCTGTAATCGGAAATCTTGCCTGGCGCAATCAACACGCCGCCTGCGTGCATACCCAAACCGCGCGTCAGGTCTTCCAGCTTTTTCGCCAGCGTAATCAGTTCGTCCGCTTCTTCCGCTTCAATCAATTCCTGAATCTGCGGCTCGGCCTCCATGGCTTTTTCCAAACTCAGGGGTTTGTTGGCTTCCAACGGAATCAGCTTGGACAGTTTGTCGCACAGCATAAAAGGCAGTTCCAGCACGCGTCCGACGTCGCGAATCACCGCTTTGGACGACATTGTGCCAAAGGTAACAATCTGGCTGACTGCTTCCGCGCCATATTTTTCGCGCACATATTCAATCACGCGGCCGCGGTTTGCCTGACAGAAGTCCACGTCGAAGTCGGGCATGGAGACGCGTTCGGGGTTTAAGAAACGCTCGAACAGCAGCGCGTATTTCAGCGGATCAAGGTCGGTAATCTTCAATGAATACGCCACCAGCGAGCCTGCGCCCGAACCACGGCCCGGCCCAACCGGACAGCCATGCGTTTTTGCCCAGTTGATAAAGTCTTGTACGATAAGGAAATAGCCGGGGAATTTCATCTGGATGATGATGTTCAACTCAAAATCCAAACGTTCCTGATATTCCGGCATTTTTGCCGCACGCTCCGCCTCATCGGGATAAAGCTGAACCATGCGTTCCTGCAAGCCTTCGTTGGACAGTTTCACCAAATAATCATCCAGCGACAGGCCGTCCGGAGTAGGGAAGAGCGGCAGGAAGTTTTTGCCCAATGTGATGTGCAGATTGCAACGTTTGGCAATTTCCACCGTGTTTTCCAAGGCTTCGGGCAAATCGGCAAAACGTTCGGCCATGGTTTCCGGCGGAATGAAAAACTGGCTCGGCGTAAAATCGCGCGGACGTTTTTTGTCCGTCAATACCCAGCCGCCTGCGATGCACACCCGCGCCTCGTGTGCGTTGAAATCGTCGCGGCTCATAAACTGTGTTGGATGCGTTGCCACCACCGGCAAGCCCAATTCTTCCGCCAGTTTCACGCTGCCTGAAACGCAAGCCTCCCATTCAGGGCGTTCGGGCAGGCGTTGCAGCTCTAAATAAAACGCATCGGGAAACCACTCCGCATATTTCAACGCCGCCGCACGCGCCGCGTCTTCATTGCCGTTCAACAGATTTACGCCTACTTCGCCGTAATGCGCGCCACTCAAACAAATCAAGCCGCTGTTGTCGCCGTTTTCTAGCCATTCGGGGTTAAGTTCCGCGTGATGGATATTGCGGTCTTTGCCGACATAGGCCTCCGTCAAAAGCTCGCTCAAGCGCAGATAGCCCGCATCGTTGCGGATAATCAGCATGGCGCGAAACGGCTTGTCAGGCGCATTCGGATTACCTATCCACACATCCGCCGCGCCGATGGGCTTAATCCCTGCGCCGCGGCAGGCTTTATAGAATTTCACCAAACCGAATTCGTTCATCAAATCGCTGATGCCCAAAGCAGGCAAACCGTATTCCTGCGCTTTGGCAATCAGTTTTTTAATCCGCACCATACCGTCGGTAATCGAGAATTCGGTATGCAGGCGCAGGGGGATATAGGTCGGCTCGGTCATGGCAAAATCGGCGTGAACAATAAAAGGCGTATTGTAGCAGGGTTGGCAGCGAAAGGCCGTCTGAAAACCAAATGTAATGAGGTTGGATAAAGCAAATAAAACAGAAGTGGGCTTTCTTTCAGACGGCCATGTTAAAATATCGCCATTATTGAAAAGGATTAAATGATGGAAGCAACTGTCTATCTTGAAGACAACGAATACATCGCGTTGTGCGACTTATTGAAATTGGCCGGTCTTGCCGAAAGCGGCGGACAGGCAAAAGCGTTTATCGCCGAAGGGCTGGTGTTGCGCAACGGCGAAACCGAAACCCGTAAAACCGCCAAAATACGCGGCGGCGAAGTGATTGAGTTTGACGGTGCGCGCTTGGAAATCGCCGATGGATACGACCCTGAAGAATAAAGCCGAAGCCATCTTGGGCGAGCCGTTGTTAGACGAACCTGTCCGCCCTGAGTCGTGGGAATGTTGCGGCAGCGAATGCGGCGATGCCTGTATTCAGACAATGTATTGGGCGGAAAAAGCACGTTATGACGCGCAACAGCGGAAGTTGAAAGAAGCAGGGTGGGTAGATGGCGAAGATGAGGCAAAGGCCGTCTGAAAACGATTGGGCTTAATATAAATCGTGTTTTAAATAATGTTGCATTATAGGAAATATCGACTGAAAGTTTCAGACCGCATCGGTTTCTTTTTGGGGCTGACGTAGATTAGCAGTTATGCTAGGCTACGAAAATGCAGATAACCAATTGTAAATTAAGCAAGAGAGTTCAAAAGAAACTACTTGAATTTTTTGTACTCGAAGTTACCGCCCGTTCCGCTGCCGAAAATGGGCACACGCTCACCGCAGAAGAACAAACTACCCTGTTGGCACAACTGGTCAAACTGCGCGTGCAACGCAACCCAGGCTGCCAAACGGCGTTGGATAACTTTATCGGCCGCACTGCCAAATAACGCGCGCGTTTCCATTCACAGGCAGCCTGCACCCCAATGTTTCACCCAAAAGGTTTATTCACCATGCTGACCGATTTAGAACTGACCGGCCGCACCCGCAGCCATGTCGTGCAATATGCCGCACCGCGTTTTGCCGCCCAGCCGCAGGCAGCGGAAGCGTTTTTGTCCATGCGTGCCGCCGCACAAAAAGACGGTATCGATATGCAGCCGTTCAGCACCTTCCGCGATTTCAACACCCAGCTGCGTATTTGGAATCATAAATTCGCCGGCAAAAAACCGCTGTATGACGAATACGGCAGAGTGCGCGACAGAAGTGCGATGTCGGAGGAAGAGATTATCCAGCATATTCTGGATTGGTCGGCATTACCGGGCGGCAGCCGGCACCATTGGGGCACGGAAATCGACGTGGTGGATGCTGCCGCCATGCCGCCGGGCTACCGTCCGAAGCTGCTACCCGAAGAAACGGGCGAAGGCGGCATTTTCCGTCCGCTGCACCAATGGCTGGATGAAAACCTGCACTGCTTCGGTTTCTTCCGCCCGTATCAAAAACAGCAGGGCGGCATGTTTCCCGAACCTTGGCATTTGAGCTATGCGCCTTTGTCGGTGCCGGCGTTGCAGGCCATGTCAGTGGATTTGCTGGCGGATACTTTGCGCAATGCGGACCTATCGGGCAAGGCAACCGTGCTGGCGCTGCTGCCCGAACTTTACCGCAACCACATTTTGAATATTGCGTATGCGCCTACTGCCTAATGCAGGCTGCTTTTTGTATCGCCCGACGCAGTTTCAGTCCGCCGCAAACGATTCTCTGCCTTCAAACGCCGCAATTTCCACCAACTTCGGCGCATAGCTGCCCGCCGTATTGTGCCGCGCGTCCAGCCAAACATCCACCAGCACCCACGCTTCGGGTGCAGCAATCACATTCTGCCCCATGCACAACACCTGTGTGTCATAATTTCCCACCGCACCGCGCACACCCACCAAATCCGTGCGCCGTGGCTGCGCGGATGCCCTGCACCTTGTTGGCGGCAATGATTAGGCGCATAGTGTTCTCCTGTATAATAGACAAAAACTGAGACCTTTGCAAAATTCCCCAAAATCCCCTAAATTCCCACCAAGACATTTAGGGGATTTTCCATGACCACCTTCTT
>NZ_JBQCUX010000009.1:0-99211 GCF_051962875.1 Neisseria sp. P0007.S010 | reverse complement strand
GCTATGGAAGAAGGTCTGCGCTTTGCGATTCGCGAAGGTGGTCGTACCGTAGGTGCGGGTGTGGTTTCTTCTGTAATTGCTTAATTGAGGGATATTGATAAATGGCAAACCAAAAAATCCGTATCCGCCTGAAAGCTTATGATTACAGTCTGATTGACCGTTCTGCGCAAGAAATTGTTGAAACTGCCAAACGTACTGGCGCTGTTGTTAAAGGTCCGATTCCTTTGCCAACTAAAATCGAACGTTTCAACATCTTGCGTTCTCCTCACGTGAACAAAACTTCTCGTGAACAATTGGAAATCCGTACCCACTTGCGTCTGATGGACATCGTGGATTGGACTGACAAAACTACTGATGCACTGATGAAACTGGATCTTCCAGCAGGTGTGGATGTAGAAATTAAAGTTCAATAAGAACTAAAAAACCGAACAGCTTGGCTGTTCGGTTTTTTATAGAATTCTTAGGCCGTCTGAAAATTTTCAGATATTTGGCAACACTTCATCCGAAAAAAATGATGGGTTTAAGAAGTAAAATTGAAATTTTTGTTGATATTTCTTTGATTTGTCAATTATAATGGCGGACTTGGTACATCCGTATCAAGTTTAACTTTGTCTGAAAGGCAGGCCAATCGTAGCCCGCCCCTTTACTTAAAAGGAAAATAATCATGACTTTAGGTCTGGTTGGACGCAAAGTTGGTATGACTCGCGTGTTCGATGAACAGGGTGTTTCTGTTCCGGTAACCGTTTTGGATATGTCTGCCAACCGCGTTACACAAGTGAAATCCAAAGATACTGACGGCTACACTGCTGTACAAGTTACCTTTGGTCAGAAAAAAGCTAATCGTGTCAACAAAACTGAAGCCGGTCACTTTGCTAAAGCAGGTGTTGAAGTTGGTCGCGGTTTGGTTGAGTTTGCTTTGACTGAAGAAAAACTGGCTGAATTGAAAGCCGGTGATGAAATTACCGTTTCTATGTTTGAAGTTGGTCAATTGGTAGATGTAACCGGTACCTCTAAAGGTAAAGGTTTCTCTGGTACGATTAAACGTCATAACTTCGGTGCTCAACGTACTTCCCACGGTAACTCCCGTTCTCACCGTGTTCCTGGTTCTATCGGTATGGCACAAGACCCTGGTCGCGTGTTCCCTGGTAAGCGTATGGCAGGTCAATACGGTAACACTAAAGCAACTGTTCAAAAATTGGAAGTTGTACGTGTTGATGCTGAACGCCAACTCTTGTTGGTTAAAGGTGCTGTTCCGGGTTCGGTTAACAGCGACGTCGTGGTTCGTCCTAGCGTGAAAGTAGGTGCGTAATGGAATTGAAAGTAATTGACGCTAAAGGACAAGTATCTGGCAGCTTGGCTGTTTCTGATGCTTTGTTTGCTCGTGAATACAATGAAGCTCTGGTTCACCAACTGGTTACTGCTTACTTGGCAAATGCCCGTTCTGGTAATCGTGCTCAAAAAACTCGTGCCGAAGTAAACCACTCTACTAAAAAACCATGGCGCCAAAAAGGTACCGGTCGTGCTCGTTCCGGTATGACTTCTTCTCCGCTGTGGCGTAAAGGTGGTCGTGCATTCCCAAACAAACCAGATGAAAACTTCACTCAAAAAGTGAACCGTAAAATGTACCGTGCCGGTATGGCGACTATTTTGTCCCAATTGGCTCGTGATGAACGTTTGTTTGCAATCGAAGCATTGACTACTGAAACTCCTAAAACCAAAGTTTTTGCTGAACAAGTGAAAAATTTGGGTTTGGAGCAAGTTCTGTTTGTAACTAAACAGCTCGACGAGAATGTTTACTTGGCTTCACGCAACTTGCCTAACGTATTGGTTTTGGAAGCTCAACAAGTTGATCCTTACAGCTTGCTGCGTTACAAAAAAGTCGTTATCACTAAAGATGCAGTTGCACAATTAGAGGAGCAATGGGTATGAATCAACAACGTTTGACTCAAGTAATCTTGGCACCTATCGTTTCTGAAAAAAGCAACGTATTGGCTGAAAAACGTAACCAAATGACGTTTAAAGTTTTGGCAAATGCAACCAAACCTGAAATTAAAGCAGCCGTTGAGTTGTTGTTCGGCGTTCAAGTTGCAAACGTTACTACTGTTACCATTAAAGGTAAAGTTAAACGTTTTGGTCGCACTTTAGGTCGTCGCAGCGATGTTAAAAAGGCTTATGTAAGTCTGGCTGCCGGTCAAGAGTTGGATTTGGAAGCCGCTGCTGCAGCTGCAGATAAGGAATAAACAAAATGGCAATCGTTAAAATGAAGCCGACCTCTGCAGGCCGTCGCGGCATGGTTCGCGTGGTAACAGAAGGTTTGCACAAAGGTGCACCTTATGCACCTCTGCTCGAAAAGAAAAATTCTACTGCCGGTCGTAACAACAATGGTCATATTACTACCCGTCATAAAGGTGGTGGCCATAAACATCATTACCGCGTAGTAGATTTTAAACGTAACAAAGACGGTATCCCTGCAAAAGTAGAGCGTATCGAATATGACCCTAACCGTACTGCATTTATCGCACTGTTGTGCTATGCAGATGGTGAGCGTCGCTACATCATTGCTCCTCGTGGTATTCAAGCAGGTGCAGTATTGGTTTCCGGTGCTGAGGCTGCTATCAAAGTAGGTAACACTCTGCCGATCCGCAATATTCCTGTTGGTACAACTATTCACTGTATCGAAATGAAACCAGGTAAAGGCGCGCAAATTGCGCGTTCTGCTGGTGCTTCTGCGGTATTGCTTGCAAAAGAAGGTGCTTACGCACAAGTTCGTTTGCGTTCTGGTGAAGTGCGCAAAATTAGCGTAAATTGCCGTGCAACTATCGGTGAAGTTGGTAACGAAGAACAAAGCCTGAAAAAAATCGGTAAAGCTGGTGCTAACCGCTGGCGTGGTATTCGTCCGACCGTTCGTGGTGTTGTAATGAACCCTGTTGATCACCCACATGGTGGTGGTGAAGGCCGTACTGGTGAGGCTCGCGAACCGGTTAGCCCATGGGGTACTCCTGCTAAGGGCTACCGCACTCGTAATAACAAACGCACGGATAACATGATTGTTCGTCGTCGTTACTCAAATAAAGGTTAATTAGTATGGCTCGTTCATTAAAAAAAGGCCCATATGTAGACCTGCATTTGCTGAAAAAAGTAGATGCTGCTCGTGCAAGCAACGACAAACGCCCAATTAAAACTTGGTCACGTCGTTCTACCATTTTGCCTGATTTTATCGGTCTGACTATCGCTGTTCACAACGGTCGCACTCACGTGCCTGTGTTCATCAGCGACAATATGGTTGGTCATAAATTAGGTGAGTTCTCATTGACCCGTACCTTTAAAGGCCACTTGGCTGATAAAAAGGCTAAAAAGAAATAAGGTGAATCATGAGAGTAAGTGCACAACATAAAAACGCCCGTATTTCAGCTCAAAAAGCTCGTTTGGTGGCTGATTTGATTCGTGGTAAAGACGTTGCCCAAGCTTTGAATATCTTGGCATTCAGCCCTAAAAAAGGTGCTGAGCTGATTAAAAAAGTATTGGAATCAGTAATCGCCAATGCCGAGCACAACAATGGTGCTGACATTGACGAACTGAAAGTGGTAACTATCTTTGTTGACAAAGGCCCAAGCTTGAAACGTTTCCAAGCTCGTGCCAAAGGTCGCGGTAACCGCATCGAGAAACAAACTTGTCATATTAATGTGACAGTGGGCAACTAAGGAAAAGCTATGGGACAAAAGATTAACCCTACAGGCTTTCGCCTGGCGGTAACTAAAGACTGGGCTTCAAAATGGTTTGCTAAAAGCACCGACTTTTCTACTGTTTTGAAACAAGATATTGATGTTCGTAACTACTTGCGTAAAAAACTGGCTAATGCTTCAGTTGGTCGCGTAGTGATCGAGCGTCCTGCTAAATCTGCACGTATTACCATTCACTCTGCTCGTCCAGGTGTGGTTATTGGTAAAAAAGGTGAGGATATTGAAATCTTGAAGCGTGACTTGCAAGCTTTGATGGGTGTGCCTGTTCATGTAAATATTGAAGAGATTCGTCGTCCTGAATTGGATGCACAAATCATTGCTGATGGTATTGCCCAGCAGCTTGAAAAACGTGTTCAATTCCGTCGCGCTATGAAACGTGCAATGCAAAATGCAATGCGTTCTGGTGCTAAAGGCATCAAGATCATGACTTCAGGCCGTCTGAATGGTGCAGATATCGCTCGTAGCGAATGGTACCGTGAAGGTCGTGTGCCTTTGCATACTTTGCGTGCGAATGTAGATTATGCAACTAGCGAAGCACACACCACTTATGGTGTGCTGGGTCTGAAAGTTTGGGTTTATACAGAAGGTAATATTAAATCTTCTAAACCTGAGCATGAGAAGAAACAAAGAAAGGCAGGTGGACGTAATGCTGCAGCCAACTAGACTGAAATATCGCAAGCAACAAAAAGGTCGTAATACCGGTATTGCTACTCGCGGTAACAAAGTAAGTTTCGGTGAGTTCGGTTTGAAAGCCGTAGGTCGTGGTCGTTTGACTGCCCGCCAAATCGAAGCTGCTCGTCGTACTATGACTCGTCATATTAAACGTGGCGGTCGTATTTGGATTCGTGTATTCCCTGATAAACCAATTACTGAGAAACCTATCCAAGTTCGTATGGGTGGCGGTAAAGGTAATGTGGAATATTACATTGCTGAAGTTAAACCAGGCAAAGTATTGTACGAAATGGACGGTGTTCCTGAGTCTTTGGCTCGTGAAGCATTTGAATTGGCCGCTGCCAAATTGCCTATTCCTACAACCTTTGTAGTAAGACAGGTGGGTCAATAATGAAAGCAAATGAATTGAAAGACAAATCTATTGAGCAATTAAACTCTGATTTGTTGGACTTGTTGAAAGCTCAGTTTGGCTTACGCATGCAAAATGCAACCGGTCAGTTGGGTAAATCTAGCGAGTTGAAACGTGTACGTCGCGATATTGCTCGTATTAAAACCATTTTAACTGAAAAAGGTGCTAAGTAATGAGCGAAGCTAAAAATGTTCGTACTTTGCAAGGCAAAGTGGTAAGCGACAAAATGGACAAAACTGTTACAGTATTGGTTGAGCGTAAAGTTAAACATCCTCTGTACGGTAAAATTATTCGTTTATCAACTAAAATCCATGCTCATGATGAAAACAATCAATATGGCATTGGTGATGTAGTGGTAATCGAGGAATCTCGTCCTTTGTCAAAAACCAAGTCTTGGGTTGTAAAAGAATTGGTTGAGAAAGCGCGTACTGTTTGACTTAAAACACAGTAATGTAGCTTAATAAGAAACGAAGTCTTGCAGCAAAGTTAATTTGCGTGTAAACTTCGTTTCTTATCTTCCAGCTTCTTATGGAAGTTTCTCTCCCTTCGGGATCCAAGACTGGTTTACTAGAACCGTGATGGTTTCATTTAATAAGCAGCTTAAAGTAAGATGCAAGTTATATGAAAGTGGTAAATTAAGTTGGTTAATTTAAAGGTACTAATATGATTCAAATGCAGACCATCTTAGATGTGGCTGATAACTCTGGTGCGCGTCGCGTAATGTGCATCAAAGTATTAGGCGGATCTAAGCGTCGCTACGCTTCTGTTGGCGATATTATTAAAGTTGCAGTTAAAGATGCAGCCCCACGTGGTCGTGTCAAAAAAGGTGATGTATACAATGCGGTAGTTGTTCGTACTGCTAAGGGTGTGCGTCGTCCTGATGGTGCGTTAATTAAATTCGATAACAATGCTGCTGTGTTGTTGAATAATAAACTTGAACCTCTGGGTACTCGTATTTTTGGTCCGGTAACCCGTGAATTGCGTACTGAGCGATTTATGAAAATCGTTTCATTGGCGCCTGAAGTATTATAAGGAATAGCGCGATGAATAAAATCATTAAAGGCGATCAGGTTGTAGTGATTACCGGTAAAGATAAAGGTAAGCAAGGTCAAGTAGTTCGAGTGTTGGGTGATAAAGTTGTTGTTGAGGGTGTTAATGTTGTAAAACGCCATCAAAAACCTAATCCAATGCGCGGTATTGAGGGTGGTATTATTACTAAAGAAATGCCTTTGGATATTTCTAATGTTGCAATCCTGAATCCGGAAACTAATAAAGCAGACCGTGTTGGTATTAAGCTGATTGAAAATGAAGGCAAAGTTAAACGCGTTCGTTTCTTCAAGTCAAATGGCTCTATCATTGGAGCATAAGGAGATAACATGGCTCGTTTGAGAGAGTTTTATAAAGATACAGTTGTTCCTGAATTGGTTAAACAATTTGGTTACAAATCAGTAATGGAAGTTCCACGTATTGAAAAAATCACCTTGAATATGGGTGTGGGTGAAGCTGTTGCTGATAAAAAAGTTATGGAACACGCTGTTTCTGATTTAGAGAAAATTGCTGGTCAAAAACCAGTTGTGACTGTTGCTCGTAAATCTATCGCTGGTTTTAAAATCCGTGATAACTATCCAGTTGGTTGCAAAGTAACATTGCGTCGTGATCAAATGTTTGAATTTTTAGATCGTTTGATTACTATTGCATTGCCTCGCGTACGTGACTTCCGTGGTGTAAGCGGTAAATCATTTGATGGTCGTGGCAATTACAATATGGGCGTTCGCGAGCAAATTATTTTCCCGGAAATTGAATACGATAAAATCGATGCTTTGCGTGGTTTGAATATTACTATTACAACTACTGCAAAAACTGATGAAGAAGCGAAAGCTTTGTTGTCACTGTTCAAGTTTCCGTTTAAAGGATAATCATGGCTAAGAAAGCACTTATTAATCGTGAACTGAAACGTCAAGCATTGGCGAAAAAGTTTGCAGCTAAACGTGAGGCAATTTTCGCTGTTATTAATGATGCTAATGCGACTGAAGAAGAACGTTTTGAAGCACGTTTGAAATTTCAATCCATTCCTCGTAATGCAGCACCTGTACGTCAACGTCGTCGTTGTGCTTTAACAGGTCGTCCTCGTGGCACTTTCCGTAAATTTGGTTTGGGCCGTATTAAAATCCGTGAAATCGCTATGCGTGGCGAGATCCCTGGTGTTGTTAAAGCTAGCTGGTAATAGGAGTATAAATAATGAGTATGCATGATCCTATTTCCGATATGTTGACTCGTATTCGCAATGCGCAACGTGCTAATAAAGCAGCAGTTGCCATGCCTTCCTCTAAACTGAAATGTGCAATTGCAAAAGTTCTGAAAGAAGAAGGTTATATCGAGGATTTTGCGGTTTCTGCTGATGCAAAACCGGTATTGGAAATTCAATTGAAATACTATGCAGGTCGTCCTGTGATTGAGCAAATTAAACGTGTTTCACGTCCAGGTTTGCGTATTTACAAAGCATCAAGTGAGATCCCTAGCGTAATGAATGGCCTGGGTGTCGCTATTGTTAGTACTTCTAAAGGTGTAATGACTGATCGCAAAGCCCGTTCTGAGGGTGTGGGTGGTGAGTTGTTGTGCATCGTAGCCTAGTGGAGAAAAGTAAATGTCACGCGTCGCAAAAAACCCAGTGACTGTTCCTGCTGGTGTAGAAGTAAAATTCGGAACAGATGCATTGGTTATCAAAGGTAAAAACGGTGAATTGTCTTTTCCTTTGCATTCCGATGTTGCTATTGAACTGAACGATGGTAAATTGACTTTTGCTGCAAAAAATGACAGTAAACAGGCTAATGCTATGTCTGGTACTGCTCGTGCATTGGTTAATAACATGGTTAAGGGAGTTTCTGAAGGTTTTGAGAAAAAACTTCAATTGATTGGTGTGGGTTATCGTGCCCAAGCTCAAGGTAAAGTTTTGAACCTGTCTTTGGGTTTCTCTCATCCAATCGTATATGAAATGCCTGAAGGTGTTTCCGTTCAAACTCCTAGCCAAACAGAAATCGTTTTGACTGGTGCAGATAAACAAGTGGTTGGCCAAGTCGCTGCTGAAATTCGTGCATTCCGTTCTCCTGAGCCTTATAAAGGTAAAGGTGTTCGTTATGTAGGTGAAGTAGTAGTGATGAAAGAAGCCAAGAAAAAATAATTGAGGTTCACTAATGGATAAACATACAACCCGACTCCGTCGTGCACGCAAAACCCGTGCGCGTATTGCGGACTTGAAAATGGTAAGATTATGTGTGTTCCGCAGCAATAATCATATTTATGCTCAAGTAATTAGTGCTGAAGGTGATAAAGTATTGGCTCAAGCCTCTACATTGGAAGCTGAAGTACGTAGTAGCCTGAAATCAGGTGGCAACGTTGAAGCAGCAGCTGTAGTTGGTAAGCGTATTGCTGAAAAAGCTAAAGCAGTGGGTGTTGAAAAAGTTGCTTTTGACCGTTCAGGTTTCCAATATCACGGTCGTGTGAAAGCTTTGGCTGAAGCTGCACGTGAAAATGGTTTAAGCTTCTAATATTTGGAGACTTTCAGATGGCAAAACATGAAATTGAAGAACGCGGTGACGGCCTGATTGAAAAGATGGTCGCAGTTAATCGCGTGACTAAAGTAGTTAAAGGTGGCCGTATTATGGCTTTCTCTGCACTGACTGTTGTTGGTGATGGTGATGGTCGCATCGGTATGGGTAAAGGTAAATCAAAAGAAGTACCAGTTGCTGTTCAAAAAGCAATGGATCAAGCTCGACGCTCTATGATTAAAGTGCCTTTGAAAAACGGTACTATTCATCATGAAGTTATTGGTCGTCATGGTGCTACTAAGGTATTTATGCAACCTGCTAAAGAAGGTAGCGGTGTAAAAGCTGGTGGTCCAATGCGTTTAGTATTTGATGCTATGGGTATCCATAACATCTCAGCTAAAGTACATGGTTCTACTAACCCTTACAATATTGTACGTGCTACATTAGACGGTTTGTCTAAACTGTATACCCCTGCTGATATTGCTGCTAAACGTGGCTTGACAGTAGAAGATATTTTGGGAGCTAACCATGACTGAGCAAAAAAAGATTAAAGTTACATTGGTTAAGAGCCTGATCGGTACAATTGAATCTCATCGTGCATGTGCTCGTGGTTTAGGTTTACGCCGCCGTGAGCATACTGTGGAGGTTTTGGATACCCCTGAAAACCGTGGCATGATCAATAAGATCAGCTACTTGTTGAAAGTGGAGTCTTAATATGTTTTTGAATACTATTCAACCTGCTGAGGGTGCTACTCACGCTAGTCGTCGTGTAGGCCGTGGTATTGGTAGCGGCTTGGGTAAGACAGGTGGTCGTGGTCATAAAGGTCAAAAAAGCCGTTCTGGTGGCTTCCACAAGGTAGGTTTTGAAGGCGGTCAAATGCCTTTGCAACGTCGTTTGCCAAAACGTGGTTTCAAATCTTTGACTGCAGCCGCTAATGCTGAAGTTCGTTTGAGTGAATTAAATCTGATTGCTGTGAACGAGATTGATGTCTTGGTTCTTAAACAAGCTGGTCTGATTTCTGCAACTGCTTCTAATGTAAAAGTTATTGCTTCTGGTGAAATTTCAAAAGCAGTTACCTTGAAAGGTGTAAAAGCTACTAAAGGTGCTAAAGCTGCTATTGAAGCTGCCGGTGGTAAAGTAGAAGAATAAGGCTTGCACTACAGTGGCTAATCAACAATCTTTATCAGGATTATCCAAATTTGGTGATCTGAAAAAACGTCTGGTGTTCCTTTTAGGTGCTTTAGTCGTTTTCCGTATTGGTGCTCATATACCGGTACCGGGCGTAGATGCTGTTGCATTAGCTAAGTTATACGAAGGCGCTGCAAACGGCATATTCGGAATGTTAAATATGTTCTCGGGTGGTTCGTTGGAGCGCTTTAGTATATTTGCAATTGGTATCATGCCTTATATTTCGGCATCAATTATTGTTCAGCTTGCTTCTGAAATTGTTCCTTCTTTAAAAGCTTTGAAGAAGGAAGGTGAGGCTGGTAGAAAAATAATTACGAAATATACTAGGTATGGGACGGTATTATTGGCTGTATTGCAAAGCTTTGGTGTTGCAACATTTGTTTATCAACAAGGTGTTGTTGTAACGAGTTCGCTTGAGTTTCATATTTCTACAGTAGTCTGTTTGGTTACAGGTACTATGTTTCTGATGTGGTTAGGGGAGCAAATTACCGAGCGTGGTATTGGTAATGGTATTTCTTTAATTATTACAGCAGGCATTGTATCGGGTATTCCATCCGGTATTGTTCGGATGCTAACTTTGACTGAACAAGGCTCTATGAGTATGTTGATGGCGGTATCAATTGTGATTGGTATTTTGCTGTTGATCTATGCTGTAGTCTATTTTGAGAGTGCTCAGCGTAAAGTTCCTGTGCATTATGCTAAAAGACAGTTTGGCTCTGGAATGATGCCGGGACAAAGCATTCATATGCCGTTCAAGCTAAATATGGCAGGTGTTATTCCTCCTATTTTTGCTTCCAGTATCATTTTATTTCCATCTACACTTTTAGGTTGGTTTGGTTCAAATAGTACGAATTCTGTTCTTCATAAGGTTGCTGCAATGCTGCAACACGGACAGCCTTTGTATATTGTATTATTTGCCACAACTATCATCTTCTTCTGCTATTTCTATACTGCTTTAGTATTTAGCCCTAAAGAGATGGCTGAAAATTTGAAGAAGAGTGGTGCATTTGTGCCAGGTATTCGCCCAGGTGAGCAAACCTCTAGATATTTGGAAAAAGTGGTACTAAGACTGACATTGTTTGGTGCTTTGTACATTACTACAATCTGTCTGATACCTGAATTTTTAACGACGGCATTGAAGGTTCCTTTCTATTTAGGTGGAACATCTCTGCTCATTTTGGTTGTCGTTACAATGGATTTTAGGACACAAATCAATTCATATCGAATGAGTAGTCAGTATGAAGACTTGATGAGTCGTCCAGATATGAAATCTTTGTCACGTAAGTAGGCTTATGGCTAAAGAAGATACCATACAGATGCAGGGCGAAATCCTTGAGACTTTGCCCAATGCAACATTTAAAGTAAAACTGGAAAATGATCATGTAGTACTTGGTCATATATCTGGCAAAATGCGGATGCACTATATCCGTATTTCTCCAGGTGATAAGGTAACAGTTGAATTAACTCCTTATGATTTAACCCGTGCTCGGATTGTTTTCCGAGCAAGATAAACGATAAAAGGAAATAAAATGCGTGTACAACCTTCTGTAAAGAAAATTTGTCGCAATTGCAAGATTATTCGTCGTAATCGTGTAGTTCGCGTAATTTGTACTGACCCACGTCACAAACAACGTCAAGGTTAAGAAGCTAGTTTTCTTAACTATTGATTTTGTGGTATAGTGACATACTTTGCCCTAAAAAGGAAAAAATATGGCTCGTATTGCAGGGGTAAATATCCCTAATAATGCCCATATCGTAATTGGCCTTCAGGCTATTTATGGTATTGGTGCGACTCGTGCTAAATTGATTTGTGAGGCAGCAAATATTGCTCCTACTACTAAAGCAAAAGATTTGGACGAGGCTCAATTAGACGCTTTGCGTGAGCAAGTTGCTAAATATGAAGTTGAAGGCGATTTGCGTCGTGAAGTAACGATGAGCATTAAACGACTGATGGATATGGGTTGCTATCGTGGCTTCCGTCATCGTCGTGGCTTGCCTTGTCGTGGTCAACGCACTCGCACAAATGCTCGTACCCGTAAAGGTCCGCGCAAAGCGATTGCCGGTAAGAAATAAATTTTAAGGAATTTGATTAATGGCTAAAGCAAACACAGCTTCGCGTGTACGTAAAAAAGTACGTAAAACCGTAAGCGAAGGTATTGTGCACGTTCATGCATCTTTCAACAATACCATCATTACAATCACTGACCGTCAAGGCAATGCATTGTCTTGGGCTACCTCTGGCGGCGCTGGTTTTAAAGGTTCTCGTAAAAGTACACCATTTGCAGCACAAGTTGCAGCAGAAGCAGCTGGTAAAGTTGCCCAAGAATATGGCGTTAAAAATTTAGAAGTTCGCATTAAAGGCCCTGGCCCTGGTCGCGAATCTTCTGTACGTGCTTTAAACGCTCTTGGTTTCAAGATTACCAGCATTACTGACGTTACCCCGTTGCCTCATAACGGTTGCCGTCCGCCTAAAAAACGTCGTATTTAATATTGGAGTGATTTAAAACATGGCACGTTATATTGGCCCTAAATGTAAATTAGCACGTCGCGAAGGTACGGATCTGTTTTTGAAGAGTGCACGTCGCTCTTTGGATTCCAAATGTAAAATGGATTCTGCACCTGGTCAACACGGTGCGAAAAAACCACGTTTGTCAGACTACGGTTTGCAATTACGTGAAAAACAAAAAATCCGTCGTATTTATGGCGTATTAGAGCGTCAATTCCGTCGTTACTTCGCGGAAGCAGCTCGTCGTAAAGGCTCTACCGGTGAATTGCTGCTGCAATTGCTGGAGTCTCGTTTGGACAATGTCGTTTACCGTATGGGTTTCGGCTCTACTCGCGCCGAAGCACGTCAATTGGTTTCTCACAAAGCTATCGTCGTAAACGGTCAAGTTGTTAATATCCCTTCTTTCCAAGTTAAAGCAGGTGATGTTGTAGCTGTTCGTGAAAAAGCTAAGAAACAAGTACGTATCCAAGAAGCATTGAGCCTGGCCACTCAAATTGGCTTGCCAAGCTGGGTATCTGTTGATGCCGACAAATTGGAAGGCGTATTCAAAAATATGCCGGATCGCTCAGAATTGTCTGGCGATATTAATGAACAGCTGGTGGTAGAGTTCTACTCTAAATAATGCTAGCTCAATGAGGGACAGTTAAATGCAAAATAGCACAACCGAATTTTTGAAACCTCGTCAAATCGATGTAGATACCTTGTCTCCAACTCGGGCCAAGGTGTCTATGCAGCCATTTGAACGTGGTTTTGGTCATACTTTAGGTAATGCTTTGCGTCGTATCTTACTGTCATCCATGAATGGCTTTGCCCCAACTGAAGTAGTTATTTCCGGTGTATTGCACGAATACTCTACTATTGATGGTGTTCAAGAGGATGTTGTTGACGTTCTCTTGAACATTAAAGGTATCGTATTCAAGCTTCACGGTCGTAACCAAGTTCAGTTGACTTTGAAGAAAACAGGTGCCGGTGCAGTTGTAGCCGGTGATATTGATTTGCCACACGATGTGGAAATCATCAATCCTGAACATGTTATTTGCCACTTGGCTGACAATGGCCAAATCGACATGGAAATTAAAGTAGAGCAAGGTCGTGGTTATCAGTCTGTTTCAGGCCGTCGCGTATTGCGTGATGAGAACAAACAGATTGGTGCGATTCAGTTGGATGCGAGCTTTTCGCCCATCAGTCGTGTTAGCTTTGAAGTTGAACCTGCACGCGTAGAGCAACGCACGGATTTGGATAAATTGGTTTTGGATATTGAAACCAATGGTTCTATTGATCCAGAAGAGGCTGTACGTAGTGCCGCACGTATCTTAATTGACCAAATGTCTATTTTTGCAGATCTACAAGGTACTCCGGTTGAAGAGGTTGAAGAAAAAGCTCCTCCTATCGATCCTATCTTGCTGCGTCCTGTAGATGATTTGGAATTAACCGTACGTTCAGCTAATTGTCTGAAAGCTGAAGATATTTACTATATTGGCGATTTGATTCAACGTACTGAAACCGAGCTTCTCAAGACCCCTAATTTGGGTCGTAAATCTTTGAATGAGATCAAAGAAGTGTTGGCCTCTAAAGGTCTGACATTAGGTTCCAAATTAGAAGCTTGGCCGCCTGTAGGCTTAGAAAAGCCGTAAGTTTGAAGATTAAAGGATAATGACATGCGTCATCGTAATGGCAACCGCAAATTAAACCGTACTAGCAGCCACCGTGCTGCGATGCTGCGCAATATGGCGAATTCCTTGTTGACTCACGAAACCATCGTGACAACTTTGCCTAAAGCAAAAGAATTGCGCCGCGTAGTTGAGCCCTTGATTACCTTGGGTAAAAAACCTTCTTTGGCAAACCGTCGTTTGGCTTTTGACCGCACTCGCGATCGTGATGTTGTAGTTAAATTGTTTGACGAATTGGGTCCACGCTTTGCTGCTCGTAACGGCGGCTATGTTCGTGTACTGAAATACGGTTTCCGTAAAGGCGACAATGCTCCTTTGGCATTGGTTGAATTGGTTGATAAAGCAGCTGATTCTGCTGAATAAGCAAATTAATATGAAAGCACTACCTGTTTAGGTGGTGCTTTTTTATTTGGATAGCCCCTTTCTCATTTCGCAGTGCTACAATGATACTTGTAGCATATCCAAAGAAGAGGCAGTTGTAGCTCCCTTTCTCATTTCGCAGTGCTACAATTACACTGTAGTTATCCGTGTACTACCTAGCGTTGTAGCTCCCTTTCTCATTTCGCAGTGCTACAATCAACCCTTAAACAAAAAAATTAATGATAGAGTTGTAGCTCCCTTTCTCATTTCGCAGTGCTACAATTTACACCAGTATCGATAGCTAACATTGCTGGTTGTAGCTCCCTTTCTCATTTCGCAGTGCTACAATCGCCTGTCGATATCTATGACTGGCCGATTTGTTGTAGCTCCCTTTCTCATTTCGCAGTGCTACAATGGGAGGGGTAGATATAACTGACCTACAACAGTTGTAGCTCCCTTTCTCATTTCGCAGTGCTACAATCTGAAGATAAAGCGAGCTACTACTTCGGCGGTTGTAGCTCCCTTTCTCATTTCGCAGTGCTACAATTGGTTGAAAGATATGGTGACATTTCCCGGCGTTGTAGCTCCCTTTCTCATTTCGCAGTGCTACAATTAAAAGTTCAGTATATGCCATTCTTGATGAGTTGTAGCTCCCTTTCTCATTTCGCAGTGCTACAATGTAGTACGCGCGCGCGCGGGAACATAATTAGTTGTAGCTCCCTTTCTCATTTCGCAGTGCTACAATATCGATAATGAAAAACCGAAAGAAAACCGCGTTGTAGCTCCCTTTCTCATTTCGCAGTGCTACAATTTTTTCATGCCTGATTGCTTTGGATTGTGCGTTGTAGCTCCCTTTCTCATTTCGCAGTGCTACAATTAATGGTAAAGGCCGTCTGGCTTCCCTCTTGTTGTAGCTCCCTTTCTCATTTCGCAGTGCTACAATCCTTTTTCTGTATAGGCGTTGCCATCGAAAGTTGTAGCTCCCTTTCTCATTTCGCAGTGCTACAATACTTCGATGGGAAATCCTTATTCTATAAGGGTTTCCCGTTTTATTTTGTCTAATAAAATGAGCTTAAAATAATAATAGTTGGTCGGAATTTACCCTTTTTTCTTGGGTTTTCAGCTCTCCCAACAGCAGTTTCATGGTGGCATATTGCTTTTCTGTTACTTCCAAACAGCGGATTGAACCTTCTTGCGGTAGGTTTGCACATAGCCTATTGTGGTGTTTTTGCAACGAGTCTCGACCTTTGACAATACGGCTGTATACAGAAAGTTGGAGCATTTGGTATCCATCTTTTAATAGAAACTGGCGGAATTGATTGGCGGCTTTGCGCTTTGCCGCTGTGGTGACCGGTAGGTCGAAGAAGACGATAATCCTCATAAATTTGGCCTCACTCATATTGGTATTCTTTCAATGGCAAGATTTCAGGCAGTTTCAGCTGTTTGGCGTTTTTATCGGTTACGCTGGCTTGAAATGAGGAAATCATTTTGTCTATGGCAGCCAAGGTGCTGAAATGTTGTCGTTCGATACAGATTTGACAGTGAAGGGTCTTGATAAGGTTTTGTTTGATGTTAGGGGTCAGATCAGTTTTCAGACGGCCTTGTTCATGCAAATGTATAACGACCAGGTCGGCCAATGGGCGTAAGGGTTCGATAAAGTCATCGGCGAGGTTGAATGGATTTAGTTCGCTCCTATGAAACAAGCCTAATGCAGGCAACCAACCATATAAGGTCAGGGCGCGTGCTACTGCTGCACGGAGTACGGCGTAGGTGTAGTTCAATGCAGCATTGACGGCGTTGTTGTCATTACGGGTAAACTTTTCTCCAAAGAGGGCTTGGAAGTAGAGGACGGCAGCTTGGGCTTCACGGTTTCCTGTATCGCCTGAACGGACTTCGAATGCCAAAGTGCGCAGCCGTTTGGCTGCAAGATCATTGCCTGTTTCGTCTGCGACAAATGCTTGATTCAGGATTTTTTGACGGACGATATGTTGCCAGATTTGCTTTTTTAAGGGTTCGCTTATATTCAGCTGCAGCTTGAGGATTTTAAGTTGGCGGTGATATTGGGCATAAGGCAGCCATTGTCCGCAGGGCAGGAACTGTTCGTCACATGTCAGTAAGGTTGCGCCATATTCGGCTAAGGCTGATAGGAGTGGGGCAGTAATCAGGGTTTCTCGGTTTTCGATGATGATAACGGTGATGTCTTCTAATGGTACGGTATGGGACTCGCCGTTTTGTTGAATCAGCAGTTGTCGGCGTTGCAAGGATAGTTTGCCGCCGTTTTGAATGAGCAGGCTGCGCCAAGTCATATTTTCCCCCTTATTTTTATATAAAAAATCCCTGCTTCAGGCCGTTTGAAACAGGGATAGTTTAATTTAACGGACAGGTGGGCGTTTTTTCAGACGGCATGGTCTGATTTCTTTGCCCAGTTCATCAATTTGGTATTTTTGGAATGAAAGGGCGGTTTTGACACCGATTCTATATATACCGTCTTTACCTTTCGATTTTTCCATATCATGTTCTCTAAGAGAAATAGCTCCTGTGGCTCGATCTAATCCTGAAAAATAACCTAAAAAACTATCTTTTTTAAGCTGAACTTTAATCAAATCATTGGCATAAAGTACAAATTTAAATCTGAAGCTTTCATCTATTACAGTCCAGTCCTCTTCATCTGCATAAGCAACAACAGCCCTATCCGGCAAAATCCCTTTCGCTACCTGCCAACTGTAAATCGGTACCAGATAATACTTGCCGCCTTTCTCAAACACATCTACGCGCACCATGGTTGCGCTGTCGGCAATACCGTTATGGTTGCGCACCCATACGCCGGTTTTCTGTACTTGCTCTATGCGTACGGCTTTTACCTGTTGAGTGCGGTTGCCTGCTTTATCGTATTTGTAAAACGGCTCGGCAAAGGCTTTGGCAGGATCGTCTTTATGTGCTTTCAGCCGTGCTTTCAGCGCTTCGTATAGCTTAGGTTCACGCTCCCGATTGACCATTTTTTCCAAGTCTTTCAGTTTTAACTGTGTCAGCGGTACGCGCAACACGCTGATGCCTTCGTTCAGTCGTTTGGCGGATTTGACGGTCTCCATATGGCCTTGCCCGCTCATCTTCCGATTAGGCGCGCGCGAAACAAATAGTGGTGTAACGTATTCGTGTATGGCTTCGGGGCGAGAAGATAATTTTTCTGCGAGCAGGGTACGCAGTTTTTCGGGGGTATCGGCTTCTTCAAATTCGGGTTTGCCGTCCGGTTTGCCGAAGACGCGAATCATGACTTCTTGTGCGAAAAATTCCCAAGGTTGTGGGAAGTGTGTTTTTTGATGCAGCACTTCTCCTGTTTCTTTATCTATGGTTTTGCCGTCAAACGCGTTCATCTCTTTATAGCGTACAAAACGGGTAATTTTCTGCTGCATGGCAACGGTCGAGCAGGCAACGACGACTGCGTCCAAGGCGTGATGGCGATCGTTTTCCGCACGCACTTTGCGCAATCCCCAAAAGCCGCGCAACAGATTGGTAATTTGTCCGTTTGAGGCAAAGACACGTCTTTTCCCTTTACCTGTCAGCCGCATACGGTCGGCAACAAATTGGCACAGGAAACGGTTGACGTAGCGCGTATCGTTCAGATTGCGTTCTTTAAAGCCATCTTCATCGAATTTTTGCAGCAGAATCCGTTGTTTTTTACTGCGTGGGAAACGGCTGGTTTCGACACGCGCTTTAAATTCCTGCCATTCGCGGTTGTTGTCTTTGCCGTTGAAGTATTCGTAAGGGGTTTGGTTGCTTTTGTTTTGGTTTTCGCTGCCCAATACCAGCACTTTATTGTTGAAACTGTCGTCCCATGTGCGCGAGAACGGCAGGGCATGGTCGATTTCGACATAGCCTTTTTCGTTCAGACGGCCTAAGTTGATTTCTTTGCCAGAATACAGGCATTTGCCGTGTTGTTGCTCGTACAGGCGCAGTTTCAGAATATCTTTGGATTTGGGTTCGCCGACAAAATTGGGGAAATACTCTCGGAATTTGGCGGCTGCTTTTTCCCGGTCTTTACGGTTTTCTTCTTGGCGTTTTTCGATTTCTTTGCGGTCTTTAAACGATTTTCCTACTTCCCTTGCCGTTTCAATATGGATACGTGCAGGGGAGCCGTAACGCCGAACTACGCCGTTAATGACTTTTCTAGCCTGAGATAAGGCGCGCAAGACGACTGGATTGCGGATTTCGTCGGCAGGGATGGGCGGCAGATAAATCTTTTCTTCCGTATTCTTCTTGCCGTAATGGTCTCCGTAGATTTCAGCGCAGGCTTCATCGTAACGTTTGCCTTGCTCCATTAGAGGCACAATTCGGCGCAACGCTTTCAAGGAAATTTGGACGAACTTATCGAAGCTGATGTGTTTCAACAGCGCTTCTAAGATTTCGGGCTGTACACGGTCTTTCAGATGGCCTGTAATATCTTCATCGGTTTTGAACAGGGAGAATACCGTGCCGATTTCGTCTTGTAATTCGGGAGAAAGGTTTAATGGGGACTTTTTGTCTTTCAATCCTTCTTTTTCCAGCGCACGGCTGATGGCATGGTAGGCCTTCATTTCCATCAATGTTGAGGTTTCGGCATTGTCTTTACCATAGTGTAATCCTTTGAAAAAGGCGGTATCTTCTAAACCCAGTAGCTTACGGGCTTGTGCGTAAGTCAGTTTCTTTTTATACGGCTGATTTATAAGTATGGTGCGTTCGGTATCGGTCAATGGCCGCTCGCTGCCTTGCTCTAAAATACGCAGGTTGTTCAGCTTGGTCAGCCAGATGAAACGTTCGGCTGTGTAGGTGTTTTTAGCGGCTTTCGGCTCTGTCGGTTCGAAGGTGCAATGCCCCAACATTTTTTGAATGGCATCGCCGGACAGAGCAGGGCGTTGCGCCATCAGCAGGGTTTCAATACCTTCTTTAAGGCCGTCTGAAACATGCGGATTGCCGAATTCTTTTTGTTTTTCAAACAGCAAAACCAGCTCCGCCTGTAAATCTTCGCGGCTGAACGTATGCGAATAATCGCCGCGCTGGTTGCGGATATGGCCGCTTTCTTTTTCAAATTTATTTAAAGCCAATTCGGCCGGAGTGCGGAAATTGCCTGTCTTTAAGGCTTGAGTGTTACTCTTCATACCTGCACGCAAAGCCCCAAGCTCCTTATCGGCAGTTTCGCCCTCGTTTTTTCTTTGCGACAAATAGCCGCGATGTTTGATTAAATGCAACAAGACTGCCGACCACTCCAAAGGCGTCAGTTTGCGGTCTAATGCGGCTGCGCGAAGTTGCCATGGTGTATTCGGTAAGGATTTAATCAAGCCGTTTTCATCAAAATCGGCGGCTTGTAATACGCCCTCGCGTTTCAATAGGCGACGGGCTCGAAGTAGGCGGTGGGCGCGACGGCGGGTCAGGCGGCGAACACTGCGTGCCAAGCGTCTTGCCGCTGCGAGAGAGTCGCCTGTTTTTGGTACTTCGGCCCGCTCAAATACGCGCAAGCCCAAATCAATCAGGCGGATGGGGTTTTCTTTTTCGTCAATTTCTACCATCGCCCAGCCGACGGATGCGATGCCGATATCGAGACCGAGGATGTAGTTGATTGGGTTGGGTTTGAATGCAGCCATCAGTTTCTCCGTAATGTGATGTTTGGTAAATATAAATATATCCTAAGTAAGTATTTCCATGCAAATGAAATGCTTGACTGGGTGCCGATTTGGAATTAGAATTTGAACATATTGTTGCACTGCGAAATGAGAAACGTTGCTACAATAAGGCCGTCTGAAAAGATGTGCCGCAACGCTCTGCCCCTTAAGGCTTCTGCTTTAAGGGGCATCGTTTTATCTAGATGGCAGGGATTAAAAAGGCCGTCTGAAATTTCAGACGGCCTTTGGTTTTACCAGATATCGGATTTGATTTTGCGTTTCAAGCCCGGGTGTTCAGAGAGTTTGAACTCTGGGTCTTTGCCCATTTTCAGCTTGGCTGTGTAGTCTTTCAACAGCAGGAAGGCAAGCGGGGACAGGAGCAGGATGGCGACGAGGTTGATCCATGCCATGATGCCCATGGCCATGTCTGCCATATCCCATACCAAGGGTACGTTGGCAACTGCGCCGAAGTAGACCCATGCCAAAACCAGCATACGGAAAACGGCGGTAACCAGCCAATGGCTCTTGATGAATTGGACGTTGGACTCGGCATAGGCATAGTTACCGATAACGGTTGAAAAGGCAAACATAAACAGGATGACGGCAAGGAAGCCCGCGCCCCATTGACCCACTTGGCTGACAATCGCTGCCTGCGTCAACGCCGCACCGCTCAGGTCGCCGTAAGGCTGCTGATAGGTCAAGACGATAAAGGCGGTACATGAGCAGACGATGATGGTATCGACGAAAACGCCCAGCATTTGAATCATGCCTTGGGAGACGGGGTGTTTCACTTCGGCAGCGGCGGCGGCATTCGGCGCGGAACCCATACCCGCCTCATTGGAATACAGGCCGCGTTTGATACCCTGCATCATGGTGGTCGAAATCAGACCGCCGAGGAAACCGCCTGCAGCCGAATCGAAGTTGAACGCGTTGGAGAAAATCTGACCGAACACGTCAGGAATCAGGGAAATATTGGTAGCAATGATGAAGAGTGCTATGACGAGATATAAAACCGCCATCAGCGGAACGATGATTTCCGCGGCTTTAGATACGCGACGGATACCGCCGAAGATAATAGGGGCAGTCAGAATGACCAGGGCGACACCGACATAGTGTTGATCCCAGCCCCATGCCGCTTTGGTGGTATCGGCGATGGTATTGGTCTGTACAGCTTCAAATACAAAGCCGAAACAGAAAATCAGGCTCAGGGCGAACAAAACGCCCAGCCATTTTTGTCCCAGGCCTTGAGTGATGTAGTAGGCAGGGCCGCCGCGGAAGTGGTGGTTGTCGTAGTCCCGAACTTTAAAGAGTTGGGCCAGTGAAGATTCGACAAACGCCGAACTCATGCCGATTAAGGCGGTTACCCACATCCAGAACACCGCGCCCGGTCCGCCGAGTTTGATGGCAATCGCCACGCCGGCGATGTTGCCCACGCCTACGCGGCTGGCCAAGCCGGTAACGAATGCTTGGAACGGTGTGATTCCGTGCGGATCATCACCTTGTTTGCGGCCGCCCAACATTTCTTTAATACTGCGGCCGAAGAGGCGGAATTGTACAAAACCGGTGGTAACGGTGAAAAAGAGGCCTGCGCCTAAAAGCATATATACCAACCCCGACCACATTTGGTCGTTGATGGCGTTTATCAAGCCGTGAAGCTGTTCGAAAAATTGATCCATACAAACCTTTCAGAGTTTCTGCATTTTCAGACGGCCTGTGTGTGGAGGCTGTCTGTAACTGGATGTATTCTAGCAGACTGTCAACAAACTGAAAAACGTTTACATATTCTTTTTTATATTATCTTTTTGATTATCATGTAATTTTATTATTATGGTGTAAAGGATTTATCGATTTAAACTCTTCCGTTTTACATATTTGAACAAAAAGACCGCCTGAAAACAGAGTCTTGTTTTCAGACGGCCTTGATTTTATTTCAATGCGTTATTCGGGACGCATTTGTGGGAACAGAATCACGTCGCGGATGGTTTGCGAATCGGTCAGCAACATTACCAAGCGGTCGATACCGATGCCGCAGCCGCCTGTCGGTGGCAGGCCGAATTCCATGGCGCGGATGTAGTCGGCATCATAGTGCATGGCTTCATCGTCGCCGGCGTCTTTTTGCGCCACTTGCGCTTTGAAGCGTTCGGCTTGGTCTTCCGGATCGTTCAACTCAGAGTAACCGTTTGCCAGTTCGCGGCCGACAACGAAAAGCTCGAAGCGCTCGGTCAAACCCGGTTTGCTGTCGGATGCGCGTGCCAATGGCGACACTTCGACAGGGTAGTCGATGATGAAAGTCGGGTTCCACAGTTTGCCCTCGGCGCAACCTTCAAACAGGGCAAGTTGCAGGCTGCCGATACCCGGAGACGGAGGCAGGCTTTCGCCGTGTTTGACGATTTCTTTTTTCAGCCATTCTTCATCGTTCAACTGCTCATCGGTGTAGTGCGGATTGTATTTCTTGATGGCACCGAGAATGGTCAGGCGTTCAAACGGACTTTCCAAATCGACTTCTTTGCCGTTGTAGCTGATTTTTGCCGTACCGTTTACCGCGCGGGAAGCGTTGCGGATGACGTCTTCCGCCATTTGCATCATACGTTCGTAGTCGGAGAAGGCTTCGTAGAATTCGATCATGGTGAATTCAGGGTTGTGGCGCACGGACATGCCCTCGTTACGGAAGCTGCGGTTGATTTCAAACACACGTTCCAAACCGCCGACAACCAAGCGTTTCAGATACAGCTCGGGAGCAATGCGCAGGTAGAGCGAAATATCCAAAGCGTTGTGGTGGGTAACGAAAGGTTTCGCTGTTGCGCCGCCTGGAATCGGGTGCATCATTGGGGTTTCAACTTCCAAATAATGCTCGTTGACCATGAAATTGCGCACGGATTGGATGATTTGGCTGCGTTTGATGAAGGTATTGCGCGATTCTTCGTTGGCAATCAAATCGACGTAGCGTTGACGGTATTTGGTTTCCTGATCGCTCAAGCCTTTGTGTTTGTCCGGCAGCGGACGCAGGGATTTGGACAGTAGACGGATGTTGGACACGCGCACGGTCAATTCGCCGTGGTTGGTTTTGAACAAAGTACCTTCCGCGCCGACGATGTCGCCCAAGTCCCAGTGGTTGAAGTCGTCCAAAACTTCTTGGCTCACGCCTTTGTTGTTCAAATAAAGCTGGATTTGGCCGGTAACGTCTTGAATGGTGGCGAAGCTGGCTTTGCCCATTTGACGTTTGAGCATCATGCGGCCGGCCACTTTGACGGGAATGCCTTGCGGGTCGAGTTCTTCTTTGCTGATTTCACCGTATTGGGTGTGCAGGTCGGCGGCAAAGCTGTCGCGTTTGAAATCGTTAGGGTAGGCGTTGCGTTCTTTGCGGATGTTGTGCAGTTTCTCGCGGCGCAGGGCGATGATTTGGTTTTCGTCCAACTGCGGCTCGATTTGCGGATTGTTTTGTTCGCTCATGGTGTTTTCCGGAAAAATGAGTCAGGCTGCCAGAGTTTTCAGACGGCCTGAATAAAGTGAAAAATTGGCTCTATTTTACGCGATGTCGGTGTTTTTTTCTATAAAGGCAGAAAGGCCGTCTGAAACCTGAAAAATCGGTTTCAGACGGCCTTTTGTTTCATGAAGGGCAGTATCGGCGGTTAGATATCGGTTTCTAAATAAACAACTTGGGTCTGCAGATATTCTTCCAAACCGTGTTTACCGTCGGCGCCGCCGATACCTGATTTTTTCCAACCGGCATGGAAGCCCTGCATAGCTTCAAAGTTTTCGCGGTTGATGTAGGTTTCGCCGAAACGCAGGCGGCGGGTTACATAAAACGCTTCATTCAGATTGGTGGTATAGACGGAGCTGGTCAGGCCGAACTCGCTGTCGTTTGCCAAAGCGATGACTTGGTCAAGCGTGTCGAAAGTGGCAACCGGCAGGACTGGGCCGAAGGTTTCTTCTTTCATGATGTCCATGCTGTTGTCGGTATCGGTCAGCAGGGTAGGTTCGAAGAAGTAGCCTTTGCCGTCGGCACGTTTGCCGCCGCAAACCAAGGTTGCGCCTTGTCTAACTGCGCGTTCGACTTTTTCGGCAACGGATTTTACGGCGCGTTCTTCAATCAATGGGCCCATTTCCAGTGCGCCGGGTTCGGCTTCGGCCGGGTTGCCGTAGCGCACGCCTTTCATGGCGGCGGTCATTTTTTCAATAAATGCGTCTTTCAGGCTGCTGTGGACATACACGCGTTCGGCGCAGTTGCAGATTTGGCCGGTATTGCCCACGCGTGAAGCCAAGATGGATTTCACTGCCAAGTCCAAATCCGCGTCTTTCAAAACGATGGCAGGGGCTTTGCCGCCCAGTTCCAGTGAGACTTTGGTAATGTTGGTGGCGGCGGCTTCCATTACTTGGCGGCCTGCATCGACAGAACCGGTCAGGCTGACCATATCGACTTGCGGATGCGATGCCAAGGCATTGCCTATTTCTGCGCCAGGGCCGTTGACGACGTTGAATACGCCGGCCGGTAAGCCTGAAGCATGAACGATTTCAGCAAAGATGTGGCAGTTGATCGGGGTCACGCTGCTGGGTTTGACGACGATGGTATTGCCTGTTACCAAAGCTGGGCCCATTTTGCGGGCGATCAGGAAGAATGGGAAGTTCCACGGCAAAATGCCGGCGATCACGCCTAAAGGACGTTTGAACAATAAAATATTTTCGCGCGGGCGGTCGCTCTGGATGATTTCACCTTCATAACGGCGCGCCCATTCGGCTTGGTAGTCGAGATAATCGGCAGTGAACATAACTTCTATGCGTGCCAAATCTTTGGTTTTGCCGCCTTCGGCGACAATGGTGTCGGTTAGCTCGTCGGCGCGTTCGCGGATGCCTTGGGCAATTTTGCGCAGGTATGCGCCGCGCTCAACGGCAGGCAAACGCTCCCATGCAGTTTGCGCATCTCTGGCCGCGGCAACGGCACGATCAACATCGGCTTTTCCGCCTTTAGGCTCACGCGCGATGACTTCTTCGGTTGCCGGATTCAATACATCACGCCATGTGCCGTTAAAGTCGGTTTCAAAGCGGCCGTTGATATACATAGACAGTTGTTTCATCAAACCTTCTCCTGTTGTTGTAGTTGGATGTAGTTTTAGTCTATGCCTAAATTGTCTGGCATACAAGAGGATTTAGCGTGGGTTGATGGTAGGTATTTGGAAGTTTTTAGAAAAAGATGATGGGTGAGGGAGTTGGATAAGAGGTCGGTGCTGGTGTGATGCCTTGAGTTGAGTCCATAACAGCATTGTGACAAAGCTCGGATATTGCTTGATTTTGATGATGAGAAAGGTATCAAGTGAAGAAAGGCTTGATGGAGAATATAAAAAAACCTGCTTTTTTCAAAGCAGGTTTTCATATTTGGTGGGTCGTGAGCGATTCGAACGCTCGACCAACGGATTAAAAGTCCGCTGCTCTACCGACTGAGCTAACGACCCGATAAGCTGTGCATTATAGGGAACTTGTTTCTTTTCGTCAACTATTTTTTTGAAATTTTTTTCAAAAAACGTAAATTGGCTGTTATTTGGCGTTAATTCTTCCTTTTTTGAGCATTTATTATGTTATGATTTTTGGGTCTGTCAGTTTTGACAGATATTTTTTAGACCAAAGGATATACAATATGAAAAAATTATTGATTGCTGCAATGATGGTAGCCGGTCTGGCTGCGTGTACACAAGAAGCGAAAAAAGAAACCCAAGAGGCGGCTTCTGCTGTTGCTTCCGATGTAAACGCTGCTGCTGAAAATGCAGCTTCTGCTGTTGATGCTGCTGCTTCTGAAGCCAAAGGTGCGGCTGAGCAAGCTGTTTCTGATGTTAAAGACGCTGCTGCAGATGCTAAAGCAACTGCGGATAAAGCAGTTTCTGACGCTAAAGATGCTGCCGGTAAAGCGGTTGAAGAAGCTAAAGAAGCTGTTTCTGATGCTAAGGATGCTGCCAAAGATGCAGCTAAAGACGCTATGGGTAAAGCAGCCGATGCGACTCAAGAAGCTGCCGACAAATTGAAAGACGCTGCTAAATAAGCTGGTGTTTGATATTTGAAAAGGCCGTCTGAAATGTTCAGACGGCCTTTTTATATCGGCAGATTATTTTTTCTCTTGCTGACGCGTATATACCAAAGAAGTCAGGATGGACGCACCCAGTGCGCCGAAGACGACAGACAGGGAAATGGAAATCGGGATATGTACCCAGTGCATAATCAGCATCTTGATACCGATAAAGCTCAACACGAAAGCCAAGCCGTATTTGAGGAAAATAAAGCGTTCGGCAAAGTCTGCCAGTAAAAAGTACATGGCACGCAGGCCCAAGATGGCAAAAATGTTGGAGGTGAGGACGATGAAAGGGTCGGTGGTTACGGCAAAAATAGCGGGGATGCTGTCTACGGCGAAGATGACGTCGCTCAATTCGATCATAATCAATACCAGCAAAAGCGGCGTAGCGATGCGTTTGCCGTTTTCAATAGTAAAGAATTTTTCACCGTCAAACTGTTGGCTGGTCGGGATAACTTTTTTGAGCAGGGTCAGGATCTTGTTTTGGGAAAGATCTTCTTCAGCTTCGGCTTCCGGCTTCATCATGTGAATGCCGGTGTATAAGAGGAATGCGCCGAAGAGGTACAAAATCCATTCAAATTGTTGTACCAAGGCTGCGCCGATGAAGATCATGATGGCGCGCAGGACGATGGCGCCGAATACGCCATAGAGCAAGACGCGGTGTTGGAATTTGGGTTCGACTTTGAAGTAGCCGAAAATCATCAGGAAAACGAAGATGTTATCGACGGCGAGGGATTTTTCGAGCACATAGCCGGTGAAGAATTCGAGGACTTTTTCTTTGGCGACAATGGCCCCGTAAGTTGGGTTGCCCGCCAGTTCAAAATAGAGCCAGCCTGCAAACGTGCAGGATACGGCCACCCAAATGCCGCTCCAGGCGAGGGCTTCTTTGATGCTGACTTTGTGGGCGCCGTTTTTTTTCAGCGATACCATATCGATGGCGATCATGATTAAGACGGCAATAAAGAAGATGCCGTAAAACATCGGCGAGCCGACGGACGGGTATTGGGTCATAAACAATCCTTGTGTGTGGGGTATAGGTAAGGTTTACCAAGACAGGTAGAACATCGCCTTGGCAAAAAAGACGATAAACAGCATATGGCTGAATACGACGGCGTGTATGTATTTCGACCAGCCGACGGTGAGGGTGTGTCGGGCCATTTTGACGACGGCGATGGCAAAATGTACCAAAACGCTTATTGCCAACAGGATTTTGATGCTCAGCATGATGCCGAAGGAGCTGTCGAATGGGTGGTGCAGTATCGGCAGGTAGCGGTTGTACACCATCACGATGCCGCTGATGAACAAGGTAATGACGACAGGCGGCATTACGCGGACGGCACGATAGGACATGGCACGTTCGACTTCGCGGCGCGATTCGCGCGAAACGCGGCCGGTGTGCAAAACGGAGAGAACCAGCATTTCGAAAAATACGCCGCCGACAAAGGCAATCGCGCAATAAACGTGGATGATGTGTGCCAGTGCGTAGATACTCATGACGAGTGTTTCCGGTAATTCAGACAAGTCGTCATTGTATCACTACCGAATGCGGTTGATGTATGCGCAATTTTATGCCAAATATATTAAATTTTATAAATATTCTATTGGAATTTCCGTTTGTTTTTGAAGTTAACCGTTCATCAAGGGCGTTATCTTAGTTTAATCTGTCTTTACTTATCAGAAAATATATTAATGAAAGGTTGTGCCATACTGCTCCATATACAGCTTAACCCCCTGATGGAGAATCAAACCATGAAGAAAACTTTTGCAAAAACTGTGACCTTGATCATGCTGGCCGCTTCTTTGGGTGCATGTGCCAATATGACTCAAACCCAACGCAACACTGCTGCTGGTGCGGTATTGGGTGGCGTGGCAGGTAACTTGATTGGTGGCGATACCGGCTCTACCTTGGGTGGCGCGGCTTTGGGTGGCGTTATCGGCAGCCAGGTTCATACCCGCTACTAATCCTTTATTCGGTTAAAAATAAAAAAGGCCGTCTGAATATTCAGACGGCCTTTTGTTTTACGGTTTATTCGTTGACGAACGTTACACCGGTCAGTTGCGATTGCAAAATAGCCGTGCGCAAAGCAGTCAGTGCTTTGGGACGGACAAAGTTGCGGCGATAGGCCAAAACGACACGGCGGTGCGGTGCAGTGCCTTCAAACGGGATAATGCTGAAAAGCATATGGTCGTTTTCGGTCAATGCGGTAGCAGGCATGACGCTGATGGCCAAACCGCTGGCAACCATGTGGCGGATGGTGTTGATGGAGCTGCCTTGCAGGGTATTGGTCAAACCTTGGATTTTCTGTTTGGAAGCCAATTCGGAACAGCTCGCCAACACTTGGTCGCGCATACAGTTGCCTTCGGACAGCAGCAACACTTGTTCTTCGCCCAAAAGCTGAGGCGTAACGGCATCGAGTTCTTCAAAGTGATGTCCTTTGGGAACAATGACGAAGAAAGGTTCGTCATACAGAGGCTCGGTCACGATGCCCGGCTCTTGGAATGGTTCGGCAACGACGATTGCATCGACATCGCCACGTTTGAGCGACTCGGTCAGGATGTGGGTATAGTTCTCTTCCAGCATCAGCGGCATTTTCGGTGCGGTTTCACGCAGCGCGGTAATGAGCTTGGGCAGAAGGTAGGGGGCAACGGTGAAAATCAGGCCAAGTTTGAACGCGCCTTCCAATTCGTTTTGCTCTTCATTAGCAAGGTGCTTGATGAGTTCCGCTTCTTCCAGAACCCGGCGGGCTTGGGCGACAATGCGCTCGCCCGCTTCGGTCGTGATGATGTCGTTGCTGCTACGGTCGAACAGGGATACCGACAGCTCTTCCTCCAGCTTTTTGATGGCGATGGAGAGGGTGGGCTGGCTGACAAAGCAGCGTCGTGCGGCACGTCCGAAGTGACGTTCTTGTGCGACGGCTACGATGTAACGCAATTCGGTCAAGGTCATGTGTTAAGCCTTTTTTTGTTCCGGCAGGGTGATGTTCAGCTCAAGAACGTCCAAGCCGTCTTGTTTCTCTTGGGAGATGCGGATGTCGTCCAATGATACGTTGACGTATTTGGACAGGACTTCCAACAACTCTTTACGCAGGGTCGGCAGATAGTCCGGAGCTTGGCCTTCTTGTGCGCGTTCTTGCGCGATGATGATTTGCAGGCGGTCGCGCGCGACTGTGGCGGTTTTCGGCTTTCTGCCGAACAGCATATCGAGCAGTGACATGTATTAACCTCCGAACAGTCGTTTTAAGAAGCTTTTCTTCTCAGCTTCGAGGAAACGCATTTCGCGGTTTTCACCCAAGAGGCGGGCGATAACGTCTTTGTAGGCTTCTGCTGCTGCGGCATTGTCTTGGTGGATGACAGGTTCGCCGGCATTGGAAGCTTGCAGAACGTTTTGTGATTCAGGAATCACACCGATCAACGGAATACGCAAGATGTCGCAGATATCTTGTACAGACAGCATTTCGCCTTTAGCCACGCGCTCAGGGGAGTAGCGGGTAATCAGCAGGTGCTCTTTAACAGTGCCGCCTTGTTCGGCTTTGCGTGATTTGCTTTGCAAAATGCCCAAGATACGGTCGGAGTCGCGGACGCTGGATACTTCCGGGTTAGTGGTAATGATGGCTTCGTCGGCAAAGTAGAGCGCCATCAGTGCACCTTGTTCGATACCGGCAGGGGAGTCGCAGATGATGAATTCGAAGCCCATTTTTTTGCTGGCCAGCTCTTTCATCACGTTGTCCACGCCTTCGCGGGTCAGTGCGTCTTTATCGCGGGTTTGCGATGCAGGCAGGATGTAGAGGTTTTCGCAGTTTTTGTCTTTAATCAGGGCTTGGTTGAGAGTCGCTTCGCCGTGGATGACGTTGATGAGGTCGTATACGACGCGGCGTTCGCAACCCATAATCAGGTCAAGGTTGCGCAAACCGACGTCGAAGTCGATCACGGCAGTTTTGTGGCCGCGCAGGGCCAGGCCGGTTGCGATGCTGGCGCTGGTAGTGGTCTTGCCTACGCCGCCTTTACCTGAAGTTACTACGATGATTTTGGACACGATATTTCCTTTTTAAGTACTGATGTTTATTCGGCGTCGATTGCGCTGATAACCAGTCGGTTGTCTTGCAATGATACTTGTACGGGTTTTTTGTGCAGATGCTCGGGCAGGTCTTGCTCGAAGTTGCGGTAGATGCCGGCAACGGAGACTAATTCGGCCTGCATGGAATGGATAAAGATGCGTGCGTTGGTATTGCCTTTTGCACCGGCCAACGCTCTGCCGCGCATGGGGGCGTAAATATGGATGTTGCCGTCGGCGATAAGTTCCGCACCTTGGCTGACGATGCCGGTAACGATGAGGTCGCCGTTTTCAGCGTAAACCTGCTGGCCGGTACGCACGGGCGTGCTGACCAATACGGTCGGATTGTTGATAACGGTCGCTTGTACGTCTTGCGGCTGCGGTGCTTGGCGAGGAGTAGGTGCTGCCTGTGTGTCGGCTGCCTGGTTGGAGTTGCCTTGTTTGAAGACCAAGTGGTAACGCGCTGCCGCTGCCGCCCATGTGTCGCTGGTGTGGTGCAGCCCTAAAATTTGCATACCGTAACGGGCAAACAGGGAAATCATGCCGCCCAAATCGATGGATTCGGGATGGTCGAAATCTTGTACGTCTAAAATGAAGGGAACGAATTCGTCTTGGGATTGGCCTGCCAGTTGGCGCAGGAATTCTTCCAATTCGGTTAGATCTGCGGTGTGCAGATGGATGGATAAGACGTCCAAACGTGACGTTTTTATGTCGAATGCGGGTTTCATTGTAATGAAATAATAAAATTTTTTAATGACGTAAGTTTACCGTGTAAATCTTGGCTATTCAATCTGTTTGGCCGTCTGAAACCAAAATATTTTGTTTGAACGTTTTTCAGCTGTATTTAGTGTGGTTTTTTGGTGTGAACGTAGGTTTCAGACGGCCTTGGGGAAGGGGTAGCCGTGTGTGTCGATGTCATCGGCGGCGGCCCACGGCGTGTGGATGAGGGTGGATGGCAGGTGCGCCAATTCGGGGAGGTAACTGCGGATGTAGCTGCCGTCGGGATCGATTTGGTGCGAACGGTGGGCATAGCGGACGGTGGCCGTGTCTTGTGCGGTGAGGTGCCAGTTGGCTTGGTTGAGCGCGGGGTCGGTGCCGGTTTGGACGGAAGCTGTCCATGCGATGCCTTGGTTGGGGTCGAAGTTGAGCGCATGGCAGAAATAGTGGGCGCACAGCTGCTGGAGAACGGGGTGTAAGTGGCCGGTGGCTTCGAGGCCGCGGATGGCGGCGTCGATGATGGGCACGCCGGTTTGGCCGTGTCGCCAGTATTCGCGTACCGGAGCAGCATCGGTTGTTTCGGGCAGGCGGCGGTGGTAGGCGAGCTGGTAGCAGTAGTCGCGGAAAATGAGCTTGTCCAGCCACTCGAAATGTCGGTTTGCCAAGCATTCGGCGGCCAGCAGACGCGGTGAAATGCAGCCTGCGGACAGGTAGGCATTGAGGAGGCTGGTGTTTTTTCGTGCCGGAAAATTTTGGGTAATCGGGTAGTGAACCAAATTCTGTTTGAACGCGTGCCATTGCGTTAAGGCTGCGGTTTCGCCGCCCTGCTGATAGGCAGGCAATATTGCTCCGGTATGGGCTGGAAACAGTGGAACGTTTTGTCCGGTTTGAACAGGCAATTCGGTGTCAGACGGCCTTTGTCCTGAATAAGCCTGCAACCATGCTTGTTTATAGGCGGCAAAATCGGTGTAGGGCAGGCCGTTGGCATCCATGAGGGGGGATTTGGCCAAAATGCCGCGGTCGGTGGCGTGTTGCAGGGGAATGCCTGTGCGGTCGAGATTGTGCCAGAGGTGGTTGTCTTGGCGGATTTCGGCTTCGGTGTAGGCTTCGTCTGTGATGACGGTATGGGCATTGAGCGAAGCGGCCAAGGGGAGGAGGTCTTCGTCGGAAGCGACGACATATAAAGGAATATAGTGCGCCGCCAGACGGGTATGCAGCTCTTGTGCGGCTTGATAATGGAACAGGCTTTGACGCGGATTGTGGTTTTCAGACGGTCTTTGGCTGACCCAGACGCAGGTGATGGGCAAACCGCTTGCAACGGCGGCATTAAGCGCGGCATTGTCGTGCAGGCGGAGGTTGCGGCGGAACCAGACAAGGACGTGAGCAGATTTCATGAGCATGTTCCGACGAAAAAGGGGAAACCATTTTATCAGAATCGGCCTCATGTATCAGGCCGTCTGAAAAATCTTTTGGTTTGATTTCGCTATATAATTTTGGTTTTAGCAATGAGGCGGCAACCATGACCGAGCAAACCGTTTTGGCACTCATTACCTGCCAAACTTATCCCGAACCATCAGACAACCTGAAAACATTGGCGGCATGCTTGGAAAGCATGGGCGTGAAAACCGTATTTGATGCGTGGCAAAACCATCCGTCCGTGCCGTTTTTACTGCCTTTGTGCGCATGGGATTATGCCGCCGAACCCGAAGCCTTCCGCCAATGGCTGGAGCATGCCGGGCAGGCGGGGCAGTGTTTTATCAATCCGCCCGAGTTGATGGCTTGGAATATGGAAAAGACTTATTTGTGCGATTTGGCGGCGCGCGGCGCGCAAGTGATTCCCAGCGTGTTCGTTCCGCTGCAAAAAACCGAATTGGCCGACATCCTGAACCAACAGGGCTGGACGGAAGCGGTCATCAAGCCGGCATTCGGGCAGAGCGGCAAAGGCGTGGTTAAAGTTTGTGCGGAGGCATTGGACGTGAACATGGCGGATTATCCGCAAGGTATGATTGTTCAACCTTATATCCGCGAAATCGAAACAGCAGGCGAAACATCGCTGGTGTTTTTCAACGGCGCATTCAGCCATGCCGTGCGCCGTCAGCCGCCGCAAGGCGAATGGCGCGCCAACTCGGCCTATGGTGTGTCGGTGTTCGGTATTGAGCCACCCGAGTTTGCCATCAGTGCCGCACAAGACGTACTGGCCGCTTTGCCGCAAATGCCGGTTTACGCCCGAGTGGACGGTACATTGGTCGGCGATACCTTCCTGCTCAATGAATTGGAACTCATCGAGCCAGCCCTGTATTTGCACACCAGCGAAGGCGCGACAGAACGCTTTGCCCGACTGTTGGCGCAGTTACTTGGGCAACATTCATCAACCTGAATCAATATAGTTAACAAGCCTCAGGCCGTCTGAAAACCATCTTTCAGACGGCCTGAAGCTTTTTAAAACAAGATTTGCGTGTTTGTATTTTTCAATAATGTGCCATTTGTCGATTGTGTCATTTTAATTGATGCAGTCTTAATTAATGGTTGATTAACTTTCATTTGGCATTTTATCTCGGCCGCAGCCTTTATTTTTAGCGGATTGTAAACAATCTGACCGGTCTAAATAGATATCTTTTTAGGGTAAAACCTCAAAAATCTTTTTAAAAAGAAAGATATTGTCTTATTGAATATTCTGTGCTGAAATTACATGACACTACAAAAAGTAGTGCATAAAAAAATAAAACAGACAAAGGAGAAAGCCATGCAATTGTTTTTAGACAATCTCAAAGCCTTTTTCGAAACCATCAGCGGCTGGGTCTGGGGACCTATTATGTTGATGCTGCTGGTCGGTACGGGCATTTTGCTGACCGTTTTGCTGAAAGGCTTGCAGTTCACTATGTTGGGTTATGCGCTGAAACAGGCGTTTGTGCCGTCAAAGAAGCATGAAGACGGCGAAGAGCACGAAGGCGATATTTCCCATTTTGCGGCGTTGATGACCGCGTTGTCCGCTACCATCGGTACGGGTAACATCGCCGGTGTGGCAACTGCGGTGGTAACCGGCGGCCCGGGCGCGGTATTTTGGATGTGGATGACCGCCATTTTCGGTATGGCCACCAAATACGGCGAAGGTGTGTTGGCGGTGAAATACCGCGTGACCAATTCCAAAGGCGAAATGTCCGGCGGCCCGATGTATTACATCGAAAAAGGCTTGGGCAAAAACTGGAAATGGATGGCCGTCGCGTTTGCGCTGTTCGGCACATTCGCTTCATTCGGTATCGGCAGCTCGGTGCAGTCCAACTCGGTTGCGCAGGCAGTGCAAACCAGCTTCGGTGTCGAACCTGCCTACACCGGCGTGGCCTTGACCGTATTAACGGCCATCGTGCTTTTGGGCGGCATTAAGGGCATTGCCAAAGCCGCATCCTTTATCGTGCCTGCCATGGCAGTGTTTTATGTAGTAGGCGGTATTGCCATTATCGTGATTAATTCCGATGTATTGATGCCCGCCGTCAAACTGATTTTTTCCGATGCGTTTAGCGCACAGGCCGTGGCCGGCGGCGCTATCGGTACAGTCATCCGCTACGGCGTGGCGCGCGGCGTATTCTCCAACGAGGCGGGTATGGGTTCTGCGCCGATTGCCGCCGCAGCCGCGAAAACCGACCACCCCGTCCGTCAGGCTTTGGTTTCCATGACCGGTACGTTTTTGGACACCATTGTTGTTTGCTCGATTACCGGTATCGTGTTGGTCATGGGTCTGCTCGGCGCAGGCGGCGAGTTTGTGAAACCTGAATTGAGCGGCGCGGCGCTGACAACCGTCACTTTCCAAAAAATGCTGCCCGGTATCGGCGGCTGGATTGTCACCATCGGCCTGATTTTCTTTGCCTACTCAACCATTCTCGGCTGGTGTTATTACGGCGAGAAATGCGCGGTTTATGTCTTCGGCGAGAAGTTTGCCGGTTTGTACCGCGTGGGTTACGTCTCTTCTGTCATGCTGGGTACCGTGTTGAGCCTTGATTTGGTGTGGCTGGCTTCGGACACATTCAACGGCCTGATGGCATTGCCCAACCTGATTGCGCTTTTGTTGATGGCGAAAGTCATCGTCAATGAAACGCGCGACTTCAAACAAAAAATCAAAAACGGCGAATTGCCGCATTAATACCCAAGGCCGTCTGAATCTGAATATTCAGATGGCCCGATGTATATTAAGTTTGTTTTGAAAAAAGTCAGAGGAGGAGAAAAATGAAAGTGCTTGTTTTAGGTGCTGGTGTTGCCGGCGTATCTTCCGCGTGGTATCTGGCAGAAGCAGGATATGAAGTAACGGTCATCGACCGCGCCGAGGGCGTGGCGATGGAAACCAGTTTTGCCAACGCAGGCCAGCTTTCCTACGGCTATACCACGCCTTGGGCGGCACCCGGTATCCCGACCAAAGCGCTGAAATGGCTGTTTAAAAGCCATCCGCCTTTGCTGTTTCGCCCTGACGGCAGCCTGTATCAAATCGAATGGCTGTGGCAAATGCTGCAAAACTGCACGGCAGCGCGCTATCAAATCAATAAAGAGCGCATGGTCAGGATTTCCGAATACAGCCGTGAAATGTTCCGCCGTTTTGAAGCGCAAACCGGCATGAATTTTGAAGGGCGCAAAAAAGGGACGCTGCAGATTTTCCGCCAAACCAAAGAAGTCGAAGCGGCAGAACAAGACATTGCCGTTTTGGAACGCTACGGCGTGCCGTACCGCCGTCTGAAACCCGAAGAATGCGCAGAATTTGAGCCTGCGCTGGCACGCGTTACCGCCAAAATTGCCGGCGGCCTGCACCTGCCTGCGGACGCAACCGGCGACTGCCACCTCTTCACTGAAAACCTATACAAATTGTGTCAGGAAAAGGGCGTACAGTTTCATTTCAACCAAACCATCAGCCGCATCGACCACAACGGGCTGCGCATCAAAGCCGTTGAAACCGAAACAGGGCGGTTTGAAGCAGATGCCTTCGTCTGCGCGCTCGGCTGCTTCAGCAGGACTGTGTTGGCGCAGTTGGATCTCAATCTGCCCATTTATCCCGTCAAAGGCTATTCCTTGACCCTGCCGGTCACCAATTCAGACGGCGCACCGGTGTCCACCGTTTTAGATGAGAGCTACAAAGTCGCCATCACGCGCTTTGACAACAGAATCCGTGTCGGCGGCATGGCGGAATTGTCCGGCTACGAAATCAAACTGCCCGAAAAACGCCGCGAAACCTTGGCTTTGGTCGTCAACGATTTGTTCCCAGAAGGTGGCGATTTGAGCCAAGCATTGTTCTGGAGCGGACTCAGACCGATGACGCCCGACAGCACACCGTTAATCGGGCGCACCCGCTTTGAAAACCTGTTCCTGAATACAGGCCACGGCACTTTGGGCTGGACCATGTCGCTGGGTTCGGCAAAATTAACTGCCGATATCGTGAGCGGCAAAGACACCGAAATCCGCAGCGACGACTTGAGCCTGTCGCGCTATCAGGCTTAAGCTGGAAAGCGATAAGGTTTCGCGACGTTTCAAATTTAAAGGCCGTCTGAAAACCATTTTTCAGACGGCCCTTTGTTTCAAAATCCGTGTATCCAATTAGTAAAATAAATAATAACTATTATCATACGCATTAAAAAGTGTTAGTCTGAACCTGTCCCAGCTTTTAGCGCAGGTTTTCTCATGCCCGATTTTTCGATGTCCAATTTGGCCGTTGCCTTTTCCATCACGTTGGCAGCCGGTTTGTTTACCGTATTAGGCAGCGGCTTGGTGATGTTTTCCAAAACGCCTAATCCGCGCGTGTTGTCGTTTGGTTTGGCATTTGCCGGCGGTGCGATGGTGTATGTCTCCCTGACGGAGATTTTCAGTAAATCCAGTGAGGCGTTCGCTGAAATTTATGATAAAGACCACGCGTTTGCGGCGGCGACCATGGCATTTTTGGCCGGGATGGGCGGCATTGCGCTGATTGACCGCCTGGTGCCGAACCCGCATGAAACCTTGGATGCGCAAGACCCGTCGTTTCAAGAAAGCAAACGCCGCCATATCGCGCGAGTCGGCATGATGGCGGCGTTTGCGATTACGGCGCACAATTTCCCCGAAGGTTTGGCGACATTTTTTGCCACCTTGGAAAATCCGGCGGTCGGGATGCCTTTGGCCTTGGCGATTGCCATCCATAATATTCCGGAGGGCATTTCCATTGCCGCGCCGGTTTATTTTGCGACCCGAAGCCGTAAGAAAACGGTATGGGCGTGTCTGTTATCCGGCTTGGCCGAGCCTTTGGGGGCGGCTTTGGGCTATTTGGTTTTACAGCCGTTTTTGTCGCCTGCCGTGTTCGGTTCGGTATTCGGCGTGATAGCCGGTGTGATGGTGTTTTTGGCATTGGACGAGCTGCTGCCGGCCGCCAAACGCTATTCAGACGGCCACGAAACCGTTTACGGCCTGACAACGGGCATGGCGGTGATTGCCGTCAGCCTGGTATTGTTCCATTTTTAAAACCCGTATGCCGAAGGCCGTCTGAAATGATTCAGACGGCCTTTTTGCGTTATAATCCGCACATCAAAAATAACCTTAATTTCACAAAGTTCCATCATGTTAGACAAATACAATCCAGCCGAAATCGAATCCAAACATTATCAAAACTGGGAAGAGCAGGGCTATTTCCAGCCTGATATGGATTTGACGAAACCGTCTTTCTCCATCCAACTGCCGCCGCCCAATGTAACCGGCACGCTGCACATGGGCCATGCCTTCAACCAAACCATTATGGACGGCCTGACCCGCTACTACCGCATGAAAGGCTGCAACACCGCCTGGATTCCCGGCACCGACCACGCCGGCATCGCCACGCAAATCGTGGTCGAGCGTCAGCTTGCCGCGCAAAACGTGTCCCGTCATGACTTGGGCCGCGAGAAATTCTTGGAAAAAGTGTGGGAATGGAAAGAAGTTTCCGGCGGTACGATTACCCAACAAATGCGCCGCGTGGGTTGCTCTGCCGACTGGACGCGTGAGTATTTCACGATGGACGACGTGCGTGCCGAAACTGTTACCGAAGTGTTTGTGCGCCTGTTTGAACAGGGCTTGATTTACCGCGGCAAACGCTTGGTGAACTGGGATCCGGTATTGGGTACGGCAGTGTCTGATTTGGAAGTGGAAAGCGTGGAAGAACAAGGCTCTATGTGGCACATCCGCTATCCGCTGGCCGACAATCCCGCCGAAGCCGTGATCGTGGCGACCACCCGTCCCGAAACGCTGCTGGGCGACGTTGCCGTTGCCGTCAATCCTGAAGATGAACGTTATACCCATTTGATTGGCAAGGAATTAATCCTGCCGCTGACCGGCCGCACCATTCCAGTGATTGCCGACGAATACGTTGAAAAAGACTTTGGTACCGGCTGCGTGAAAATCACGCCTGCGCACGACTTCAACGACTACGAAGTCGGCAAACGCCACGACACGCGCCTGATTAATGTGTTCGACTTGGAAGCCAAAGTGTTGGCAAACGCCGAAGTGTTCAACTTCAAAGGCGAAGCGCAACAAGGCTTTGCCCTGCCTGAAAAATATGCAGGCTTAGACCGTTTTGCCGCGCGCAAACAAATGGTTGCCGATTTGCAGGAACAAGGTTTCTTGGTCGAAATCAAACCGCACACGCTGATGACGCCGAAAGGCGACCGTACCGGCTCAGTGATTGAACCGATGCTGACCAGCCAATGGTTTGTCGCCATGTCCGCCACCCCAAACGGCGGCGAGCCTGACAGCGAATTCAAAGGCTTAAGCCTCGCCGACAAAGCCAAAAAAGCCGTTGATAGCGGCGCAGTGCGCTTTATCCCTGAAAACTGGGTCAATACCTACAACCAATGGATGAACAACATCCAAGACTGGTGTATTTCACGCCAACTGTGGTGGGGTCATCAAATCCCTGCATGGTACGACAACGAAGGCAATGTTTACGTCGCCCGCAATCAGGAAGAAGCCGAAAAACAAGCCGGCAAAACAGGCTTGACCCGCGAAGAAGATGTATTGGATACATGGTTCTCCTCCGCGCTCGTGCCATTCTCCACATTGGGCTGGCCGTCTGAAACTGACGAACTTAAAGCCTTCCTACCGTCCAATGTCTTGGTTACAGGCTACGAAATCATCTTCTTCTGGGTGGCGCGCATGATTATGATGACCACCCACTTCACCGGCAAAGTGCCGTTTAAAGACGTGTATATCCACGGCATCGTGCGCGACCACGAAGGCAAAAAAATGTCCAAATCCGAAGGCAACGTCATCGACCCTGTGGATTTGATCGACGGTATCGACTTGGAAAAACTGCTGGTGAAACGTACCACCGGCCTGCGCAAACCCGAAACCGCGCCGAAAGTGGAAGAAGCAACCAAAAAACTCTTCCCTGAAGGCATTCCGAGCATGGGCGCGGACGCATTGCGCTTCACCATGGCGAGCTACGCCAGCCTCGGCCGCAGCGTCAACTTCGACTTCAAACGCGCCGAAGGCTACCGCAACTTCTGCAATAAATTGTGGAACGCCACCAACTTCGTGTTGATGAACACCGAAGACAAAGACTGCGGTCAAGACGAAATGCAGCCGTTGGCGTTTACCTTTGCCGACCAATGGATTATCGGCAAACTGCAACAGGCCGAAGCCGCCGTTGCCGAAGCCTTTGAAACCTACCGCTTCGACCTTGCCGCGCAAACGCTGTACGAATTTGTGTGGAACGAATATTGCGACTGGTACATCGAGCTGGCAAAAGTGCAAATCCAAACCGGCTGCCCGACAACCCAGCGCACCACACGCCGCACCCTCGTGCGCGTACTCGAAACCATCCTGCGCCTGCTGCACCCAATCATGCCTTTCATTACCGAAGAGCTGTGGCAGGTCGTTGCGCCTCTGGCGAATGCCAAAACCGCCGACAGCATCATGTTGGCCGCCTATCCGCAAGCCGATAAAGAGAAAATCGTTCAGACGGCCTTCGATAAAATGGCCGCATTGAAAGACTTGGTGGAAGAAGTGCGCAAACTACGCGGCGAAATGGGTATCGCGCCAAACGTCAAAGCGCCGCTCTTTGTCGAAGGCAACGCAGAACTCGAAGGCCTGCTCAAATACCTGCCGTCGCTGACCCGACTGACCGAAGCCAAGCTGGTGGACAGCTTGCCCGAAGCGGAAGACGCACCTGTCGCCGTCTGCAACGGCGCGCGCCTGATGCTGAAAGTCGAAATCGACAAAGCCGCCGAAACCGCCCGTTTGAGCAAAGAAGCCGAGAAGCTGCAAAAAGCCTTGGACAAACTCAACGCCAAACTCTCCAAACCCGGCTACACCGAAAAAGCCCCGGCGCATTTGGTGGAAAAAGACAAAGCCGATTTGGCGGAATTGGAAGACAAAATGGCAAAAGTTCAAACCCAGTTGGCGAAGTTGAAAGACTGATTTTGATTGAATAGACAAGGCCGTCTGAAAAATGTTTTTTTCAGACGGCCTATTTTAAGAAAGGAAATAGATGAAACTCTTTATTTTGCCGGTGCTTTTATCCGCAACAACTGCTCTGGCTTCTCCGATTGTCGGTACATGGCATTGCGTGGGTTCTGATGAAAACATTCGCAGTGATGCAAAAGTCGAATATCTTCAGGACGGCAGTTTCCGTGGCGATGCTATACTCAAAATCGATGATGACGGCAATGTCTTGGCATACCGTGTTGTCGGCTCAGGGAAATGGCGTTTTGAAAACAATGCCTTGACGGAAAGCCAAATCAAATATAGCGAAGTTTCACGACAGCACAGCCCCGAAACGCTGGCGTGGTTGGAAAAGTCGGAGGATGGACGACTCTTGGAAAGCATGATGTACACCGGATTGGTCGCGGAGATGGACAAACCCGGAAAAGATGATGTGTATCAACTGGATAAAACAGGCAAATTGGTGTCTGAAGACGGGACTGCCCGTGATGTATGTACGAAAGTGAAGTAAAAAGCGCTTGTAGATCAGATGGGTTTGTCTGATTGATGGCTGAGATAACAAAGGCCGTCTGAAACTTAAATTTCAGACGGCCTTTTTCTTTTTCTCAATCCATTAGATTCAATTAAACCAAACAATCTGACTTTCATCCACGCTGATGCGGATTTCCTGTCCGGTTTGCGGTTTGTCCGTATCGTGGTCGGCGTGGGGATACCAAATTAAATCGCCGTATTGCGGATGGGTGAGGGTGAGGCGTATGCCTTCGGCGAGGGGGACGGCTTCGCTGATGCGGACGGCTGTGCCGTTCGGGTTGAATCGGATGGCGTGTTGGGGGATGTAGCGTGTGTCGTCGGTGTTGGCCAAACCGAGCAGCAGGGCGGCTTGGGCGTTGACGGGGCGGCGGATAAGGGTTTCCGGCGTGCCGTGTTGGAGGATGCGGCCTTCGTGCATGATGGCGATGGTGTCGGCCATGGTGCAGGCTTCCTCGGCGGAGTGGGTCACGAGGATGGCGGGGATGTTTTGACTGCGGATGCGTTCGGCGGTCAGGGTGCGCAGGTGGTGGCGCAGGTGGGTGTCGAGGCTGGAGAAGGCTTCGTCCAAGAGCAACAGTGACGGGCGCGTGATGAGGGCGCGTGCGAGGGCGAGGCGTTGCTGTTCGCCGCCGGAGAGGCTTTCGGGTTTGCGTTGCGCTTCGTGTTCCAAACCGATGTCGCGCAAGGCTTGCATGGATTGTTCTTCGATTTCGGCTTTGGGCAGGCGGCGCATTTTGAGGCCGAAGCCGACGTTGTCGAGGGCGGTTAAATGCGGCAAAAGGGCGTAGTCTTGAAACATCAGCGAGATATTGCGCTTTTCAGACGGCATGTCAGTGATGTTGTCGCCGTTGAGCCAGACTTCGCCGCTGTCGGGACGCACCAGGCCGACGATGGTTTTGAGCAGGGTGGATTTGCCGCAGCCGGATCGGCCGAGTACGGCGAGGATTTTGCCTGCTTCGACGTTTAGATTAATGTCTTGGGCAACGGTTTTGCTGCCGAAGCGTTTGTTGATGTTTTTGAGTTGCAACATGGTTTCAGACGGCCTTTAAAAATGGGGTCGGCAACGGATGCTGTCGAGCCATGCGGACAGCGGATGTTTGGGGTCGATCAGGCCGTATCGACGGCAGGCTTCGATCGTGACCAGCTGGGCATCGTGCATCATGTGTCCGCACAACATGGCATCGAGCAGGGTGGGGATGTCCATCAGTTCAAAACCGGCAACTTCGCCGTCTTGGTTGGCGGGTTGGAAGTCTTCGGGCAGGACGATGTCGAAAATATACAGGATTTCGTTGTGGACACCGCGATTAACGGGGCGCAAACTATATATTTGGGCAGTCGGTCGGATATGGGGTGTCAGAGAAGCGGGAATACCAGCTTCTTCTTCGCCCTCGCGGCAGACGGCTTCAGACGGCCTCTCGCCGCTGCTGATACCGCCGCCGGTCAGGTTGTCGAGTTTGTTCGGATCAACGGCTTTGTGCGGACTGCGGCGGCCTATCCAAAAGCGCAAACCGTCTTCTGTTTCGACCAATCCGTTCAAATGCACTGCCTGACTCATCAGGCCGAACGGGCGGAAGGCGGCGCGTTCGAGTGCACATAAAGGCTTGCCCGACTGGTCGCAGATGTCGAACTTTTCACCGCGCCAACCCTTGAGCCAACCGCACTCGCGCCATTGTTGCGCCAGCGTTTGCAAACTGTCGCCCATTTCCGCCCAGCTGTCGGTTTCCAAATTCAGGCCGTCTGAAAGGGTCGACTGCCTGCCTGTCCAATCGCGCCCGAGGCGTTCGCGCCATAACGGGTTCAGACGGCCTAAAGGCAGGCCGTTGAGATACAGAATGCACCAATCGTCGGATGCGCCATAGCTTGTTTGCGCCCAATCCCACAATGCGTCGTGGATATCGGGTGTGAATACTTGTTCAAAACGGAAAGACTGAGACATGGCGCATCCTCCAAAAGAACTAAAGATACGTCGATTTTAGCCGTTTACGGCGAATTTGCAAAACAACCGCACTACCCGAAAACCGCTATAATAGAGTAAATCATCCGAAACGAGCACATCATCATGAGTGAATTGACCGATATCCTTTCCTACAACCAACGTTTCGTTGAATCGGGAGAGTACGAAAAATATTTCACCAACAAATACCCCGGCCGCGAGCTGGCCATCCTCTCCTGTATGGACGCGCGCATTATCGAATTGTTGCCCAATGCGTTGGGTTTGAAAAACGGCGATGCCAAGCTCATCAAAAACGCCGGCGCGCTGGTAACCCATCCTTGGGGTTCGGTAATGCGCAGTTTGTTGGTGGCCGTATTTGAACTCAAAGTCAAAGAAATTATGGTCATTGCCCACCATGACTGCGGTATGCGCGGATTACACGCCGAAGAGTTCCTCCAACGCGTACACGACAGCAATATCCCCGACGACCGCATCGAAACCCTGCGCAATGCCGGTATCGATTTGGACGGCTGGCTGACCGGTTTTGACAACGTCGAAGACAGCGTGCGCCATACCGTCGAGCTGATTCGCAAACATCCGCTGATGCCCGACAACATCGCCATCCACGGCCTGGTCATCCACCCGACCACAGGCAAGCTCAACCTGATTGTTGACGGCAGCCTGCCCGCTTCAGACGGCCAAAACATCTAACGCAGACACAACCACGAAATGAAAAACATCGGATTATTCGGCGGCACGTTTGACCCCATCCACAACGGCCACCTCCACATCGCCCGCGCCTTTGCCGACGAAATCGGTTTGGACCTCGTCGTCTTCCTGCCGGCAGGCGACCCGTACCACAAAGACAGCACGCGCACGCCGGCGCAAGAGCGCCTCAATATGGTCGAACTCGCCATCGCCGACGAGCCGAAATTCGCCGCCAGCGACTGCGACATCGTCCGCGACGGCGCGACTTATACGTTTGACACCGTCCAGATCTTCCGCCAGCAGTTTCCCGGCGCGCAACTGTGGTGGCTGATGGGCAGCGACAGCCTGATGCAGCTGCACACATGGAAAAAATGGCAAACCCTCGTGCGCCAGACCCATATCGCCATTGCCATGCGCCAAGGCGACAACCTCAACAAAACCCCGCGCGAATTGCACGCATGGCTCGGCGAAGCCCTGCAAAACGGCAGCGTTCGCATCCTCAACGCGCCGCTGCACAACACCAGCTCCACCCAAATCCGTGCCAATCTCGCCAAAACGCACCATTCAGACGGCCTGCCACAACCCGTCGCCCAATACATCCGCCAACACAAACTCTATGAAAAATAGCGTTTATTCAGGCAGATAAGCTATAATGCCGTCTGAAAACATTTCAACTAGGAAAACAATGAACGAACAAGAATTGCAAGACCTGCAAAAAATGGTCGAAGTGGCCGTAAACGCCCTCGAAGACATCAAAGCCAAAGACATCTCCGTTTTGGAAACCCAAGACAAAACCTCCCTGTTCGCCCGCATGATTATCGCCAGCGGCGACAGCACACGCCAAGTTAAAGCACTGGCCAACAACGTTGCCGTCGATTTGAAAGAAGCCGGTTTCGAAATCCTCAGCACCGAAGGCGACAGCGGCGAATGGACGCTCGTCGACGCAGGCGACCTCGTTGTCCACGTCATGCTCCCTGCCGTGCGCGACTTCTACGACATCGACACCTTGTGGGGCGGAGAAAAACCGAGTTTCCACGCCGGTATGCAAAAACCTTGGCACGCCGCCGACTAAAACACCCATACAAAGGCCGTCTGAAACTTGAAAGCAAGCAAGTTTCAGACGGCCTTTTGCTATAATTCCATTCTTTTCACATTATTTGATTCATTGCACCATCATGCCGCAACCCGATTTCGCCCAAACCCTCTCCAAAGACCGCCATTTTCTGCGATCTGCCTTTAAAAACCCCAATAAATACGGCGGCTTGGCCAAAGTTGAGGAAAAATACAAAAAATCGCACGACCTCTATCTGCAACGCCTGTCCAAACTGCCCAAGCCCGAATTCGACAACACGCTGCCTGTTCACGAAAAACTCGACGAAATCAAAAAAGCCATTGCCGAAAATCAGGTAACGATTATTTGCGGCGAAACCGGTTCGGGCAAAACCACGCAGCTGCCCAAGATTTGTTTGGAACTCGGGCGTGGGGCGGCAGGTTTGATCGGGCATACCCAGCCGCGCCGTTTGGCCGCGCGTTCCGTAGCAGAGCGGATTGCCGAAGAGCTGAAATCCGAAATCGGCAGCGCGGTCGGCTATAAAGTGCGTTTTACCGACCACACCTCGCGTGATGCCTGCGTCAAGCTGATGACTGACGGCATCCTGTTGGCAGAAACCCAGACCGACCGTTATCTCGCCGCCTACGACACGATTATCATTGACGAAGCGCACGAACGCAGCCTGAACATCGACTTCCTCTTGGGCTACCTGAAACAACTGCTGCCGCGCCGCCCCGATTTGAAAGTCATCATCACCTCGGCAACGATAGACGCAGAACGCTTCTCCCAACACTTCAACGGCGCCCCCGTTTTAGAAGTAAGCGGGCGTACCTATCCCGTTGAAATCCTCTACCGACCGCTGACCAGCAAAGACGAAGACGACGCGGAAGTAGAGCTGACCGACGCGATTGTCGATGCGGCGGACGAATTGGTGCGACACGGCGAAGGCGATATTTTGGTGTTCCTACCGGGAGAACGCGAAATCCGCGAAGCCACCGAAGCCCTGCGCAAATCCACGCTGCGCCGCAACGACGAAATCCTGCCCCTGTTCGCACGCCTGTCGCACGCCGAGCAGCACAAAATCTTCCACCCCTCAGGCGCGAAACGCCGCGTCGTGTTAGCAACCAACGTCGCCGAAACCTCGCTCACCGTGCCGGGCATCAAATACGTCATCGACACCGGCCTCGCGCGCGTCAAACGCTATTCCGCACGGGCGAAAGTGGAGCAGCTTCATGTCGAAAAAATCTCCCAAGCTGCCGCACGCCAACGCTCCGGCCGCTGCGGCCGCGTCTCCGCAGGCGTATGTATCCGACTGTTTTCAGAAGAAGATTTCAACAGCCGCCCCGAATTTACCGACCCAGAAATCGTCCGCAGCAACCTCGCCGCCGTCATCCTGCGTATGGCATCACTGAACTTGGGCGACGTAGCAGCATTCCCATTTTTAGAAATGCCCGATTCGCGGTATATCAATGACGGTTTTCAGGTGTTGCTGGAGTTGGGTGCGGTGGAGGAAATGTGATTTCAAACAACTAGAAAAAGAAATTACACAAAAATACCGTTTGGAAAATAAATTTCAGATGGTATTTTGCATTTTCAGACTGTCTGAATACTACACAATTTCCGCTAACGCATTGGCAACGTGCCACATCAATACAGGCGGAATGGCATTGCCAATTTGCCGATATGCCTGAATATCACTCACAGGAAATTGAAAGGTATCAGGGAATGATTGAATACCAGCCGCTTCTCGCGGTGTAAAACGGCGATATAATTCTTTGTCTTTATCAACCAATAAAACTGGGTCTCGTGAGTTTAAACTGGTTTTTGCCAAATGTGCCGTAATAGTTAAGCATTGTCCTTGCAAATCCTGATATAAACCGCGTTTCATGTTATTTTTCGCATTTTTCATGCCTAAAACAGCTTTTTCTGAAAAATAATATTTAGGATTATCAATCGCCAAGGTAGTAATGATTTTTTCTAATTTTACAAAAGGTTTTTGATATAAATTAGGCTGTTCGGCATGAGTTTCCATAGGGAATGTATAGTGTTTCTGAATATCTTTGCGAACACCTACCATAAATACACGTTCACGTTTTTGCGGAATACCGAAATTTGCTGCCAACAATAATTTATATTGAACTTCATATCCTGCTTGTTTAAATTCGGTTAATACTTTTTGTAAAATTTTCCCTTTTTGCAAAGTCATTAAACCCTTAACATTTTCAAAAACAAAATATTTAGGCTGTTTGATTTGCAATACTTTTACCAATTCTTTATATAAATTAGCGCGTGCGTCATTGGTGTCTTTACTGGGATTAACCGTGCTGAAAGATTGGCATGGGAAACCGCCTAATAATAAATCAAAATCATCAAGCTCTTGAATATTTAAATTCTTAATATCATCACAAATCGCAGGGTGTTCAAAATTAGCGTTATACGTTTGCACAGCAAATTTATCAAAATCCAAAGCGTAAACAATTTCAAACGGCAATTTAGGATAAGTTTGCCCCAAGTATTCAAATCCGCCCAATAATCCCAAATCAGAACCACCACAACCACAAAACAACGATACAACTTTTAATTTTTCACTCATAAAACATTATCCACTTCAACCGAAACATCTACGCTATTTGCCCAAAAATCCATGCGATACATGGTTGGCATAACGTAAATAATCCCCTGTTCATTCTTCTCAAAAGGATTGATTATTTTGCGAATATAAATTTTATGAGCTGTAAAATACACACGATAAATCATGTAGGCTGCCTGAAATTGCTCCGCAGCAACCCATTCTTTGCGTGTTAAATTAACAGTTTCTATCCAATCGTGATTATCTAAATCAGGTGAAGTAACACGAATGGTTGATTTCACTTCAATAAATCTATCAAAATCAGGATTATTTGGGTTTTCATCAGCGGCAACTGATTTTACATCGTAGCCCAAACCACGAATTTCACCCACAAGCTGAACTTGATTGACTAAGCGTTGATTGTATTTTTTCACACGTTCTTGCTCTAACTGAAATACCAATTCCTCGCCCATTTTACCTAATTCATTTTTGTCTATTTTTTTACTTACTTGATGTTGATATGGCAAAACTGTATTCAAAACTTGAGCATTTTTTAGAGCAATTTGAGCAAAATATTCTGCCCATTCCATTTCAATGCGTTTGCCAATGTATTCTTCATTTAAATCAAATTGGTAAATATCAAATTGAAGTGGCGTATTGTATTCTTTGATAAATAATTGAATTAACTCATTTTCATGATGATTTAATTGTACGGCTTTACTGTTTCGATTTTCATCAATCACAATCAAATTCGCCAATACCAATAAATTCAACAATTCTCTAATATGTTGAAAATCATGAGATGTTACAGGAACACGTTTTAATGAATTCTTTTGACTATTAGAAATAATCGTATCCAATACTTCTTTTGGTGTAACTTTGCCTTGCAGCACTTCCAACGCATTCAACACATAATAGCCAATATGGTAAGTAGTTATGGTAAATTTTACCTGTTCCGCTTCTGCCAATAACGCCAAAATAAAATGAAACGGTTTGAATTTAATCTTCTTGTTAATACGTTCTGTGATGGTTTGAATTTTTTGTGTACCGTTTGGGAATTGAAAATTTAAGCATAAATTTTTAAAAAATGCAGGTTGGTCTTGGTCGTTTACTAATTTACTATTACTTGGGCTTTCATATACCAAACCATTTTTTTTGAAGTACAAACCAAATAATTTACCTGCAATTTCAGTAATATGATTTCTAATAGTTTTCTGTTGATTTTTGCCTAATTCATTGTAATTTTTCTGATAAAAAGATTGCGATAATTTATTGTTAAATTGTTGATTAAAAATGTTTTCATCGGCTGGACAAATATCCGCCACAATCGTGGAATAAGTTGGCAATAAATCATCTAATTCTTTTTGTGCTTTACCGCGAATAATGTCGCAACGATATTGAATATCGGGGTTAAACATAATGTTATATCCTTATAAAAACAATTTCATTTTTTCGGCAATCGCTTTTGCAAGCATAGGCGGAACAGCATTGCCAACTTGGCGTAATTGACTGGTTTTTGTTCCTAAAAAAATAAAATCATCGGGAAATGATTGAATACGCGCACTTTCTCGAACTGTTGGTACACGGTTAAATTGATAGTGAAAATGATGATTGTGTCCCGTATCAATTGTAAAACTTGGCTTTTGGCTGTTTAAGCGTGTCCATGCAATATTGACGTTTCTCGTCTGGCGCAAATGTTCAGGTAGGCTTTTGTAATTGCCGCCATCAGGTACGAGAGCGATAATTTCTTTTGTTTTGTCATTATGTTGAGTGATTTGATGATTAAACAAGCCAGTTGCATTTTGGCGCATCATGTGTTGATATTCGCTGCTGCCTAAAAGTGGATAAGCCGCGCCATCATCAACCGAATAATCAGGTAAATCAGAAATGGCTTGTTTGGTAGTAACATATTGATTAACCGTTTGTTTCGGAAATTCAAATGTTGTGCCGTTTTTAAATCCCACAAAAAATGCGCGTTTACGATTTTGCGGTACCCCATAATCAGAAGCCATTAAAATTTGACTTTTGACGATATAGCCTAGCTGCTCAAAATCTTGAGTAATTTGTTGTTTAATCGCTCCTTTTCCCATTGACATTATATTAGGGACATTTTCCATTAGAAATGCTTTGGGCTGATAAAAACGGACAAAATCCACAAACGCTTTATAAAGTTGATTGCGTTCATCATCAATCATGCGTTTACCGGCGATAGAGAAACCTTGACATGGTGGCCCACCAATAATCACATCTATTTGTTTAATTTGAGTTTGTTGGGAGATTTGTTCGGGTGTGATGTTGAATAAATCAGCGACAATGCCTTGTGTGCCTTTGTGTGTGGCGGTGTAGGTGGTAATCGCGTCTTGCCAATAATCTATGCCCAATTTGACATCAAAACCAGCTTGAATAAAACCAAGCGATAAGCCGCCACAGCCGCAAAATAAATCTAAAACAGTAGGTTGGTGTGTGTTATTCATCATATTTTCAAAAATAAGATTTCAGGTGGCCTGAAAAAGCAGAATTATAACTTAGGATAGAACAAATACCGTCTTAAATATTGCTTTAAGACAACATTATCTGTTATTTTTCAGGCAGCCTAAAAGCCCCAAAACCGCACTATCAATTAACTCCTATTGGCAAACAAATAGGTCAACTACTAATTGACACCAAAGTCAGCCGAATACTGATTGCTGCACAACAAAATGACTGCATGGCAGAAATATTGGTGATTGCGTACGCGCTGTCGATTCAAGACTCACGCGAGCGGCCGCTGGAGGCGCGCGATGTGGTAGCCAAAGCTACCGACAAGCAGTCTGATTTCCTTGCCTACCTGAACATTTGGGACAGCTTCCAGCGCGAGCGCGACAAAGGTTTGTCCAATAAGCAGCTGGTGCAATGCTGCCCCAATATTTCCTGTCGCACCTGCAGATGCGTGAGTGGCGTGCGATTGAAATGGGTTTAACCACCAAGGAAGTGACTTTCAGACGATCTTCCGAAGTCAAGCAACTTTTATTGTGAACTTCCCATTATGAAAAAATCCCTTTTCGTTCTCTTTCTGTATTCATCTCTCCTTACCGCCAGCGAAATTGCCTATCGCTTTGTATTTGGGATTGAAACTCTGCCGGCTGCGAAAATGGCGGAAACGTTTGCGCTGACATTTGTGATTGTTGCGCTGTATCTGTTTGCGCGTTATAAGGTGACGCGTTTGCTGATTGCGGTGTTTTTTGCGCTCAGCATTATTGCCAACAATGTGCATTACGCGGTTTATCAAAGTTGGATGACGGGCATTAATTATTGGCTGATGCTGAAAGAGGTTACCGAAGTTGGCAGCGCGGGCGCGTCGATGTTGGATAAGTTGTGGCTGCCTGCGTTGTGGGGCGTGGCGGAAGTCGTGTTGTTTTGCAGCCTTGCCAAGTTCCGCCGTAAGACGCATTTTGCCGCCGATATTTTGTTTATTGCGGCGATGTTGCTGATTTTTGGACGTTCATTCAGTACAACACAGGAACACGGTATTTCGCCCAAACCGACATACAGCCGCATCAAAGCCAATTATTTCAGCTTCGGCTATTTTGTCGGGCGCGTGTTGCCGTATCAGTTGTTTGATTTAAGCAAGATTCCTGTGTTCAAACAGCCTGCGCCAAGCAAAACCGGGCAGGGCGGTATTCAAAATATCGTCCTGATTATGGGCGAAAGCGAAAGTGCGGCGCATTTGAAATTGTTTGGCTACGGACGCGAAACTTCGCCGTTTTTAACCCAGCTGTCGCAAGCCGACTTTAAGCCGATTGTGAAGCAAAGCTATTCTGCCGCTTTGATGACGGCTGTGTCCCTGCCCAGCTTTTTCAATGCGATACCGCATGCCAACGGCTATGAGCAAATCAGCAGCGGCGATACCAATATGTTCCGCCTCGCCAAAGAGCAGGGCTATGAAACGTATTTTTATAGCGCGCAGGCGGAAAACGAGATGGCGATTTTGAACTTAATCGGTAAGAAATGGATAGACCATTTGATTCAGCCGACGCAGCTTGGCTACGGCAACGGCGACAATATGCCTGATGAGAAGCTGCTGCCGCTGTTCGACAAAATCAATTTGCAGCAGGGCAAGCATTTTATCGTGTTGCACCAACGCGGTTCGCACGTCCCATACGGCGCATTGTTGCAGCCTCAAGATAAAGTATTCGGCGAAGCCAATATTGTGGATAAGTACGACAACACCATCCACAAAACCGACCAAATGATTCAAACCGTATTCGATCAGTTGCAAAAGCAGCCTGACGGCAACTGGCTGTTTGCCTATACCTCCGATCATGGCCAGTATGTGCGCCAAGATACCTACAATCAAGGCACGGTGCAGCCCGACAGCTATCTCGTGCCGCTGGTGTTGTACAGCCCGGATAAGGCCGTGCAACAGGCTGCCAACCAAGCTTTTGCGCCTTGCGAGATTGCCTTCCATCAGCAGCTTTCAACGTTCCTGATTCACACGCTGGGCTACGATATGCCGGTTTCAGGTTGTAGTGAAGGCTCGGTAACGGGCAATCTGATTACAGGCGATGCAGGCAGCTTGAACATTCGCGACGGCAAAGCGGAATATGTTTATCCGCAATAAGCGGCGTGAAAACCAATAAAGACAAATTTAGATGATGTCGGGGAAGATGCCCGACCGACAAGACTATGCAAAATATGAAAAACCAAGTACGCGGATCAGGCATGGATGCCCGATCCAACCCAGCCAATGTTTCAGACGGCCTGCAAAACAGTTCGGGCCATATTGGTGCCAACACGCGCTACCGTCTGACCAAGCTCGGCGAACAAATGGCGCGCCTGCCCATCGACCCGAAAATCGCGCGCATTTTGCTTGCGGCGAAGAAACACGACTGCATGGCGGAAATATTGGTGATTGCGTCCGCGCTGTCGATTCAAGACCCGCGCGAGCGGCCGTTGGAAGCGCGCGATACTGCGGCTAAGGCGCATGAACGCTTTACCGACAAGCAATCCGACTTTCTTGCCTACCTGAATATTTGGGACAGCTTCCAGCGCGAGCGCGACAAAGGTTTGTCCAACAAGCAGCTGGTGCAATGGTGCCGCCAATATTTTCTGTCGCACCTGCGGATGCGCGAGTGGCGCGAGCTGCACCACCAGCTTGCCCAAACCGCGATTGAAATGGGTTTGACCACCAAAGAAGCCGCGTTTCGACAACCTCCTACCCAAGAACAATTAAGGCCGTCTGAAAGCCAAGGCGATCAAGATTTGGCGGCCAAACTCAAACAAAAACAACTGGACAAGAAACAACACCGCGCCCAAATCCGTGCCGCCAAAGAAGCCGGCTACGAACAAATCCACCGCGCCCTGCTCACCGGCCTTATCGCCAACGTCGGCATGAAATCGCCCGACGGCAACGACTATACCGGCGCGCGCGGCAGCCGTTTCCACCTTTTTCCTGCATCAGCCCTGTTCAAAGCCAAGCCCAAATGGGTAATGGCGGCAGAATTGGTTGAAACCACGCGCCTTTACGCGCGCGACGTCGCCGTTATTCAGCCCGAATGGATAGAGCAGGAAGCGCCGCACCTCGTCCGCTACCATTATTTCGAGCCGCACTGGGAACAAAAACGCGGCGAAGTCGTCGCCAGCGAACGCGTGACGCTTTACGGCCTGACCGTATTGCCGCGCCGCCCCGTGTCTTACGGCAAAGTTGCACCTGAAGAAGCGCGCGAAATCTTTATCCGCGGCGCATTGGTGGCGCAGGAAAGCAATCTTCAGACGGCCTTTTTTGCCCACAATAAAAAGCTGATTAAAGAAATTACCGAACTCGAACATAAATCGCGCAAGCAAGACGTATTGGTCGATGACGAAGCCCTGTTTGCGTTTTATAACGAACGACTGCCCAAGCTGGTGTGGAAAGACGCGAAAGGCGGCGTTTGGGGAAGCGAAGAGGGCGGACAAACCCAGTCGGACAAGACAGCCGATCAAAACGGACAAGCAAACCAGCGCAACGCAGGGCGTGTGGCGCAAGCCACGCACGCGGATTCCAACGATACGGACAAGCGCGAGCGTGAACCGAGTTCACATACCCGGCAAAATGTTTCAGACGACCCCAAACCCCAAAAGCGGCCAGCATCTCAAAAAGGCCGTCTGAAACCTTTGCCCCTTGCCGATATCCGCACCTTTGAAGCCTGGCTCAAAACCGCCGAGCGCGACAATCCGCGTCTGCTGTTTCTCAGTCGCGACGATTTGATGCAACACGCCGCCGCGCACATTACCGAAGAGCAGTTCCCCAAATTTTGGCAAACCGCAGACGGCAAGTTCAAACTTTCCTACCGCTTCGAGCCGCACCATCCACTCGACGGCGTGACCATGACCGTACCGCTGACCGTCCTCAACCGCCTGCATGCGCCGTCGCTCGAATGGCTGGTGCCCGGTATGTTGCGCGAAAAAATCCAGCTGCTGATTAAAGCCCTGCCGAAGCAAATCCGCCGCATTTGCGTGCCCGTACCCGATTTCATCACCAAATTTCTCGAAAGCAATCCCGACCGCCAAGCGGCCATCATTCCCCAGTTGGCGCACTTTATCGCCAAAAGCGCCGGCGATATGCGGATTCTCGAGCAAATCGACCAAGACGCATGGGCGGCGCAAGAATTGCCCGAACACTGCTATCTGAATCTGCGCATTATCGACGACGGCGGACAAGAGCTCGCCGGCGGCCGCAAACTGCACGAATTGCAACAACAACTCGGCCAAGCCGCCGCCGTCACCTTCCGCGACAACACCCAAGAATTCGAGCGCGACAACGTTACCGCATGGGACATCGGCACCCTGCCCGAATCCATCAAATTCGCACGCGGCAAACAACAGCTCACCGGCTACCTCGGCCTGCAAAAAGAAAAAGACGGCCGCATCGCCCTGCGCCTGTTCGACACCACCGAAGCCGCCGAACAGGCACACCGTCAAGGCGTCATCGAATTGATGAAGCTGCAATTAAAAGAGCAGGTAAAAGATTTGAACAAAGGCATCCAAGGCTTTACCCAAGCCGCCATGCTGCTCAAACATATCAACGCCGACACCCTGCGCGACGACCTCACCCAAGCCGTCTGCGACCGCGCCTTTATCGGCGAAGACGAGCTGCCGCGCAACGAAAAAGCCTTCAAAGAGCAAATCAAACGCGCCCGCAGCCGCCTGCCCGCCGTCAAAGAAGCCCTCAGCCGCTACTTGCAGGAAACCGCAGCCGCCTACGCCGAACTCAACGGCAAACTCGGCAAACATCCATTGACCCACCTCCTAAGACTACGCCTGCAAACCCTGCTCGCCGCCGGCTTCGCCACCCGCACCCCGTGGGCACAATGGCCACGCCTCCCCATCTACCTCAAAGCCATGACCCTACGCCTCGAAAAATACAGTAGCAACCCCGCCCGAGACGCAGCTCGCGAAGCCGATATTCAAGAACTGGAACAAATGTGGCAGGAAAAAACAGATAGCCTGATCAAACAAGGCCTCCCCATTTCAGACGGCCTTGCAGGGTTTAAGTGGATGATTGAAGAATTGAGGGTATCGCTGTTTGCGCAGGAATTGAAGACGCCGTATCCGGTGTCGGTGAAGAGGTTGTTGAGGGAATGGGAGAGATTGAAATAAATATAATTATTTATTATATTATCATTACAACATAGATCTATTTGTGAAATGAGGAAATCGTGACTACACAAAAAATTTCATGTTTGCTTTTTAGGACGCATAAAGAACCTTCTGAAGTCGACTTGGAAGCAAATATTTTTCTAGATGAATTACACCTCAATTTATGGGATTTTGATAATAAATGTACATATCTAGATTTAGGCTTATTAATTGATATAACTTCTCTGGAAAAATTAGATAAAAAAGAATTATTTATTAGTATACCTGGAAAGTATGAGTTTGCAGATTTCCTAGACCTAGGAAAGGAACTATCCTCTAATTTAGATATGGTTACTGCTATTTTTAACGAGCCTACTATATCGACAACAAAAAACCAAACATTTACCGCAATAACAAGAAATAAGAAAAATATTATTATAATTCCATTTTTAATACATAAAACATTTAAATTCTCCTATAGGGAAGATATTCTCTGTACCGAAATTATTATTGATTTAAAAAAAATAGCACAAATCGTTAAAGATAATAATTTAAATTCAATAGAGTCAAAGCATGCCTACATTAGGTTTAGAGTTAAAACAGCATCTAAGACTAACTTTATAAAATCATTTACACCAGAAGATGAAGGAGTTTTAAGCTCGACTATAAAATCTAAAATATTAGATGTAAGGATTAATGAAAGTAGATGGTTGCCATCATTTTTAATGGATAATTGCCATTTAGAATTTGTAAAATTTAAAAAAATTCACTTTTTCTTGATAATTAATCAAGAGTATGAACTTGGGGATCACAGTAAAAACTATAATACTAGCCGCTCTCTAACACAAGAGGATATTTGGCAAAAATATCTTTTTCTGAATAAAGGAGATAACATAGTTCAAAATAGTTTAGGTTATCACTGGAAAATGGATAATGGTGATAAGTCGACAGAAAGTTTTAGTCTTTTAGGTAGGTTTTCTAGAATTGAGACATCTACGTGTAAAATTTTCATGTTCTTGTTATTTATATTACTCATAGGATTAGTTTCAAGTTCTTTGGTAAATTTAATAATTATTTTTTTTACAGAGCATGGTAGTATAATACGTAATCCTAACTTTTATATATTATCTTTCTCCATTATATTAATATGCTCATTAGTTTTTAAAAAAAAATTACTAAATTTGTACACAATTATCTTCAATCACTCCCTCGATGAAATTTAAAATGGATATCCTAATATCAATGCATCCTGAGTTTATTACACAAATTAATTTGGGACTAAAGAAGTTCGAATATAGAAAGACATTACCCAAATTAAGTGTAAATACAGTTTATATTTATGGTACGAGCCCTCTCTCAAGGGTTGTTGCAAAGTTTGAGGTAAAACGAGTAATTTCTGATAATTTAATTTCTTTATGGGAAAAAACCAATTATAATTCAGGTATAACGAAAGAAAGGTTCTTCCAATATTTTGGAGAACACAATAATGGTTATGCTATAGAAATAGTAAACTTTAGATTGCTTCCTCATCCTCTGCAAATAGAAGAATTCTGTGGAAAGAAACATCCTCCACAAAATTTCTACTACCTAAAACAAGGAGTATAAGATGACGTATCACTTTATTTTTGCCCCCAATGCTCTGTCTCCTTACGCTTCCTTATCTTTATTTAATAATGAAAATCAAATTCAGCGCCAAGAGATAGTAGGAACACCTCTTATTGACTCTAATCTTATTATAGAACAAGAGAATATTGCTTTACCTTTAATTAATCATGTATTTGCTAATTTGAACCAGTTGTCTCAGCAATATCCAGATTTTGAGAATTGGTTAGAGCAAAAAGTATTTACTGGTCTCTATAACAAAACTCGCTCAATCTTACTTGAATGGCGTGATGGGAAGATTGCTGGTTTGGCAATTCTAAAAAATGAGATTGAAGAAAAGAAATTATGCTGTTTAAGGATCATGCCTGAATTCCAAAATAAAGGGATTGGTATAAAGTTGTTCCAAAGATCTTTTGCTGAGTTAGGGACGGAGAAGCCTTTACTTTCTGTAAGTGAACAAAAACTTTCTGAATTTGAGAAGATTTTTAATTATTTTGGTTTTGTTCAAACAGAAAAATATTTTGATTTATATAAACAAAATACGATAGAAATATCATATAACGGTTATTTAAAATAAACCAAAGGCCGTCTGAAGTACTTTCAGACGGCCTTTTTATATTCATATCCCTATTTATTTTTCCAACCGTGCAATCAGTTCATCGGCCAAGTCCAGATAAGCCTGGGTGCCTTTGGCGTGGGCGTCGTAGGCGAGGGCGGGGAGGCCGTGGCTGGGGGCTTCGGCGAGGCGGATGTTGCGGGGGATGACGGTATCGAAGAGCAGGTTGCCGAAGTGTTGTTTGAGCTGTTCGCTGACTTCGACGACGAGGCGGCTGCGGCTGTCGTACATGGTGCGGACGATGCCGGTTACGTCGAGGTCGGGGTTGATGGCTTGGCGGATTTTGCGGACGGTGGCCACGAGGTCGGAAATGCCTTCGAGGGCGTAGTATTCGCAAAGCATTGGGACGATGACGCCGTTGGCGGCGACTAAGCCGTTGAGGGTGAGCAGGGTCAGGGACGGGGGGCAGTCGATGAGGACGTAGTCGTAGTTGTTGGCAACGAGCTGCAGGGCGTTTTTGAGGCGGATTTCGCGTGCGATTTCTTGGACGAGTTCGACTTCTGCGCCGGCCAGTGTGCGGTTGGCGCCCAATACGTCGTAGCCGCCTTCTTTGCTGCGGACGACGGCGTTGGGGATGTCGGTTTCGCCGAGGACAACTTGGTAAACGCCGTTTTCGATGGTGGCTTTGTTGATGCCGCTGCCTGTAGTGGCGTTGCCTTGGGGGTCGAGGTCGACGACGAGGACGCGGCGGCCTTTGGAGGCCAGGGAGGCGGCTAGGTTGACGGTGGTGGTGGTTTTGCCGACTCCGCCTTTTTGGTTGGCGACGGCGAGGATTTGTGCGCTCATGTGCTTTGCTGTCGTGTTAAGTGTGGATGGCTGGATTGTACCGTTATTCGGTATGCTTGGGTTGTTTTCAGACGGCCTTTTTGCGGATGATGACGATATGGCGTTCGGCATTGAGTTGGGGGACGTGCAATGCTTCGACTTTTTCGACGGCGACGCTTTCGGATAGTTTGTCGATTTCTTCTTGCGGATATACGCCTTTCATGGCCGCCCAGTAGCCGCCGTCTTTGAGGAGGTGCTCGGTCCAGTTGACGAAGTCGGCGAGTTCGGCAAAGGCGCGGCTGGTGATGACGTCGGCGCGGCAGTCGGCGGCGGCTTCTACGCGGCCGCTGATGATGCGGACGTTTTTAAGGCCGAGTTCGATGACGGCTTGTTGCAGAAAGGCGGTTTTTTTGGTGTTGGCATCGAGGAGGGTGATGTCGAGGTCGGGGCGGCAGATGGCGGTGGGTATGCCGGGCTGTCCGCCGCCGGAGCCGACGTCGAGCATGGTTTGTGCGTGTTCAATATAGGGCAGGAGGGTCAGGCTGTCGAGCAGGTGGTGGCTGACGGTTTGGGCGGGATCGCGCAGGGCGGTCAGGTTGTAGGTTTTGTTCCACTTTTGCAGCAGGGCGGCATAGTCTAGGAGTTTGGCCTGTTTGGCTTCGTCGATGTCCAAACCCAGTGCCTGTATGCCGTCGCGGAGCTGTTGCGCCTGATTCATTTGTTATTCCTTATTGGTTAAAACGCGTTGGATATAATGGTAACGGAAAGCATGCCGTCTGAAAATGTTTGTGCTTGTTGAATCAACGTTTCATCTTGTGAAAGACGATGGGCTGCTCCGGCGCGCGCGTGAGCTGTTTGGGCAGGGTCAGCATGGCGATGATCCACACGGAGAGTGTGTAGTAGAACACGCCTTGCCCGCGCATACCGGCCAATGCGGCATTGCCTAAGATGGCTTCAAAAATCAAGCCTGCCGCCGCCGAGGCACACGCTGCGACACCGGCAAGGAAGATGGCGTAACGCGAATGCCGGCGCATCATTTTTTTATACGCCAGCTTGGTCAGTCCGCCGGCAATCGGCAGGTTGAGGAAGGCAAACATGCCGCAGACAAACCATGCGACGGAATCCTGCCAGCCGCTTTGCCATGCCCACGCGCCGTCTTTGACCGTTATCAGCAGGCCTTGGCCGTCTGAAAAGGCGATTTGCACGATATTGTGCAATATCATCGCCAGCGGCAGGGTGAGGAACATCAGTGCGACCAATAGGGGGCGGTAGGGCTTTTCTTGTGTCAGATACATGGCGGTTTGCCTTGTTGCAGGATAAGTCGAAATGATAGCAGATTGGCGGTTGATTCACGTTTGTTAGCGCTGAAATTGCTGACAAAAACGGTCAATTAAAAAAGAAATGAAAAATTCTTTTTTCTTGGCAAACGTTGGCAGATAAAGGTTAAGAAAACGTTTTCAGACGGCCTAATCTCTTATTTTTATATGAACCGAACAGAAAATCTTTGCATTTCTCCGTAAAATCTACTAAATTCTCAATAACATATTATAAAGACCTGAAATCTGGAACCCAAACCGAAACTGCCTTCCGCCATTTACGCTCGGAAACTCAGCAGGCAACAAAGTTTCACACACAACAAAAATACAAAATAATTCCTATGAAATCAGTTGTTTATAATGATAGATAACCACAAGGCAAACCATGCCTGACTTTAGTAGGAGTAAAACCATGGCTGAAGCAACCGATGTCGTATTAGTAGGCGGCGGCATTATGAGCGCCACTTTGGGCGTATTGCTCAAAGAACTCGAACCATCTTGGGAAATCACCCTGATCGAACGCTTGGAAGATGTAGCGTTGGAATCATCAAATGCATGGAACAATGCCGGTACGGGACACTCTGCGCTGTGTGAATTGAACTATGCGCCCCTGACTGCCGACGGTACGATCGATCCGACCCGTGCCCTCAATATTGCCGAACAATTCCATATCAGCCGCCAATTTTGGGCGACTTTGGTCGAAGAAGGCAAACTGACCGACCGCACTTTCATCAATTCCGTCCCCCATATGTCGCTGGTGATGAACGCCGACCATTGCAGTTATCTGCAAAAACGTTTCGACGTGTTCAAAAACCAAAAACTCTTTGAAAAAATGGAGTTTTCTACTGACCGTGCCAAAATTGCCGAATGGGCGCCGCTGGTTGTCAACGGCCGTGATGAAAACCAATCCATCGCTGCCAACTACTCCGCCGAAGGCACAGACGTCGATTTCGGCAGCCTGACCCGCCAGATGGTCAAATACTTGAGCGACAAAGGCGTAAAAATCAAATTCAACCGCCATGTCGACGACCTCAACCGCGAATCGGACGGCGCATGGGTGCTGAAAACCAGCAGCACCAAAGACGATGACGACCCGTTGACACTCCGCACCCGTTTCGTCTTCCTCGGCGCAGGCGGCGGCGCACTGACCCTGCTGCAAAAATCCGGTATCCCCGAAGGCAAAGGCTACGGCGGCTTTCCGGTTTCCGGCCTCTTCTTCCGCAACAGCAATCCCGAAACGGCCGCGCAACACAACGCCAAAGTGTACGGCCAAGCCTCCGTCGGCGCGCCCCCTATGTCCGTTCCGCATTTGGATACCCGCAACGTGGACGGCCAACGCCATTTGATGTTCGGCCCGTATGCAGGCTTCCGCCCCAACTTCCTCAAACAAGGCTCGCTTATGGATTTGCCGATGTCCATCCACATGGACAACCTCTATCCTATGCTCCGTGCCGGTTGGGCTAATATGCCGTTGACAAAATACCTCTTGGGCGAATTGCGTAAAACCAAAGAAGAACGCTTCACTTCGCTCTTAGAGTATTATCCGGAAGCCAATCCTGACGATTGGGAACTGATTACCGCCGGTCAGCGTGTGCAAATCATCAAAAAAGACCCAAAAAAAGGCGGCGTACTCCAATTCGGTACCGAAATCGTCGCCCATGCCGACGGCTCGCTGGCCGCATTGCTGGGCGCGTCCCCAGGTGCATCAACCGCCGTACCTTTGATGATTAAGCTGATCAACCAATGCTTCCCAGATCATGCCGAATCATGGTCAGGCCGTCTGAAAGAATTGGTGCCCGGCTACGGTATCAAGCTGAACGACAATCCGACTTTGGCGGACGAAATCATCAGCCACAACGCGTCCGTTTTGGGCATTCATCACTAAGTTGAAGCAGACACAAAGGCGGGCATTCTTGCCCGCCTTTTTTCAAACCATTAAAATAGCGGCATTCAGGCCGTCTGAAATCTAATCTGCAGCAGCATGTTGCACGACTCAAACCCGAAAATCAGCCCCAATAGAAAAACGCCATGACCGATATTCTCAACAAAATCCTTGCCACCAAAGCAGAAGAAGTGGCCGCCCAAAAAGCCGCCGTTTCTTTGGAAGACATCAAAGCCCAAGCGCAGGCAGCCGCGCCGGTTCGCAACTTTATCGGCTCGATCCGTGAAAAACACGCGCAGAATCTGCCAGCCATTATTGCCGAAGTCAAAAAAGCCAGCCCGAGCAAAGGCCTGATCCGTCCTGATTTTCATCCTGCCGAAATCGCCGTTGCCTATGAAAAAGCCGGCGCGGCCTGTTTGTCCGTGTTGACGGACGAACCTTACTTCCAAGGCTCGCCCGAGTATTTGAAACAGGCGCGTGCGGCCGTGGCGCTGCCGGTCTTGCGTAAAGATTTCATCATCGACGAATACCAAATCTATCAGGCGCGTGCGTGGGGTGCGGATGCGGTTCTTCTGATTGCCGCCGTATTGGAAGCCGGGCAGCTTGAGCGTTTTGAAGCCGTTGCCCACGAATTGGGCATGACTGTCTTGTTGGAATTGCACGATGCGTCCGAGCTGGAAAAATGCCGCAACATGACCACGCCGCTGTGGGGCGTCAACAACCGCAACCTGCGTACGTTTGAAGTGACCCTGCAACAAACCCTCGACCTCTTGCCTGAATTGAACGGCAAAACCGTTGTAACCGAAAGCGGCATCCGCAACAAAGAAGACGTCGATTTCATGCGCAGCCATGGCGTGCATACTTTCCTGATCGGCGAAACCTTTATGCGAGCCGACGATATCGAAGCCGAAGTCAAAAAACTGTTCTAAACCCTAAAAAGCATCAGGCCGTCTGAATTTTCAGACGGCCTGAATCCATTGGAGACGAGAAAAAATGTTTACCGTACAGCGCATTTACGCCTATCAACCCGATTCTAAACAAACCGCCGTCTTTATCGACCGCCTCTATCCGCGCGGCGTCCGCAAAGAGGTTTTTGCCACTGCGCTCTGGCTGAAAGACATTACGCCCAGTGCAAACCTGCGCCGCTGGTATCACGAAAATCCGGCTCAAAATTTCGACGGTTTTGTCAGCCGTTATCATGAAGAGCTGCAAGGCGATACCGAGCAGGCAGCCATCAAACGGCTGCTGGATTTGGAAAAACAGCACGGCAATATTTTATTGCTGACCGCCGTCAAAGACCCCCGACATTCCCACGTCTCCGCACTGGCTCAATTTTTAGGCACAACGTTTGAATATCGCGATTAAAAAATCAGTGTTTGGGCTGAATACAAAAAGGCCGTCTGAAATCAAGGTTTCAGACGGCCTGCTATTTTCAAATCAAGAAGGATAACGGTGTGCCACCAATTTTCCGTCTATGTATTCGCCGATATAGACTTGCGAGGCTTCAAGGTGGAGGCGGTCGAGTTCCTGTTGCAGCCATTCTTCATCACGCTTAATGATTTCGAGGATGTCGGGGTCAACTTGGCCGTCTGTAATCAGCGGATAGCGCAGGCTTTCGTCGCCGTACTTAATGACGGCGAGCTGGCCGTTTTGTTCCATCACGGCACGTTTGACAGCAGAGATTTCGTAGATGCCGGCGGCGCGGAGTTTGAACATGAGGTCGTGTGCGCTGATGCCGTTTTTCATGCATTCATCGGTTTGGATTTTGCCGTTGACGATAACCCAGACGGATTTGCCGTCAATGATGGATTTGACCCAGCGGTTGTGGTTTTTGATGAATTTCAGGCTCAAGACCAACAGCGTCCACAAAATCAGCACGAGGAAAAATTGCAACAGGCCGACGCTGTCGCTGTAAATCACGCCGCCGATGATGCCGCCGAGTACATAGTTTTGCACTTGGTCCATGGCGGAGGTCGGCGCGAGGTTGCCTTTACCTAAGAGGTTGATTTGCAAAATCAAACCTAAAATACCCATCAGTAGTTTGAGGGCGAGCAGGGAGTATGCTTCCATGTGTGTGTATCCTGTTATTCTTTATCGATGAGTTCGATATTGTTGTTGACCAAATTGATGGGCGTCAGCGTGTAGGCGGAGAAGTCTTGATTGAAATGGACTTCGTAATATTGGCTTTTGATGCCGATAATCATGCCGTTGAACAGGCGCGTGCTGTTGACGATGATGTCTTGTTTTTCAACTTTTTGGTTTTCAATCAAGGCATTGAGAAAACCCACCATGCGCGAAGTATCGGCGGCAAAGTTTTGACGCTCGCTGTATGAAAGATATTGCGTGCCGCAGATGAGGATGAGCAACAACAGCGCAATAATGCTCAGGTCGCGGTATTTGGTGTCCATGCGGTGGCGCAGGTATTGCGATACGGCGAGCAGGAGGACGACGAGGGCGGCGAAAATCAGGATATATTTCAAGTAGTCGTGGAAATACATATGATTTTCAAGATAAAAGTGAGAAAAGAATTTCATGGTATTTGATAAATTTGGGAAGGGTAATAAGGCCGTCTGAAACTTACATTTCAGACGGCCTTGTCTATTAAACAAGGATGTTGCGTCAAGTTTTCAAAATAGGGTGTTTTTAAAGCGGTATCAGTTGATAAATCTGTCGTCTTTCATTTTCTTTTCGGATATGTATTTAATTGTACATTCATACACATATATATTTTTGATAGGTATTGGGTAGTATCACGGCAAGATCTTCCAGTGTCCAATTTCTATTGGACTGAAAGGTGGGAGAGTTTAATTCTTGCTGTTCGATTTTTTGCCACTCTGTGTTGGCTTTTGGGGCGAATTCTTTAGTAGTTTTTTCGAATGCGCGAATACCGATGCGGTTTCTCTTGCTGTATATTCTGCCTGCCAAGTAACGTTGTTCAGGAAACTCATGCTCATGCCCCTTCAAGTTACCACTGCAATAGTTTTGAGTAGCTTCAGTATCAGCCAGCCGATCGGCATCATGTAAAACAGCAAGATAGTGGCTTTTACCTTGCAAAATCAGCCAAGCTGCAAAGCCATAAGTATTGTATTTATGCTTACCACCGTACACCAAAGATAGCGCAGACCAAATTAATCTATTGGGACTGGCAATAATTGTGCATTCGTACATCTTAAAGAAATAATCGAAATATAATAAATCCTCATCTGGTAAAGATTCCAATAACCGATTCAAGTTTTGGTTGAATTCCCCAATATTGCGAGATTCAGGACGTGCTTGATCAATGATGTTCCAAAAATCGTTGATTGTCATGGCTCCAATCTTCCGAATAATCCGAGACAGGCATAGACGCCGAGTTTAAACACGTTCTTTTTCCAAAATGACGACGTAGGCTTCACGCACGAAAAACAGCAGCATGCGGCGCTGGTCTTTTTCCATGGTAACGACCTTCCATCCTTGCGAAGCGTGGCTGTTGAGGAAATCGCTGAATTTGACCGGATTGATTTTGGCGCTGCCGAAAACCAAACTGGAAAGCAGGTTCTCTTGATAAATGACGGCTTTATATTCTTTCATTTTATTCCTTTAAAAAATAAGGGGGCTTTAAAGCCCCCTGATTCTACTCCTTATTATTCAACTGCGGTAATACAGAGCCTTCGCCCAATGCCAACAAACCGCTTTGCGAGTAAATACCCAGTTTGGCGCGGGTGTCGGTAATGTCGAGGTTGCGCATGGTCAGTTGGCCGATGCGGTCGAGCGGTGTGAACGCTGCGTCTTCGACTTTTTCCATGCTCAGGCGTTCGGGTTGGTAGGTCAGGTTGGGCGATTCGGTGTTCAGAATTGAGTAGTCGTTGCCGCGGCGCAGTTCGAGGGTGACTTCGCCGGTAATGGCTTTGGCAACCCAGCGTTGGGCGGTTTCGCGCAACATAAGCGCTTGGCTGTCGAACCAGCGGCCTTGGTAGAGCAAACGGCCGAGGCGCAGGCCGTTGATGCGGTATTGTTCGATGGTGTCTTCGTTGTGGATGCCGGTAACCAAACGTTCGTAGGCGATGTGGAACAATGCCATGCCCGGGGCTTCGTAGATGCCGCGTGATTTGGCTTCGATGATGCGGTTTTCGATTTGGTCGCTCATGCCCAAGCCGTGGCGGCCGCCGATGCGGTTGGCTTCGAGGAAGAGTTCGACGGGGTCGGCGTATTCTTTGCCGTTCAATGCAACCGGCACGCCTTCTTCAAAGCGCACGCTGACTTCTTCGGGTTTGACTTCGACGTTTTCATCCCAGAAGGCAACGCCCATGATGGGCTTAACGATTTTGATGCCGCTGTTGAGGAATTCCAAATCTTTGGCTTCATGCGTCGCGCCGAGCATATTGGAATCGGTGGAATAGGCTTTCTCCACCGACATTTTGTAGTTGAAGCCGTTGGCAATCAGAAATTCGCTCATTTCGTGACGGCCGCCGAGTTCGTCGATAAATTGTTGGTCGAGCCAAGGTTTGTAGATTTTCAGCGCGGGATTGGTCAAGAGGCCGTAGCGGTAGAAACGCTCGATGTCGTTGCCTTTGTAGGTGCTGCCGTCGCCCCAGATGTTAACATCGTCTTCTTTCATGGCGGAAACGAGCATGGTGCCGGTCACAGCGCGGCCCAAAGGCGTGGTGTTGAAGTAGGCGATGCCGCCGGTGGAAACGTGGAACGCGCCGCATTGGATGGCGGCGATGCCTTCGTGTGCCAACTGCGCGCGGCAGTCGATCAGGCGGGCATTTTCTGCGCCGTATTCCATCGCTTTTTTAGGAATGGCGTTGTAATCGTCTTCGTCAGGTTGGCCGAGGTTGGCGGTGTAGGCGTAAGGCAGCGCGCCTTTGAGTTTCATCCACAGTAGTGCGGCAGAGGTATCGAGACCGCCGGAGAATGCGATGCCGACTTTTTGACCGATGGGGAGATTTTGTAAAATGGTATGGTTTTGGCTCATTGGGATTCCTCCAGACTTGAAAAGTTGAAATCATTATCTTATAAATAGATGAGATAATCTAGTTTGATGCCGCCTGAAAAAGCATTCAGGTTTTCAGACGGCATTTGTCCGCAATTATTGAGACGCTATCCGTAGCTGAATACAATGAAGCATGCTGCCCAAACCGAAGCAGCTGCCAAAGGCCACAACAAGTAGCCTTTTTGCCCAGTCAAACGCCACATTTCATCTGCATTGGTTGCAACAAAAAACAACCACAAAAAACCAAGAAAAATATCCGTAGAGACTGCCAGTGAAAAAATCATACGGTTTGCAGGTAAGAAGCTGAATGCGTTCAGAACAACCCATTGTATAAAAAATGTGGAAAGCGTAGCATATTTGGCGCGAAAATTGACTGCACGTTTGTCTTGATGAATTTTACGGCGAATAATCAAATACTGAACAATCAGTACAAACGCACACACAAAAAGGCTGATAATGAACATGAAAAACGCAACAATGCCGATTGCAAACATGAGTCTCTCCTATCCGTTGCACCTATACCATAGCCAAGTGATGGCACCGAGTGCTTCGCTTTCGTTCCATTGTTCATTGGGGTAGAGTTTAGGGGAGATGATGTTTAGGGTTGTGATGGTGGGCATAGTTTAGAGGGGGGGTAAAACAAAAAAGGTAAGTGTAAGTGGTTTTAAGGCTGCCTGAAAGCGGATTAACAGCGAAAAAGAGAACGCGTGAGTCTTGCTATCAGACAGACTGGCTACGCTGGCTATGCTTGTTATATATCTATATGGTTATATAGATATATAATTTTTTCACTCCATTCATTTGATTGTAGGGTATCTGTATCTTCAGCAATATACAAACCAATATCTTTTGACCAGAATGCATAAGTTTGTTGAATTATATCTATATTCTTCAGATAATTAAAATCTGAGAAAGCACCATCAAACATGCATATTATAGCTATTGGATTAAGCTGATTGATATTTAGTATTTCATCTTTAATTACATTAAATAAATCAATATTTTTGGAATATAAAAAATAAGATTCTGTTAAAAAAATATCATATTTCCACTCATTATTTTCAAGAATATATTTTTCAGATTTAATGCAACGTGATCTAGATTCCCATTGCTTTATATTTTCATGATTTCTGTCTTCTTTTAAAAAAATACCATAACACAATATAGAAAACTGGTCAGTACCACAATTTTTTAAAAAATCTATTATTTTCATTTAGTTACCACTAATTAGGTTTAATTGATTATTATCTGGTATAAAGCTTGCAATGACTTTATCCTTATACGGCCCATCTTTTGCAACAACAATAACAACGTATTTCCCATTTGATTTACCTAATAAGCAATATTGGAACAGTAATCATGGGAAATCATGAATAGCCTTTAGGCAGAAGGAAAGATTATGAAAGACCGACAGCATTTGTTCAACCTCATCATCATCGGCGATGAAATCCTGCACGGCAGCCGCCAAGACAAGCATTTCGCCTTTTTCAAATCTTTATTGGAATCGCGCGGGCTGAAACTCAATCAGGTGCAATATCTGCCCGATGAACCCGAATTGCTGGTCAAACAACTGCGCCGCAGTTTTTCAGACGGCCTGCCGACTTTTGTGACCGGCGGTATCGGTTCTACGCCTGACGACCACACGCGCCAAGCCGCGGCGGCTGCTTTGGATTTGCCTGTCGTCCGCCATCCCGAAGCCGCCAAGTTTATCGAAGGCGTAACCCGGAAACGCGGCGAGCCACTCGATTCGCCGGAGCACGCCCAACGCCTGAAAATGGCGGATTTTCCCGAAGGCGCGGAATTGGTGCCCAATCCGTTTAACAACATCGCCGGATTTTCCATCCGCGAACATTATTTCTTCCCTGGCTTTCCCGTGATGGCGCACCCGATGGCGGAATGGGTATTGGAAACTTATTACGCCGACCGCTTCAACCAAACCGAACGCGGCAGCCGCAGCGTGTATGTGTTCGACCAACCCGAGTCGCGCATTACGCCGATTATGGAACATCTTGAGCGTACCTACGCCGGTGTCCGTTCTTACAGCCTGCCCACCGTGGGCCGTACCGATTCAGACGGCCGTTACACTCCGCCGCATATCGAGTTCGGCATCAAAGCGGAAGGTGAGGCCTGCCGCTTGTTGGATACGGCGTGGGAAGATGCGTTGCAGGGTTTGCAGGCGATTGGCGCGACTTTGAAAGAAACGGTGGAATAATGCACTTATCCCCGGCCCAATCCAGACGCGCACTGATTTTTGCCTCTTTGCTGTTTTTGCCGCCGACCCTCATCATCGGCATTTGGCTGGCGCAATATGGCGGCTTCGCTTTTGAACCGCCGCTGATGCACGCCGTCCATGCCCATGCGGGCACATGGTTTGACCCGATTGCCACCGTGTTGCACTATCTGGGCAAAACCGAGATTGCCGTGCCGCTGATCGGCGCAGTCGCCGCAGCCCTGTATTTTGCCGATAAGAAGCGCGAAGCACTGTTTTGCGTGTTGGCGGCATTGATGCCGACTTTGAACATGCTGATTGTGAAGGTTTGGTTTGCCCGCGAACGTCCGCTGCTTTGGCCGCGCCTGATTGAAGAGAGCAATTTTTCCTTTCCCAGCGGCCACAGTACGTTTTCCGCCGCCATTGCCGTCATGCTGATATTGCTTTGCCGCCGCACGCGCTACCGCCGCGCCGCTTGGATAGGCGGTATTTCCTTTGCCCTGCTGACCGGGTTTTCACGCATTTATTTGGGCGTGCATTATCCCACCGACGTTTGGGCAGGCTGGACAAACGGCACGCTGACTGCCTTGCTGGTGTATATGCTCATCTTCAGGCCGTCTGAAAAATAGAAGAAACGAATCATGAATACACGTTCACCCAACACGCCTTATTGGCTCAGAAACGGCCATGCCGACACCCTGTTTGCCAAGCTGCTGCAAGGCAAAGCGCCTGACTACCGCCGCGAGCTTCTGCCCGACAGCACCGGCAAAACCCAAGTTGCCTACGATTTTGTCGACAGCGCCGACCCCGATGCGCCGTTGGTGGTTTTGTTCCACGGACTGGAAGGCAGCAGCGAGAGCCATTACGCGGTCGAGTTGATGAAAGCCGTACAGCAGCGCGGTTGGAACGGCGTGGTTGCCCATTTCCGCAGTTGCGGCGGCATAGAAAACACCGCGCCCGTGTTCTACCATCTCGGCGATACGCCCGAAATCGCTTTTATGCTCAACACGCTGGCACAACGCTATTCAACCATCTACGCTGTCGGCGTTTCTTTGGGGGGGAATGCCCTGGCCAAATATTTGGGCGAGCAGGGCAGTAATGCCGTTCCGCGCGCATCTGCCGTCGTTTCCGCGCCGGTTGATGCCGTGGCCGCCGGTACACGTTTTGATCAGGGCATGACGCGCTTGATTTACACGCGCTATTTTTTAAATTCGCTGTTGCCGAAAGCCCAGGCGATTCCTCAGTTTCAGACGGCCTTAAGCCAGCAAAACTGCAAAACGCTTGGCGATTTTGACGACCGCTTTACCGCGCCGTTACACGGTTTTGCCGACCGTCATGATTACTACCGCCGCAATTCCTGCAAACCGTTTCTGAAAGGCGTAGATACGCCGTTGCTGCTGCTCAATGCCGTCAACGACCCCTTCCTGCCGCCAGAAGCCTTGCCGACCGGGCGGGACGTGTCCTCAGCCGTTACGCTGCTGCAACCGGCATACGGCGGTCATGTCGGCTTTGTCAGCCGCGATCAAGGCCGTCTGAATCTGCAATGGCTGCCGCAAACGGTGTTGGACTATTTCAAACAGTATCAGCCGTAAATGAAAAAGGGCATGTATGTGACATGCCCTTAGAGTGAAGAAAGTAAAAAGGCCGTCTGAAAACGAGTTTCAGACGGCCTTTTGAATAGCTTGATTATTTGCCTTTGTCGGCTTTGGCTTCTTTTTTCAGAGAAGCGTACAACTCAGGGTCGCGGTTTTTCAGTAAGGACGCAACGGCCAAGTCATCACGGTTTACTTTAGCCAAATCTACGCGCTCGATGTGTACCAAACGCAGCAATTCGCGTACAGGTTTAGGCATATTGCGGCCGGACTCGTAACGGGAACCACCGGATTGAGTCACACCAATGCGACTCCAGAAGTCCATTTGGTTCAGGCCGAGTTTTTTACGGATATCGCGGATATTTTCAATTTTTTCGAACGATTTCATGAATCTTCCTTATTGTGGTATTTAGTGTATGCCATTAGGCATAAAAAAGGTCTGCAAGAATGCCGGCATCCTTTTCCCTATTGTTTTTTGGGGTGATATGTGGGCGTATTGCAAATGGCTGATCTAGATAATTAGACAGTATATTCGAAAGAAGTTTTCTGCTGTCTGCCATAATTTGTGTAAATATTTCTTAATTCATTATTTCAGTAAAATTTTGTTATATAAATCATTAAATTATGCGTTTATCTTAGATATGGCATAAGCAAATTTTTACATAATTAAACAATTCAATATGGGTAAAAACTTAATTTCGAGTTTTTATTCGGTTTTCTGGATTGAGAATGCGAATAAATTTTAGGCCGTCTGAATCTATGTTTTCAGACGGCCTGAAGGTTTTTTCAAGGTTAAGGCTTACCGCTGGCAGGGCTGACGGTGAGGATTTCGTAGCCGGTTTCGGTAACCAAAACTTCGTGTTCCCATTGGGCGGAGAGGGAGCGGTCTTTGGTGACCACTGTCCAACCGTCGTTCAGGATGCGCAGATGGCGTTTGCCTTGGTTGATCATCGGCTCGATGGTGAAAATCATGCCCGGTTTGAGGACGAGGCCCTCACCTTTGCGGCCGTAGTGGACCACTTGCGGCGCTTCGTGGAAACCGCGGCCGATGCCGTGTCCGCAGAATTCCTGTACGACGGAATAGCCGGCATTTTCGGCAACCTGTTGGCAGGCATAGCCGACGTCGCCGAGGGTGGCGCCAGGTTTGACCGCTTCGATACCCGCCATCATGGAGGCGTGGGTCACGTCGATCAGGCGTTGGGCAATCGGGGAGACTTTGCCGACGGTAAACATACGGCTGGAGTCGCCGTGGAAACCGTCTTTTTTAATGGTCAGGTCGATGTTGACGATGTCGCCTTCTTTCAGCGGCTTGTCATCGGGAATGCCGTGGCAGATGACGTGGTTGACGGAGGTGCAGCAGGATTTCGGGTAAGGCGGGTTGCCGTAGTTGAGGGGGGCTGGATAACCACCTTGAACGTTGACGTGGTAGTCGTAAACGAGTTTGTCGATTTCGTTGGTGGTTACGCCGGGTTTGACGAATTGGCCGATGTAATCGAGGGCTTCGGCGACCAAGCGGCCGAGTTCGCGCATTTTTTCGATTTCTTCGGGGGTTTTGATGATGACTTTGTCCATGAGGTTTCCTTCTTGTTTCAGACGGCATAGAGGCCGTCTGAACGGGACGGGTGTGCCGTCTGTTTAAAACAGGTTGTCGAGATTGTCTTTATTGCGCGGTTTGGCTTGTGGTTTGGCCTCAGGCTCGGCTTTCGGAGTCGGTTTGGACTCGGGGACTTTGGCTTTTGCCGGTTTGTTTTCTACCGCTTGTGCGGCAGGTTTGCTGTCTGCGGCTTTGTTTGCTACCGGCTGGCTGTCTGCTTGAGGTATGTTTTGAGCGGCAGGGCTGCTGTTGTCGGATTGTGTGTTTTCTGATTTGTCGGCTTCAGCGCGTTTGTTTTCAGTGCGTTTGCTGCGGTGTACAGTGGAGCGGTCGTTTTTTATACCTTCTTCCGCTTTTTCGCCTTTTTCGTCTTGTGGGACGACAGGGTTTCCGGAGGCGGTTTTTGCGTCGCCTTCTTGGGCGGGTTGGACGGTTTCAAGTTCGATAGTGCCGTTGGGGCGCCAAACTTCAATGCGTGTGTCGGTTTGTTCGGCAGGGCTTTTTTCGGGTACGTCGGTTTTACTGGAGTTTAGGGTGCTGAATATGCCGGCAACAAGGGCTGCGACGGCGATAAAGCTGACAAGGAATAAAGCGCGGATTAGGTGTTTGGGCTTAAGTTGGAAAGGGGTTTTATTATTCTTGGACATGATGGGGCAGGTAATCGTTGGAGGAATGGCCGTCTGAATGTTCAGACGGCCTAAGTTGCCTATGAATTCAGTTGGCAACGTAGTTTTGATAGAGGGTCACGACTTTTTGTACACCAACGGTCGTGCTGACTTTTTGGGTTACGCGGGCTTGTTCGTCAGGCGTGAGGATGCCCATTACATAGGTCACGTTGCCGTAAGTCACGATTTTGACGCGTGCTTGGGTGGCCGGGCTGAGGCCCAACAGGGTGGCGCGGACTTTGGATGTACCCCAGGTATCGTTGGTCACATCGCCGAGCGAACGCGCTTGCGAGGCAACGGTGATGTAGTTGTACACGCCTTCTGCGGCTTGTTCGGAACGGGCAATGCGTTCAACAAATTGTTTTTCGCCTTCGGTAGCCACTTGGCCGAGCAGGAGCAGGTGGCGGTTGTAGCCGACAACGTTCAGTTTGGGCTTGTAGCCTTGGACTTGGTTGTTTTGGCGCAGGTAGGAGCGTGCGGTGGTTTCGACGCGCAGGGCCATAACGTTGTCGTCGGTTTGCGCACCGGTGGTGCGGCGGTCAACGGCGGATTTGGTGCCGACGGCTGCACCGCCGATCAGTGCGCCGACGCAGCCGCTCAGACTCAGGCTCAAGAGGGTCGCGGTCAGAACGGGGAGGGCGTAGCGTTTGATATTCTTCATATCCTTTTCCTTGGGTATGGACGGGTGGGCGTTCAGACGGCCTTTAAGGGATGGGCCGTCTGAAAAGAAAGGGTTACATGCCTTCAAGCAGGACGGAGTCGATGCAGTCGCACATGGCGTGAATCAGCAAAATATGGTTTTCTTGAATGCGGGCAGTGCGCGGATAAGGGACGTTGAGTAAAACGTCGGTATCTTTGAGCATGGCGGCGATTTTTCCGCCGTCGCGGCCGGTCATGGCAATGACGTGCATGTCGCGCTCGTGTGCCGCTTTGATGGCTTCGATGATGTTGGCGGAATTGCCGGAGGTGGAGATGCCGACCAATACGTCGCCGGCACGTCCGAGCGCGCGCACTTGTTTGCTGAATACATGGTCGAAACCGTAGTCGTTGCCGATGGCGGTCAGGGCGGAAGTGTCCGTCGTCAGCGCGACAGCGGCCAATTCCATGCGCTCTTTTTCAAAACGGCCGGTCATTTCTGCAGCGAAGTGTTGCGCGTCGGCAGCCGAACCGCCGTTGCCGCAGGCTAGGATTTTGCCGTCGTTCATCAGACATTGCAGCATCAGCTCGGCAGCCTGTGCGGTCGGCTCGACCAGTACTTTTTCAGCTTCCTGCTTGGCGCGGATGCTCTCGGCAAAATGCGCGGAAACGCGTTCTTGTAATGTTGTCATGAGGTTAACCTGTAATATTTTGAATCCATTCGGGCGGGCCGTCGCCCTCGATCAGTACCGCATCCAAGCGGCAGGGCGCATGGTTTAACCCGTGCTTTTGCAGATAATACTCTACACTTCGTTGCAATTTCAATAATTTGGACGGCGAGATGCTGTATGCTGCACCACCGAAACCTCGGTTTTTGCGGTATTTTACTTCAACAAACACAATCGTACCGCCGTTTTTGACGATTAAATCGATTTCGCCGTAGGCACAATGCCAGTTCCGTGCCAGCAGCGAGCAGCCTTTGCCCAGCAGGAATACCAGCGCCGCATCTTCGGCCACCGCCCCCTGTTTGTGGTTTAAACGCATGAAAAGTTTACCCGTTATATAATCATTGTTTTTAAAGAGACGCCGTTTCAGACGGCCTTGAATCTATGTACACAAAACACCTGCAAAAAGCCGTCGACAGCATCGAAAAACAGACATTATACGTTGTCGCCACACCCATCGGCAATTTAGCCGACATAACGTTGCGCGCACTGGCCGTGCTGCAAAAGGCCGACATGATCTGCGCCGAAGACACCCGTGTTACCGCCCAGCTTTTGAGTGCGTACGGCATTCAGGGCAAACTTGTGAGCGTGCGCGAACACAATGAGCAGCAAATGGCCGATAAAATCATCGCTCATCTTTCAGACGGCCTGAGCGTCGCTCAAGTTTCGGATGCGGGTACGCCTGCGGTTTGCGATCCCGGTGCGAAACTTGCCACCCGCGTGCGCGAAGCCGGATTTAAAGTGGTGCCTGTGGTCGGAGCCAGCGCGGTCATGGGGGCGTTGAGCGTGGCCGGTGTGACGGAATCCGATTTTTACTTCAACGGTTTCCTGCCGCCTAAGGCCGGCGAACGCCAAAAGCTGTTGGCCAAATGGGCGGAAGCCGATTTTCCGATTGTGATGTTTGAAACGCCGCATCGCATTGAGGCAAGCCTTGCGGATATGGCCGCGCAGTTCCCCGAACGCCGTTTGACTTTGGCGCGCGAAATCACCAAAACGTTTGAAACCTTCCTCAGCGGCACGGTTGCCGAAATCCAAGCCGCCCTCAAAAACGACAGCAACCAAACGCGCGGCGAGATGGTGCTGGTGTTGCACCCTTCGGTGAAAGAGAAACACAGCGATTTGCCCGAGGCGGCGCAAAATACCATGAAAATCCTTGCGGCCGAGTTGCCGACCAAACAAGCTGCCGAGCTTGCCGCCAAGATTACCGGCGAGAATAAAAAGGCGCTGTATGATTTAGCGTTGGAGTGGAAACGGATTTCAGACGACGCTTGAGGTCTTGCAGGCTTATTTTTCTCAACCTGTGGTGTGAACGATGCGACGATTTCCTACAGGCAAAACTGGGTATTGTTCGTTATCCGTTTGCCGGTTCTACAGGCTTTATATAGGTAAAGTTCTGTTTGCCGCATTGCTCCCCCCCCCCTTGTAATTTACAATGACACTGCATACAACTAGTATGTTCTTAAATCTTTCAATCTACGGGAGTGGACTTATGAAACAAAATATCATCGTTGCCTTATTCGACATCTCCAGCGAAGCTTATCAAGCCTTTTCTGAATTGAAAGCTTACTCGCAGACAACAGATGCTTTGGTGGCACAAGCCGTTTTGATTAAAAAGGAAAATGGTCTGATTATCCCAGCAGAAAGCACCGACTTTACCGCCAATACGGCCGAAAGCGCATGGACGGGCGGCCTCATTGGTTCACTGGTCGGCATCCTCGGCGGTCCTATCGGTGTTCTGTTGGGTGGAGCTACTGGCGCACTCATCGGCAGTGATGTAGGCACTGCCCAAACATTGGGAGAGGGGGCGTTGCTGGAAAATGCAGCCAAAAAACTGGATAACGGCAGTACTGCAATCATTATTTTGGCGCAAGAACTCAACGAAGCTATATTGGATGCTTTCTTCCACCGTTTCAAAACCGTTATTCTCCGGCAAGATGCAGCCGTTGCCCAAGAGGAGGTATTGGCAGCAATAGAAGCGGAGAAAGAAGTGGCACGTCAGGCACACGAAGCGTGGAAAAAACAGCGCAAAGCCGAACGCAAAGCCGAACGCCAAGGGAAAGTGGAAGCCTTCAAGGCCGACATCAAACAAAAATTCGACAAATTGGCAGCCAAGTTGAAATAACACTGCCACCAACCCAAGGTATGTAACCGCTCAAATTTTCCGTTTCGGATGCATGCCAAACCAGTTTGAGGCTACCTGAAAATCTATTTTTCAGGTAGCCTCTCCCTTTTTCATGCCCCGAGGCCTTTGCAAAGGTCTCAACCTATGTTATTGCAAAGGTCTCGGCCTTTTTATAATTGGATTTTAGATTGATCCAATAGGTTCAATACGCTTTGGTGTTTGCGTTTCAGACGGCCTCAATGTTTGGCAAACCTGCTTCAACGCTGCCATGCGCCGCGCAAATATTCGATGCAGTCGGTCAGGGCGTAAAACGGGGCGTTGCCGTGATTGGCGTTGGGGTAGAGGGTAAAGCGGACATCCGCGCCGAGGTGGTGCAAAGTGCCGGCAAGGATTTTGGCTTGTGCGACCATGCCGCGGCTGGTTTGGTCGGGACGGTTGTTTCTGCCTTCATGTTCGCCTGCGCCGAGGCGGATGCCGATTCTTTGCGGCAAAGTGTCGGGCAGCCAATCGAGCACGCGGCGGTCTTGCCACCAGATAGACGGCGAAACCAGCAAATAATGGCGGAATCGTTCGGGGCGGGTGAATAGGGAATAGAGGCCGTACAGTGCGCCGAACGAATGGCCGAAGATGGCTTGGTTTTGGGTATCGATGCGGTATTTGCTGTTGAGCAGGGCGGAGAGTTCGTCATCAATAAAGCGGCTGAAGCGGTCGGCTTGGCCGTATTGTTTGCGTTCGGATTCAGGCGCGCTGTCGGGCAGCGGCGGCGTGTAGTCGAGGGCGCGTTGGCTTAAGTCGCGGATGGTGCCGCCGGTGTAGCCAATACCGACAATCAGACAGGCGGCATGGCTTTTGGTGATGGGGTTGATGAGCAGGGATTGCGCCATATTGAGGATGGCGGGGAAAAAGGCATCTCCGTCAAGGATATACAGTACGGGATAGCCGTCTGCCGGACGCTCGCCGAGTGCCGCGGCTTGAATGCGGTAGGTGCGGCCGGTGTGGGTGGAGGTAATGGAGGTTTCTTCGGCTTGCAGCAGGGTGGCGGTTTGCCAGTTGGGACGGATGGGCATGATGGGGTGCTTTAATCAATGGGTTGCTTAAGTAAAAGGAGAGAAGGCCGTCTGAACAATGGATTTCAGACGGCCTTATTGTACGGATTTCTGCCTTTTTAACAATACGCGCGATTAGCGTACGTCAACGTATGAGCTGCTGTGCAGTTCGCGCAGGAGGTTGGTGGTCGCCTGTTGTGCTTTTTGTTGGGACAGATATTGGCGGACGGCGTTTTGTTGGCGCTCTTCAGGCGTACCTGCTTCGCGGACGTCGTTCAGCTTGATGATGTGCCAGCCGAATTGGGTGCGGACAGGGGCGCTGATTTGGCCGGGTTTGAGTTTGTGGACGGCTTCTTCAAATGGGGCAACCATCATGCCGTCGGCAAACCAGCCCAAATCGCCGCCATTGCCGGCGCTGCTGTCTTGCGAGTATTGGCGTGCCAAACCGCCGAAATCTGCGCCGCTGCGGGCCTGTGAGTAGATTTTGCGGATGGTGCTTTCTGCGCCGACGGCGGCATTGTCGTTGTCGGCTTTAATGAGGATGTGTTGGGCATGGTATTGGCGCACAGGGTCTGCTTCAGGCAGGGTTACGCCTTGTTGTTTGGCCTGCTCGATGTAGCGTGCCACTTCGGAGTCGCTGACACGGCTGTTTTGCATGATGGCCTGTTGGCGCACTTTTTCAACAATAATGCTGTCGGCGATGTCTTGGCGGACGGCGGCAGACGGGTTTTTGATGTTGGGGTTGTGCGCGATAACGGCTTCGATTTCGCTATCGGTCGCTTGGATGTTGCGGCGTTTGCCTGCTTGGAGGATCAGGGACTGGTTGATCATTTGTGCCAAAACCTGTTGGCGCAGTTCGTTGGCGTCCATTTGTGTGCCTTTCGGCATGGTTTGACGCGCTTGTGCCACGGCTTGTTCTACTTGACGGTGGGTAATGACTTCGTTGTCGACAACCGCGGCAATGCCGTCTGAAAGATGTACGCCGCTTTGTACGGCAGGCATGGTGGTGGCGCTGACGACTGGAGTTTTATTGGCACGCGCTTTGGTCGCTTTGGCTTTAGGAGCGGCGTGTACGCCTGCTGCGAGAGTGAGTGCGGCGACGAGAATCAGGGGTTTGAAGTTCATTGTTTGACTACCTCGTTGGTTTTGCTGTAACCGGGGATGGCTAAGCGGAGTTTTTCGAATGGGTTGTTGCTGATATTGCTCAAGTCTTTGAGTTGGAGGTTGAAGAATACGGCGTTTTTGTGGCTGTTTTCGCCGGTAATATAGCGTTGGCCGACCAAGCTCGCGCTCCAGCAGCCGCAGTTGCTTTTGTATTCTGCACCGATGAGCATTTCCAGCGGTTTTTTGGCTTCGATTTCGTAGTTGTAACGGGCAACGGCGTACAGGTTTTTACTCAACGGCCATTGGGCGGCAAGGTCGACTTGGCTGAGCCTGTCGTAGAAATAGTCGCCGTTAGCTTGCAGATAGATGCGCTCGTTTCGTCCGTATTTGTAGCGCGCGCTTAAGACTTTGCCGGGTTCGGGGTTGTAGGCAATCCCTGCGGCGTAGCTTTCGGCACGGCTTTGGTTTTGGTTGTAGTGGATGTCCAAGTCGATGCGGATGCTCGGGGTAATGTTGCCGTGTGCAAAGGCTACCCAGTCGGATTGGCTGCGCGGATAATTGCTGACGTTGCCGTCAGGCAGGACGTTGTCTTTTTTGAAATAAAATTTCTGGCCGATACCTGCACGGAAGAGTTCCGCACCGGTGTTGGGGTTGAGGATACGGCTTTGTGTGGCCAGCGTCAGGCTGTTGGCCGAATTGATGCGGTCGTTGCCTGAATACAGGTTTTCGCGGAACAGCTGCGAATAGGTAAAGCTATTTTCGGAACTGTCGAAATTAGGCAGGTCGTTTTGGGACTTGGTCGGAATGTAGTTGTAAAACAGGCGCGGTTCAAGCGTTTGCAGGTATTCTCCGCCGAAGAGCCGGGCCCTGCGCTCGAAAGTCAGGCCGCTGTCGACGTTGATAATCGGCAGGATGCGGCTGACATTGCGACCGCTTTGACCGTTGAAGCTGTTGAGGCTGTAATAAGTGGCATGTACGCCGACTTTAGGTCGGATGTAGCCCCATTGGTTGTGGAAGTCCCATTTGACGCTCGGGTAGAGTACCACGCGGCTGCCGTCTTGCTTGGTATCGTGATCAAAACGGGTGAATTGGCCGAACACGTTGAGTTGCGCTTTGCCGAGATGGCTTTGCCAACGGCCGGTCAGACGGGGCATGATGGCATAAGGCTCGTCTTTATAGCCGTCTTGGTTGGCCAGCGTTTGATATTTTTGTACGCGCAACGAGCCGTCGAAGCTGCCGCCTAGCAGTTTGTCGCTGTAATTGAGCCATGCCTGACGGTCGAGATTGACGTTGCGCGCGATGTCTTCGCGGCCGTAGAAGTCGCGGTAGTAATCGTCGTCGGAGACTTGGTTGTAGTTGATGCCGCCGCTGATTTTGCTGTTCAGCTGCTGCTGGTGTTTCCATTTGAACTGGTAGCGGTTGTTGTGGACGCTTTTTTGGTCGTTCGGCATCCAGTCGCCATCGACTTCGCCGCTGTAATTCGGTTGCAGATAACGGACTTGGCCGCCCAGTTGCACACCTCGTTTGCTGATGATGCCCGGACGGATGGTGGCATCCAAATTCGGCGCAAGGTTGAAGTAGTAGGGCAGGCTCAGCTCAAGGCCGTCTGAACCTGTAGCAATGGTCGGAACGAGCAGGCCGCTTTTGCGGTTGCCGTTGATGGGAAAGTCCGCCCAAGGCGTGTAGAGGACGGGGACGCCGCCGAATACGAGCGAAGCGTGTTTGGCCACGCCGATACCTGTCGACTCATCGGCTTCAATGCTTTGCGCTTGGATATACCAGCTGGCGTCGCCGGGCGAACAGGTGTTGAATTTGGTATTGATGAGCTTGTAGAGGCCTTTGCCTTTGAGTTCGGCTTTTTCACTGACACTTTGAAGGCGGCGGCCGCCTTGTTCGGTATTGAGGCGCACGGCGGTGCCGGAACCGGTTTGATCTTTGAGGTTGTAAACCAATTGATCGCCGGATACGGTCGAACCGTTTTGATACAGGGTGAAGCGGTCGCCGGCGGTAACGGTATCGGTGGCTTGGTCGTATTGCGCCCAATCGGCGTTAAGAACATCGGCATTGCGCTCGACAATGACATCGCCTTCGGCACGGACGCCGACTTGGGTCTGACCTTCTATTTTATCGGCGTTGACGCGGGTGTAATCGGCAGGCAGGGCAGGCTCGCCGCTGCGTTTGATTTCGGCGGTTTCGGCAGGCTTGGCATCTTCGTGGTCGCAAAACAGGCAAGTGCTGCCTAAGGAAAGCGGATCGGCTTCGCTTTGGCTGGTTTGTGCCGGTTTGGACGCGGCGGTGTGGGCAGGGGTATAGTCTTCCGCCTGCGGAACAGAAGCATCTTCCGCGCGCACGGCTGTTGCGCCAAAGCCCATAATTAAGGCGAGTACCAAGGGTTTGAGTGAAAATAAACGAGCCAAAATCGCCCCTTAAATCGGTTTGCCAGTTAGAATAGCGGTTATTGTAACCTGAAATTCTGCGATACCGCTATGCAACGACAAACCGAATTACAAAACTGGCTGGAGTCTGTCTACCCGAACCAGCCGTTCGAATTGAGTTTTGCGGCAGCCGATGCCGACTTCCGCCGTTATTTCCGTGCGACGTTTTCAGACGGCCAGACCGTCATCTGTATGGACGCGCCTCCTGAGAAGATGAGTGTTGCGCCGTATTTGAAAGTGCAAAAACTGTTTAACATGGTCAATGTGCCGCAAGTGCTTCATGTGGATGAAGCGTTGGGCTTTATGGTGTTGAACGATTTGGGCAATACCACATTCCTGACCGCCATGAATCAGGAAAACAGTGAAACCGCCCACAAAGCCCTGCTGCTCGAAGCCATCGACGAACTGATCGAACTGCAAAAAGCCAGCCAACCCGGCAAACTGCCGGAATACGACCGCGAAGTCATGCTGCGCGAGATTAACTTGTTCCCCGAATGGTTTGTAGCTAAAGAATTGGGCCGCGAGCTGACCTTCAAGCAACGTCAGCTGTGGCAACAAACCGTTGATACTTTGCTGCCGCCCCTGTTGGCGCAGCCCAAAGTGTATGTCCACCGCGACTTTATCGTCCGCAATCTGATGCTGGCAAAAGGCCGCCCGGGCGTGTTGGACTTCCAAGACGCGCTTTACGGCCCAATTTCTTATGATTTGGTGTCGCTGTTGCGCGATGCGTTTATCGAATGGGAAGAAGAATTTGTATTGGACTTGGTCATCCGTTACTGGGAAAAAGCACGCGCTGCCCAGCTGCCTGTGCCTGCCGAGTTTGACGAGTTCTACCGCTGGTTTGAATGGATGGGCGTACAACGCCATTTGAAAGTGGCCGGTATTTTTGCCCGCCTGTACTACCGCGACGGCAAAGACAAATACCGTCCTGAAATCCCGCGCTTCTTGAACTATTTGCGCCGCGTATCGCGCCGTTACAACGATTTGGCGCCGCTCTATGCGTTGCTTGTCGAATTGGTCGGCGATGACGAATTGGAAACAGGCTATACCTTCTAAGCTTGGTTTTTTAAGATTTGATTCCACTTTTCAGACGGCCTGATCAACAAAAGGCCGTCTGAAACCTTTACAGAACACATAAACATGACTTACATGATTTACCCCAAAACCTACGACGTGATTGTCGTCGGTGGCGGCCATGCCGGTACCGAAGCCGCACTTGCCGCCGCACGCATGGGTGCGCAAACCCTGCTGCTCTCACACAACATCGAAACCCTCGGCCAAATGTCGTGCAACCCCTCCATCGGCGGTATCGGCAAAGGCCACCTTGTACGCGAACTCGACGCATTGGGCGGCGCAATGGCGTTGGCCACCGACAAATCCGGTATCCAGTTCCGCCGATTGAATGCCAGCAAAGGTGCGGCAGTGCGAGCCACGCGCGCACAGGCTGACCGTATCCTATATAAAGCCGCCATCCGCGAAATGTTGGAAAACCAAGAAAACCTCGACCTTTTCCAACAAGCCGTCGAAGACGTCACACTTGACGGAGAACGCATCAGCGGCGTGGTTACCGCGATGGGTGTGGAGTTTAAAGCACGCGCCGTCGTGTTAACTGCCGGCACGTTTTTGTCCGGCAAAATTCACATTGGTTTGGAAAACTACGAAGGCGGCCGCGCCGGCGACCCCGCCGCCAAATCATTAGGCGGCCGTTTGCGCGAATTGAACCTGCCGCAAGGCCGTCTGAAAACCGGCACGCCACCGCGTATTGACGGACGCACGATTGATTTTTCCCAACTGACCGAACAGCCCGGCGACACACCCGTTCCCGTAATGTCCGTACGCGGCAACGCCGATATGCACCCACGCCAAGTGTCCTGCTGGATTACGCATACCAACACGCAAACCCACGACATCATCCGTTCAGGCTTCGACCGCAGCCCGATGTTTACCGGCAAAATCGAAGGCGTCGGTCCGCGTTATTGTCCGTCTATCGAAGACAAAATCAACCGCTTCGCCGACAAAGACAGCCACCAGATTTTCCTTGAACCTGAAGGCTTGACCACGCACGAATACTACCCTAACGGTATCTCCACCAGCCTGCCGTTTGACATTCAAATCGCCCTCGTACGCAGCATGAAAGGCCTCGAAAACGCCCATATCCTGCGCCCCGGCTACGCCATCGAATACGACTATTTCGATCCGCGCAACCTCAAAGCCAGCCTCGAAACCAAAACCATCCAAGGCCTCTTTTTCGCCGGACAAATCAACGGCACAACCGGCTACGAAGAAGCCGCCGCGCAAGGCCTGCTCGCAGGCGCAAACGCCGTGCAATACGTCCGTGAACAAGACCCGCTCCTGCTGCGCCGCGAACAAGCCTATCTCGGCGTATTGGTGGACGACCTCATCACCAAAGGCGTGAACGAGCCCTACCGCATGTTCACCAGCCGCGCCGAATACCGCCTGCAACTCAGGGAAGACAACGCCGATATGCGCCTGACCGAAGACGGCTACAAAATCGGCTTGGTGGGTGAAGAACAATGGCGCATGTTCAACGAAAAACGCGAAGCCATCGAACGCGAAATCCAACGTTTGAAAACAACGTGGTACACGCCGCAAAAACTCGCCGAAGAAGAGCAGCTGCGCGTATTCGGCCAAAAACTCAGCCGCGAAGCCAACCTGCACGACCTCCTGCGCCGCCCGAACCTCGACTATGCCGCGCTGATGACCCTGCCCGACGCACAACCTGAAACCGCACTTGCCGACAGCGTGGTCGAACAAGTAGAAATTCAAGTCAAATACCAAGGCTATATCGACCGCCAAAACGAAGAAATCGACAGCCGCCGCGATATCGAAACCTTAAAGCTGCCTGAGGATATCGATTACAGTAAAGTTAAAGGTTTGTCCGCCGAAGTACAGCAAAAACTGAATCAGCACAAGCCTGAAACCGTCGGCCAAGCCAGCCGTATTTCCGGCGTCACGCCTGCCGCCGTCGCATTGTTGATGGTGCATTTGAAACGCGGGTTTAAAGATGCCAAGTAAGGTTTAATTTGAATAAAGGCCGTCTGAAAGTTTTAGACGGCCTTTTTGAATTTAAAAGAACAAAAACATAAAAACTGATGACAGAGTAAAATACGTTACACAAAACCTATGACAGACAAAGGGATAATATGGAAACTCAATCTTTAGAAAAAACTTTTGCTACACATGATGAATTTAACCGTAAGCCGATAGCCGAGAACATCATCAGGCTGTTGATATCGCCCATCGACCTTTCTCCTATGGTCATCGATGGCGGCTGGGGAACAGGCAAAACTGAATTTTGCCAAAAGCTGATTCGGCTCATGCAGCAGCAACATCCCGATTACCTGCCTATCTATATCGACGCCTTCCTTTCGGACCACAGCGGAGAGCCTTTACTGGCATTGCTTGCCGAAATCATTAAATCCTGTACGCTTGAAGATACTGATGGACAGCAGTCTGAACGCAAACGTCTCACAAGAGAAATATCGAAATTAGTAAAATTCGGAATAAAAACAGGGGCTAATGCGCTATCCCACTATTTTCTAAAACAAAGTGTGGATGATTTGGCAGAAGAATTTCAACAGATTACAAGTGATGAACAAGAAGCAAAAAATGTAGCAGAAACCGTAACCGATGTTGCTGCCAAAATTACTGACTACACTATCGATGCAACCGTCGAAGCCTTATTGAAAGAGCAAATTGAAGCAGAAAAAAATCTGGAAACGCTCAAAGCCTGCCTAAAAGAATTTGCAGAGGAAAAACCGATTATTCTGTTTATCGACGAACTCGACCGCTGCCGCCCAGATTACGCCGTCGATATGCTGGAGGTTATCAAGCATGTCTTTGATGTCGAAAACGTCAAAGTCGTGCTGGTGACGAACACCAAACAACTGCGCGCAGCAATTAATCATCGGTATGGGATGGAAGTGGATGCGCACAAATATTTGGATAAGTTCTTGAAGTATAGCTTTGCCTTACCAGATAAAGTTGTGGCTCGGTTTGAGGAAGAACGGGCTTTGGTTGCAGTTGAACATTTCAAACAGTTGATACGAAAAAGTCGTATGGCTAGTGAACTTCAGGCTTTAATTGATGAACGTTCCCCAACAATAATAGGTTTTATCAGCGATATGATAGAACGGAACAATATATCGCTTAGAGAAACGGAACGATTAGTCCGATTTTTAGAGATATATCATTCTTTAAGTGGTGGTGGACTTAATGAGGTAATCTGGCAATATGCCTTGCTTCGCATTACAGGTGTATTTATCTTCTGCTTCTATCCGAGTTTAATGGACGATATTAATAAGAATCGTACTGATAGCAAAGATTTTGCTCGATTGTTTAATATTCAGTCTTTGGAGAATATTCCAGAAAATAGTTTTGGTGTGGTTTATACAAATACAAATGTAATTGCTATGATGCTCATTCTACATGGCGCTGCAAATATACATTTTGACGTTAGTACCCTTTATGATAGAAGATCATGGCAAGAGCGTATAAATAAAAATTTTCTCGAGCATGACGAAATTTATCCGCATGGAATGGATGGAATTCTTACTATTCTAAAAGATACCTTCCGAGTTCTCAGCCTTGAACAAACGCCCCAATAAACGCAAAGGTCGTCTGAAAACCCAATACCAAGTTTTCAGACGGCCTTTTATCATTTTAATAAACCGATAATTGTCCTATCGAGGCCGTCTGAATTTCAATATACCAAGCTCGGAGACAAAGCCGTTGAGGGGGATGTCGTGGGGTTCGGTCGGCAGGGTGTCGGTCAGTTGGCAGCCGAAGCCTACGCCCAGGGTTTGGGTTTGCAGGCGGTATTTCATGGCGGAGAGGGTGGCGTCGTAATAGCCACCGGCCTGTCCGAGGCGGTAGCCGCGTTTGTCGATGCCGACGATGGGGACCAGCAATAGGTTGAGTTGGTGGACGCGGATTTTTTTGCCGGTGAATTGGGGGACATGCAATTTGGCGCGGCCGCGTTTGCGTTCTTGTTTGGCGCCGTCGGCAGGGTAGGGAGTGAACCACATCCGCCGCGTGTTCGGTTCGATATAGGGCAGGTAGAGTTTTGCGCCGCGTTTTTGTGCGGCACGGACAAAGCCGTCCAATCGCAATTCCTTGCCCATCGGCCAATACACGCCGATTTTCCGTCCTTTTTTGATGTAGGGCTTGAGCAGGCAGTTGATGGTTTCGGTGGCGGCGTTCCGCTCGTCGGCGCTCATTTGGGCGCGTGCGCGGCGGAACTGTTTGCGTAATGCCGATTTTTCGGGATTCCTCATTTTCAGACGGCCTTTCGGGATTGCGGTAGAATGTTGCGATTATAACGATTTTGTTAACATTCAAACAGGACGCACACGATGTGGCACATTGTCGCCATCGGCTATCTTTTTGTTGCCGTGATGTTTTCCGCCGCGCAGCCGAGTATTGCGCGCGCGTTGATTTATTTGGTTTTTTGGGCAGTGTTGCCCACTGTGTTTACGGTCTTCGTCGTGACCATCCGCCGCCGTAACCGTCTGATGAAACGGCAGGAGCAGGCGGAGTTTGAAGCGGCCCGCCAAAAGGCGGTACAGACGGATGAAAAACAGGACGGAAAGGTATAAAATCCCTTTTCAGACGGCCCCTTATCCGCTATAATCCGTCAGTTTCCGATTTCGGAAACACTCTTTTATTTTTTAAAACTTATGCCCACTTTCGCCGAAGGGTGCTTGACAATAGGCTCTGCCTATCAAGTTCTATGCGATTGAATGTGTGCTCTTTAACCCTTTCAAGGAAATAACATGTCTCAAATTACTATGCGTCAGATGATTGAAGCCGGTGTTCACTTCGGTCACCAAACCCGTTTCTGGAACCCGAAAATGGCTCAATACATTTTCGGTGCGCGCAACAAAATCCATATCGTAAACTTGGAAAAAACCCTGCCGATGTTCCAAGAGGCGCAAGAAGCCGTACGTCGTCTGGTTGCCAACAAAGGTACAGTATTGTTCGTAGGTACCAAACGCCAAGCCCGCGATATCATCCGCGAAGAAGCTACCCGTGCCGGTATGCCTTTCGTTGATTACCGCTGGTTGGGTGGTATGCTGACTAACTACAAAACCGTTAAGCAATCCATCAAACGCCTGGAAGAAAAAACTGCTGCCCTGGAAAACGCTGCTGAAGGCGGTTTCAACAAAAAAGAAATTCTGGAAATGCAACGCGACGTTGAAAAACTGGAACGTTCTTTGGGCGGTATCAAAAACATGAAAGGCCTGCCTGACGCGATTTTCGTTATTGATACCGGCTACCAAAAAGGTACTCTGGTTGAAGCTGAAAAATTGGGCATCCCTGTTATCGCCGTAGTCGATACCAACAACAGCCCTGATGGCGTGAAATACGTTATCCCTGGTAACGATGACTCCGCTAAAGCTATCCGCCTGTACTGCCGCGGCATCGCTGACGCAGTTTTGGAAGGCAAAAACCAAGCGCTGCAAGAAACTGTAGCCGCTGCCCAAGAAGCTGCTGCCGAGTAATTCGGTACACGGAAGAGGGGCGTTATGCCCCTTTTCTCAAATCCCGTTCTGAAATCCGTTTCAGACGGCCACTATTTCCAAACACGGCAATGGCCGTGTTCCCAAAAATCTAGGAGATTCAAAATGGCAGAAATTACTGCAAAAATGGTTGCCGACCTGCGCGCCGCTACCGGCCTGGGCATGATGGAATGCAAAAAAGCCTTGGTTGAAGCTGAAGGCAACTTCGACAAAGCCGAAGAAATCCTGCGTATTAAATCTGGTGCGAAAGCCGGTAAACTGGCTGGCCGTACTGCTGCCGAAGGCGTATTGGCTTATGCGATCAACGGCAATGTCGGCGCATTGGTTGAAGTAAACTGCGAAACCGACTTCGTTGCTAAAGACGCCGGCTTCGTAGAATTTGCCAACTTCGTTGCTAAAACTGCTGCCGAGAAAAAACCGGCTTCTGTTGAAGAACTGAGTGAATTGGTTGAAGCAGAACGCAAAGCCATCATCGCTAAATTGGGCGAGAACATGTCTGTTCGCCGCTTCCAAGTGATCGACACTGCCAACCAACTGGTTGCCTACATCCACGGTGCTTTGGCTACTGAAGGCGTATTGGTTGAGTACAAAGGCTCTGAAGACGTAGCACGCAAAATCGGTATGCACATCGTTGCCGCTAAACCACAATGCGTAAGCGAAGCCGAAGTAGATGCTGAAACCGTTGAAAAAGAACGCCACATCTACACTGAACAAGCTATCGCTTCCGGCAAACCTGCCGACATCGCCGCTAAAATGGTTGAAGGCCGTATCCGCAAATTCTTGGCTGAAATCACTCTGAACGGCCAAGCGTTCGTGATGAACCCTGACCAAACTGTTGCCCAATTCGCTAAAGAAAACGGCACTGAAGTGGTTAGCTTCGTACGCTACAAAGTAGGCGACGGTATCGAGAAAGCCGTTGTTGACTACGCAGCCGAAGTTGCTGCCGCTGCTAAAGTGTAAGGCACTTATGAAAAAGAAAGCACCTAGATTCCAAACGAATCAGGGTGCTTTTTTTTGAGAAAACCGTTTACGGTACCTATTTTAAGACGACCGAATATAAAGGCCGTCTGAAAACAAAACAATAATAAACCGACACACCCTATCATTAATATTCCGACCGTTTGAAAATTCAGACGGCCCGAACTCCGACCGACGACATTCAAGAAAGCAAGGTATCCCATGACACAGCAAATCAAATACAAACGCGTATTACTGAAACTCTCCGGCGAATCCCTGATGGGCTCTGATCCATTCGGCATCAATCACGATACCATCGTTCAAACCGTCGGCGAAATTGCCGAAATCGTGAGAATGGGCGTGCAAGTCGGTATCGTTGTCGGCGGCGGTAACATTTTCCGCGGCGTATCTGCACAAGCGGGTAGCATGGACCGCGCCACTGCCGACTACATGGGCATGATGGCAACCGTCATGAACGCGTTGGCACTCAAAGATGCATTTGAAACCTTGGGCATCAAAGCGCGCGTACAATCCGCACTGTCTATGCAGCAAATCGCTGAAACTTACGCCCGTCCTAAAGCCATTCAATATTTGGAAGAAGGCAAAGTCGTGATTTTCGCCGCCGGTACCGGTAACCCATTCTTCACGACCGACACTGCCGCCGCATTGCGCGGTGCGGAAATGAACTGCGACGTGATGCTCAAAGCGACCAACGTTGACGGCGTGTACACCGCAGACCCGAAAAAAGACCCATCTGCAACACGCTACGAAACCATTACTTTTGACGAAGCCTTGTTGAAAAACCTCAAAGTGATGGATGCCACCGCTTTCGCCCTCTGCCGTGAACGCAAACTCAATATCGTGGTATTCGGCATTGCTAAAGAAGGCTCGCTCAAACGCGTAGTAACCGGTGAAAACGAAGGCACACTGGTTCACTGCTAATCATTGAAAGGCCGTCTGAAACAGCCGAACGGGATACATTCGGCTTTCAGACGGCCTTTTATTTTCAGTTGGTTGCGTGGGCAGTTCCCATCGCTTGAACAGGTTAAGGGCTTGCTTGACCATAATATCCAACCGACAACGATACAAAAGGATACCCCATGAATATCACCGTCTTGGCTGTCGGCACGAAAATGCCGCGTTGGGTCGATGAAGCCGTCGGCGAGTACGCCAAACGCTTCGGGCGCGATGTCAATTATGCGCTGAAAGAAATCAAGCCGGAAAAACGCGGTGCGGGTGTGAATGCGGCTCAGGGCATGGCGGCTGAAGAAAAACGCCTGCTGGAAGCCATCCCGCAAGGCGCGTTTTTGGTGGTATTGGACGAGCGCGGCAAAGCGCCGACTTCGGTCGAATTGGCGCAACACTTGAAAAGCTGGCAGCAAAACGGCGAACACGTCTGCTTTATTATTGGCGGCGCAGACGGCATGACCGACCGTTTGAAACAGCAGGCAAACATGATGATACGCCTTTCCAGCCTGACCTTGCCGCACGGCATGGTGCGCGTTTTATTGACCGAACAGCTTTATCGTGCCGTTTCGATTTTGCACAACCATCCGTATCATCGGGAATAATCCGCTTTGAGTGCAGGGATAAGAAGGCAATGCCGTCTTGTCGGTTTGAAAGGGAATAGGGCAAGTCGGTTAAAAGCGGGGTTGAACCTGTTTTCAGACGGCCTGATTTTTCCGCATGAATCCTTTATAATCGTTTCTTTGATAAATCAACATCTTTCGGGAGAACCCAAATGTCCGATTTCCGTCAAGACTTCCTCAAATTCGCTTTGGCACAAAACGTGTTGAAATTCGGCGAATTTACGACCAAGGCCGGCCGTCAGTCGCCTTATTTTTTCAATGCCGGTTTGTTCAATGACGGCGCATCGACTTTGCAACTGGCGAAGTTTTACGCCGAAGCCATTATTGCCAGCGGCGTGAAGTTCGATATGCTGTTCGGCCCAGCCTATAAAGGCATTATTTTGGCGGCGGCAACAGCGATGATGTTGGCAGAAAAAGGCGTAAACGTACCGTTTGCCTACAACCGCAAAGAAGCCAAAGACCACGGCGAGGGCGGTGTGTTGGTGGGCGCGCCTTTGAAAGGCCGCGTGCTGATTATCGATGATGTGATTTCCGCCGGTACATCCGTGCGCGAGTCGGTCAAACTGATTGAGGCCGAAGGCGCAACGCCTGCCGCAGTGGCCATTGCGCTCGACCGCATGGAAAAAGGCACGGGCGAATTGTCGGCGGTGCAGGAAGTCGAAAAACAATACGGCCTGCCGGTGGTTTCGATTGCCAACCTGAACGACTTGTTCACGCTCTTGCAAAATAATGCCGAATTTGGCAGCTTCTTCGAGCCGGTCAAAGCCTATCGCGAACGTTACGGCGCGGTTTAAACCATAACATTATGCTCAGGTCGTCTGAAAACTGTTTCAGACGGCCTGAAACATTAGCTAAAATATATATTTTTGATTCAATACACTTACGGAAATACTCATGCCTGCTTGTTCTTGTCCTCATTGTAAAACACCGCATTGGGTGAAAGATGCCCAGTTGAATGTAGCGCAGGGTTTTGTGGTCTGCACGCGTTGTTCGGGGATGTTTAAGGCCAAGGATTATCTGTCGGGCAACCTGCCGGCCGATCCGGCTCATCTGCCTGTGGCGGTAACGGATGTGCGCCTCGTGCATAACATCGGCGCGCAAATCCTCAAGCATTCCAAACTCTCGCGCAAAGAAATTTCCAATTTGCTCAACAGCGCGATCAAGGAAGAGCCTAAGGCGGAAGAGCAGGCGGCGGTCAAAACGCGCAAGGACGGTTTCAACTGGACGTTGGCATCGCTGATTGCGCTGACGGTTTTGATTATGCAACTCTTTTATCTTGCCCTGCTATGAGTGCCATCGCCCATTTTGTCGCCAGCTTTCGTGAAGCCGCGCCCTATATCCAATATTTGCGCGGCAAAACCATGGTGGTCGGCGTAACCGACAGCCTGTTGGAAGGCGAAACCTTGATTCGTTTGGCCGCAGATTTGAATCTGTTGGCCAGCTTGGGCTTGCGTTTGGTCTTGGTACACGGTTCGCGGCATTTGCTCGACAAATTGGCTTCGGGTCGGAATTTTGTTCCGAAATACAGCGGCAGCCGACGGATTACCGATGAAGCGACCCTGATGGAAGTGAAGCAGGTGGCGGGAATTATCCGCAGCGATATCGAAGCCGCCTTGTTCAGCAGCGTATCTGCACAACAACGGAGCAAGCCGCCGGTTATCGCGTGTGGCAACTTTATTACCGCCCGTCCGTTGGGCGTTATCGACGGCGTGGACATGGGCTATACCGGTACCGTCCGCAAAATCGACGCGGAAGAAATCCGTTTGCGCTTGGACAGTGGCGCGGTGGTGCTTATCAGTCCTTTGGGACATTCGTACAGCGGCAAAACCTTCAATCTGAGCATGTGTGAAACCGCGCAGGAAGTGGCCATGGCTTTGCAGGCAGAGAAGCTGGTTTTCTTGACCGAAGAAGCCGGTATCCGCCGTGCCGATGGTTCGTTGGCCAATACGTTGTCTGTCGGCGAAGTGCAGGAATTGATACACGACAATCCCGATGCGCCGGCCGATTTGCTGCATGCGGCGGTAGGCGCGTTGGAAAACGGCGTATCACGGGTGCAGATTCTCAACGGCCGTGAAGACGGCAGCCTGTTGCGCGAGCTGTTTACCCGCGAGGGCAGTGGTACATCTATTGCCCGTGAGCCGTTTGTTTCCATCCGTCAGGCACGCAGCGACGACATTCCGCACATCATCGCCTTAATCCGTCCTTTGGCGGAACAAGGCATCTTGTTACACCGCAGCCGCGAGTATTTGGAAAACCATATTTCCAGCTTTTCCGTATTGGAACACGATCAAAACATTTACGGCTGCGTGGCGTTGAAAACCTTTTCCGAACCAGACTGCGGCGAATTGGCCTGTCTGGTGGTGTCGCCCGAAGCGCGCGATGGCGGCTACGGTGAATTGCTGTTGGAACATCTGTTCCAAAAAGCGCGCGCCTTAAATATCAAAACGCTTTTTGCCTTATCCACGCACACGGGCGAATGGTTTGTCGAACGGGGCTTTCAGACGGCCTCAGCCGATGACCTGCCTGCCGAACGCCGGCAGGAATACAATGCCAACGGCCGCAATTCCAAAGTATTCGTTTATGACTTGCAGGCCGTCTGAAAAACTTCAATCCTATTATCCGTTTTTAAAAATTACTCAAATCTTATGTTGAAAATCATCTCTGCCAATGTTAACGGCATCCGCTCCGCCTATAAAAAAGGTTTTTATGAATACATCGCCGCTTCCGGTGCCGACATCGTCTGCGTGCAGGAACTGAAAGCACAAGAGGCTGATCTGTCAGACGATATGAAAAATCCGCACGGTATGTACGGCTACTGGCATTGCGCCGAAAAGCGCGGTTACAGCGGCGTGGCGGTATACAGCAAACGCAAACCCGACAATGTGCAAATCGGCATGGGCATTGAAGAATTTGACAGAGAAGGCCGTTTTGTCCGTTGCGATTTCGGCAAGTTATCGGTGATTTCGCTGTATCTGCCCAGCGGCAGCAGCGCGGAAGAGCGCCAACAAGTGAAATACCGCTTTTTGGACGCGTTCTATCCCATGCTCGAAGCCATGAAAAACGAAGGACGCGACATCGTCGTCTGCGGCGACTGGAACATTGCCCACCAAAACATCGACTTGAAAAACTGGAAGGGCAATCAGAAAAATTCGGGCTTCTTGCCTGAAGAACGCGAATGGATAGGCAAAGTCATCCACAAGCTCGGTTGGACGGATATGTGGCGCACACTTTATCCGGATGTTCCGGGCTATACCTGGTGGAGCAACCGCGGACAAGCGTATGCGAAAGATGTCGGGTGGCGTATCGATTATCAGATGGTGACGCCGGAGTTGGCCGCCAAAGCCGTTTCCGCACATGTTTATAAAGACGAGAAATTCTCGGATCACGCCCCTTTAGTTGTGGAGTATGACTATGTTGCCGAATAAGGTTTTTGGTAAATATGATTGGAATATAAACGGCAAAACCGGCGTAGGCGCGGCGTGGGTCGTGGCGGCATTTGTATTGCCTATGCTGGTGTGGGCGGTGTTTATGTTGGCGCGGATGTCCGGCTGGGTTGCCCCGACCAAGGCCAATCCGACTTGGGCGTTGGTATGGCTGCTGTTTTCCCTGCCTTGCCTGCTGATTGCGGCCAAATGCTTTGCTTGGAAGGGCTGGCGGCTGGTGGCTAACATCGTACTTTGCCTGGCAACTTGTGCCATCCTCAGCGTGCCTGCTGCATTGCTGATTGCATTTACACTTAACGACTTGCTCAAATAGGCCGTCTGAAATGCAGAGCTTCGAACTCGAAGAAATGGCACTATTTCTGATACGTGATGCGGATGAAGCGGAAATGTGGATAGACCGCTGGGCGGTCAGCTATCCGATTGTTCAAACCGCCGAAGCCGATAGTCAGCAAACCATTTCCGAATGGCAACACGCCATTCAGACGGCCTTCAACCATATCGTCAGCAAAAATATTGCCGTCGTGGCTCATGGTGCAGGCGTGTCCGCATTTTTGGCATGGTTGTACCAAGCCGACATCATGACGCAAAAACGCCTGACCAATATTATTTTGGTCTCGCCGTGCCCAGAAGCTTTTCCCGAGGACGAAATCCATACGTTCCAACGTGTCCGCTGCCCTTGCCGCACAGCGTTGGTTATCGCCGAAACAAACGGCACGCCACGCGATTGGGCGCAAGAGCAGGCCGACCGGTGGAACGCTCGTCTGCTTCAATCGCCGCATTCCGGCCAGTTAAACGGCGCACTCGGCGGCTGGCAATGGGGCATGAAGCTGATGCAGGAAATGTTGTTGAGTAAGTAGTGTAGCAGTATCTATTAATATTAATAAACGAAGGCCGTCTGAAACCTATATGTATTTCAGACGGCCTTTGTTTGCAAATATCATGTTAAATATAATTAAAAGAAACTATTCTCATTTCTTTTATGAGGCAATATAATTCGGTTGTTTCGTTAAATTGAGTATAAAAATGCAAATACCATTTCATTTAGCTTTATTACCCACGTTGATTATTGCTTCCTTCCCTGTCGCTGCCGCCGATACGCAGGACAATGGTGAACATTACACCGCCACCCTACCCACCGTTACCGTGGTCGGATAGTCCGACACCAGCGTACTCAAAGGCTACATCAATTACGACGAAGCCGCCGTTACCCGCAACGGACAGCTCATCAAAGAAACGCCGCAAACCGTTGATACGCTCAATATCCAGAAAAACAAAAATTACGGCACGAACGATTTGAGTTCCATCCTCGAAGGCAACGCCGGTATTGACGCTGCCTACGATATGCGCGGCGAAAGCATTTTCCTGCGCGGCTTCCAAGCCGATGCATCCGATATTTACCGCGACGGCGTGCGCGAAAGCGGACAAGTGCGCCGCAGCACCGCCAACATCGAGCGCGTGGAAATCCTGAAAGGCCCGTCCTCCGTGCTTTACGGGCGTACCAACGGCGGCGGTGTCATCAACATGGTCAGCAAATACGCCAACTTCAAACAAAGCCGCAACATCGGAGCGGTTTACGGCTCGTGGGCAAACCGCAGCTTGAATATGGACATCAACGAAGTGCTGAACAAAAACGTCGCCATCCGCCTCACCGGCGAAGTCGGGCGCGCCAATTCGTTCCGCAGCGGCATAGACAGCAAAAACGTCATGGTTTCGCCCAGCATTACCGTCAAACTCGACAACGGCTTGAAATGGACGGGGCAATACACCTATGACAATGTGGAGCGCACACCCGACCGCAGCCCGACCAAGTCCGTGTACGACCGCTTCGGACTGCCTTATCGCATGGGTTTTGCTCACCCGAACGATTTTGTCAAAGACAAGCTGCAAGTCTGGCGTTCCGATCTTGAATACGCCTTCAACGACAAATGGCGTGCCCAATGGCAGCTCGCCCACCGTACGGCGGCGCAGGATTTCGACCATTTCTATGCAGGCAGCGAAAACGGCATCCGCATCAAGCGCAACTACGCCTGGCAGCAGACCGAAACAAAACCCTGTCGTCCAACTTCACGCTCAATGGCGACTACCACATTGGGCGTTTTGAAAACCACCTGACCGTAGGCATGGACTACAGCCGCGAACACCGCAACCCGACATTGGGTTTCAGCCGCGCCTTTACAGCCTCCATCAACCCCTACGACCGCGCAAGCTGGCCGGCTTCGGGCAGGCTGCAACCCGTCCTCACCCAAAACCGCCACAAAGCCGACTCCTACGGCATCTTTGTGCAAAACATCTTCTCCGCCACGCCCGACTTGAAATTCGTCCTCGGCGGCCGTTACGACAAATACACCTTTAATTCCGAAAACAAACTCACCGGCAGCAGCCGTCAATACAGCGGCCATTCGTTCAGCCCCAACATCGGCGCAGTGTGGAACGTAACGCCTGCCCACACGCTCTACGCCTCGTATAACAAAGGCTTCGCACCTTATGGCGGACGCGACGGCTATTTGAGCATCGACACTTCGTCTTCCGCCGTGTTCAACGCCGATCCCGAATACACCCGCCAATACGAAACCGGCGTGAAAAGCAGTTGGCTGGACGACCGCCTCAGCACCACATTGTCCGCCTACCAAATCGAACGCTTCAATATCCGCTACCGTCCCGACGCGCAAAATGATCCCTACACTTGGGCTGTCGGCGGCAAACACCGTTCGCGCGGTGTGGAACTGTCCGCCATCGGACAAATCATCCCCAAAAAACTCTACCTGCGCGGTTCGTTGGGCGTGATGCAGGCGAAAGTCGTTGAAGACAAAGAAAATCCCGACCGCTTGGGCATCCATTTGGACAACACCAGCAACGTTACTGGCAACCTGTTCTTCCGTTACACGCCGACCGAAAACCTCTACGGCGAAATCGGCGTAACCGGTACGGGCAAACGCTACGGCTACGATTCAAGAAACAAAGAAGTCACCACGCTTCCCGGCTTCGTCCGAACCGACGCCATGCTCGGCTGGAACCGCAAAAACCTGAACCTCACTTTCGCCGTCGGCAATCTGTTCAATCAAAAATATTGGCGTTCGGATGCCATGCCGGGTAATCCGCGCGGCTATACTTCCCGGGTAAATTACCGTTTCTGATGAAATCAGGCAAAGGCCGTCTGAAAATAAGGCTATGATCTAAGCCATATTTCAGACGGCCTTTTATAAAGGTTGAAATAAAACTAAACACATTTTTTCACTCAAATCGAACACACCTCCAACAAAATGCCATAAAATCCGCCCATTGATTTGAATGTAAAGAGATACCTATGAAACTGAAAACCTTAGCTTTGACTTCATTGACCCTGTTGGCATTGGCCGCTTGCGGCAAACAGGCGGAAACCAGCGTTCCGGCAGACAGCGCCCAAAGCAACACATCCGCTCCGGCAGCCCCTGCCGCATTGACCGAAGGTGTCAATTACACCGTATTGTCCAATCCGATTCCGCAACAGCAGGCCGGCAAAATCGAAGTATTGGAATTCTTCGGCTACTTCTGCCCGCATTGCGCCCATCTTGAGCCGGTTTTGAGCGAGCACATCAAAACGTTTAAAGACGATACCTATATGCGCCGGGAGCATGTCGTGTGGGGTGATGAAATGAAACCTTTGGCACGTTTGGCGGCCGCAGTGGAAATGGCCGGTGAATCAGATAAAGCCAACAGCCATATTTTCGATGCGATGGTTAACCAAAAAATTAACTTGGCCGATACCGATACCCTGAAAAAATGGTTGTCCGAGCAAACCGCGTTTGACGGTAAAAAAGTATTGGCTGCATTTGAAGCGCCCGAAAGCCAAGCGCGTGCGGCTCAAATGGAAGAGTTGACCAATAAATTCCAAATCAGCGGTACACCAACCGTTATCGTCGGCGGCAAATACCAAGTTGAATTTAAAGACTGGCAGTCCGGCATGACCACGATTGACCAGTTAGTGGACAAAGTACGCGAAGAGCAGAAAAAGCCGCAATAAGTTGAGGATTGAATAAGCAAGGATTTCGCGCTCCTTCCACTTCGTTTTCCTTTACTATGCTGAAAGATCCAAACAATGTGTGATTACTGTTCTGACCTGCGACCTACCGTTCGTATCAGGGTTCCGAAAGAATTATCGCAAATGTTACTGCGAGCCTCTGATCGTTTAGCAGACGGCACGCTCATCGACATTACCCCAGCCTACGCCAAAGTTTATGGTCCCAGCCTTGATTTTGCTAAAACCATTGCCAATAGCGGTTACATTACCCATACTGATTCTCAGGGTAATCGTGACATATATGGTTGGAACGATTTCGTGGTACATTATTTTCAATGTACGCACTGCAATGCCGTTTTCAGTCTTGGTGCCGAAACCTACCATGGTAGTGGTGGCCAATGGGAAATGTTGGAAGAGGCATCGGTACGCTATGAAAATCCTTAAAAGGAATAGATTTCATAGTTATATGTGAATAGTAATTCTTGCTAGAGTAAAAATAAAAACGCCGTCTGAAACTTTTCAGACGGCGTTTTCTGTAAAATTAGCTTACAAACCTGGGAACATGCCTTTCATTCCCTTCATGCCTTTGGCCAAACGCATCAGTTTGCCCAAACCGTTGCCACTGAACATCTTCATCATTTGTTGCATTTGTTCAAACTGTTTGAGCAATTTATTCACTTCCTGCACGGTCGTACCCGCGCCCATTGCAATACGGCGTTTGCGGCTGGCTTTGAGCAGGGCAGGGTTGGCGCGTTCTTTTGGAGTCATCGAGTTGATGATGGCTTCTACTTTGCCCATCGCTTTTTCAGCCGTGCCTTCGGGGATTTGTTTCGATATTTGACCCAGTTCGCCAGGCATTTTTGACATTAGGTTTTCCAAGCCGCCCATATTGCGCATCTGTTGGATTTGCTCTTTAAAGTCGTTGAGGTCGAAGCCTTTGCCTTTTTGCAGCTTTTTCGCCATTTTGGCGGCGGCTTCTTCATCAATACCTTTTTGAACGTCTTCAATCAGGGTCAATACGTCGCCCATGCCGAGGATACGGCTGGCAAGACGGTCGGGGTGGAAAGGTTCGAGGCCGTTGATTTTTTCGCCGACACCGATAAATTTAATCGGTTTGCCGGTTACATGGCGTACGGACAATGCCGCACCGCCGCGCGAGTCGCCGTCCATCTTGGTCAATACGACACCGGTCAGCGGCAGGGCTTCATTAAATGCCTGAGCAGTGTTCACCGCATCCTGACCCAACATGGCATCGATAACGAACAAAGTTTCAACCGGGTTGACCGCCGTATGAAGCGCTTTGATTTCGTTCATCATCTCTTCATCGATTGCCAAACGGCCGGCGGTATCGACCATCAAGACATCGTAAAAATGTTTTTTGGCGTAATCGACGGCGGCAGTTGCAATCTCAACCGGTTTTTGGTTGGTATCGGATGGGAAAAAGTCCACGCCGACCTGTTCGGCCAACAGGCGCAGCTGTTCAATCGCGGCAGGGCGGTAAACGTCGGCGGATACCACCAAAACTTTTTTCTTCTGATCGTTTTTCAGCAGGCGGGCGAGTTTGCCGACGGTTGTTGTCTTACCGGCACCCTGCAAACCGGCCATTAAAACGATGGCAGGCGGTGAAACCGACAAATCCAGTGTTTTGTTTTCCTTGCCCATCAGTTCGACTAAGGCTTGGTTGACCACGCCGATAAAGGCTTGGTCAGGCGTTAGGCTGCCGACGACTTCTTGGCCAAGGGCCTGTTCTTTGACTGTGTTGACGAATTCTTTAACGACGGGCAATGCAACGTCGGCTTCCAGCAGGGCAAGACGAACCTCGCGCAAGGCTTCTTTAATATTGTCTTCGGTCAGCGTTGATTGGCCGCGAATATTTTTAAGTACCTTGCTGAAGCGGTTGGTCAGGTTGTCTAACATACTTATCCTTGATAATGAGAATAGCTGCCCAATACAGGGCATTCTTTGTTAAAATAAAATTCGGATTATTTTACACGATAGTCCGAAGTTATGCTTCAAGAACACAAACACGCACACCAAGGCCGTCTGAAACCCTGCCGGCTGTCCGTCTAGTGTTCACATGTCTATTGAGAAAGATATTTATGCCGATTGTCTTAATCTGCCTTATGCTGGTGTATGCCGGATTGGGCGCATTTTCCTGGTTGCAACATAAAAAGCACAATAATAAGTCTTACCCGCTGAAAACCGAGCTGCTGATTTTGAGCGGCGCATTATTGGTACATGGCGCAGCATTGATGTTCCCAGTATTGCAGGATAGGGTATTGATTACCGGTTTCGGCTATTCGCTCAGTCTGATAGTCTGGCTGATGCTGATGATGTACTGCTTGGGCAGCTTCTTTTATTGTCTGCGCGGAGTGCAACTCTTATTGTATCCCTGCGCCGCATTGACCTTATTATTGGGTTTCCTCTTCCCAGGGGATTTTTCAGGTCGTCAAATCGTAGACTTATTGCCGCTGTCGCACATCGCATCATCATTGCTAGCATACGGACTATTTGGCATCGTTACCTTATTTGCCATCCTGATCCTTTTGCTCGACCGCAATCTGCACAAACGCCGTTTTTCCGCATTGGTTAGCTTCTTGCCGCCATTATTGAGTTTGGAAAAACTTATGTTTCAAGGTATGTGGGCAGGTTTCGTTTTATTGACCTATTCTGTAATCAGCGGTACGTTTTTTGCAGAAACTATTTTCGGCAAGCCGATGACCTTCACGCATAAAACCATCTTCAGTATTATGTCGTGGCTGATTTATGGCGCATTATTGTTGAAACACAGCATGACCGCATGGCGCGGCAAAAAAGCCGCCGTTTGGACTATTGTCGGATTTGTCAGTCTGATTTTTGCCTATGTGGGCAGTAAATTTGTCCTAGAAATTGTCCTTCAACGTATTGGATAAATAGAAAACATAAAAAAGGCCGTCTGAAAGAGCAATTCAGACGGCCTTTGTTTTGTGTTTTTTTTGTATGTATGGATTGTGTAGGAAGTTTGATTGTATTTTTTATAAAATAAAAACCCTGTTAAAACAGGGAAG